>JAPLNJ010000743.1 GCA_026692885.1 Planctomycetota bacterium | reverse complement strand
AGCACGTCTTCGATGGCGGCGAGCATCTTGCCGGTCTGCACACCATGCGAACCGGAACCGATGTCCAGCCGGTAGTCCGGCGCGGGGATTTCCAGGTCCCGGAAGAACGCCTCACTCATCGCGTCGTCGTAGTGCTGGCCGGTATGGACCAACACCTCCGTCGCCTGTCGGCGTAGCTCGCGGGAGACCGGCGCGCATTTAATGAACTGCGGCCGCGCGCCGACGATGGTCGCGATTTTCAGCATGGGCAACTCCGTGGCGTAGCAAAGTAAGTTTCTGCCAGACGGCTCCGTGGGAAGTGCGAGGTGAGAACCATACTGCCCGCGGCCAGGTTTGTCCCTTCGTAGAGCGGAATTCACTCCGCTTTTCACGGAACGGATTGAAATCCGTTCTACGACAAAGCGGCCCGCGCCGCACAAACCGCTCGTAACACCGCGTTCACGCGTTGCTGTTGATCCAGGGATAGTTCCGGAAACATGGGCAGACTCAGGCAACACCGCGCGGCGCGTTCGGCGTGGGGAAACGCTCCCGCAGTCCAGCCCAGGGCGGCGTGGACGCCTTGCAGATGTAAGGGGACGGGATAGTACACCGCATTGCCGATGCCCGCCGCGCTCAACTCGCGGCTGACCGCGTCCCGATCTTCCAGAAGGACCGTGTATTGATGATAGACCGCCGTCACGAGTCCGTCCGGTTCGGCGGCTGCCAAGCTGCCGGAAGGGAGCCCGCCGGAAGCCGTCAGTTCCGAGGGCAACTCGACGCCGACAATCCCCGCCAACAGCTTGTTGTAGCGGTACGCATGCTCGCGCCGGAGCTGATTCCAGCGCGGTACGTGCGGTAATTTGACCCGCAGGATTGCGGCCTGGAGTTCATCCAGCCGGCTGTTCAGTCCCAATTCCTCGTGATGGTACTTGACTCGACCCCCGTGACGCCGGAGCATCTCGACGCGCTCGTAGACTTGGGGATTGTTCGTGACCACCATGCCGCCGTCGCCGAAACAGCCGAGGTTCTTGCTCGGGAAGAAGCTCAGGCAGCCGGCCGTGCCAAACGAGCCGATTTGCTGGCCTTGATAGGCAGCCCCCAACGCCTGGGCGCAGTCCTCCACAACGGGCAATCCGTGTTTCTCAGCCAGGGCCATGATAGGTTGCATGTCGCACGGCTGGCCGTACAGGTGGACGGGCAGGATCGCGCGCGTCCGAGGCGTAATGGCGGGTTCGATTAGCTTCGGGTCGATATTGTAGGTGTGTGGATCGATGTCCACAAACACCGGTTTGGCACCCACCAGGCCAATCGCCTCGGTCGTCGCCACGAACGTGAAGGGCGTGGTGATGACCTCGTCGCCGGGACCGATGTTCAGAGCGCGGAGCGTCAGGTGCAACGCGTCCGTCCCGTTCGCTACGCCGACAGCATATTGGCAGCCGCAAAATGCGGCGACTTCCTGCTCCAGAGCCTTGACGTTCGGCCCCAGGATGTAGTGGCCCTCTTCGGCCACGCGCTGCATCGCCGCGTCAATCTCGGTCTTCAGCGAAAGGTACTGCTGTGTCAGGTCGCAAAGCGGGATCACGGGGTGGCGTCCTTGCCGGAAAAAATGCACGGGTCAAAAGTGGAAGAGTTGCGGAGTCGAAGGGGGCCAAGAGTCACAACGTCCAAGACGAGAAAAGGCAAGCATCATCCGTCGTCCGCGGCAGAACCCAACAGACGTTCGAGCCTCGCGACATGGAGTTCCAACCCAGTAATCGTCGATGTCAGCATGTCGACCTCGTCTTCTAACAGCTCCCTTCGTTCCACCAGCCAGTTCAACATGCGACGCTGCAAACGATGCTGAATCAGGGCAGGACGATTCAATTGCAGCAAGGCAATATGAAATCGTCCGGTCGTCGTTAGGGGTTCTAGCCATCCCGTGTATTCATCCAGCCGCATGTGCTGCTTGGCCTGATCGACCAGCGGATGCAGCACACGTCGTCCGTGGCGTTGATCGTCAGGACTCGGAAAGAAGTCCCCCTTGAACTGATTGCATTTGAAACAAGCATAGACCAAATTGTCGTCTGACTCATCGCCGCCGTGCGACACGGGACGAAAATGGTCGACCGTCAATGCACCGCCGCAGTCGGTCTCCGTGACCCCGCAGTAACCGCATTGGCATCGGTATTGCCGTTGCACTTCCTGGTGCTTCACGTGCGCCACGGGTTAATTCCCGATGCCCAGATTCCTACGGGCTTCCTCGGTCAGCGCTGCTTCCAAGTGCGCAATTCTTCCTTTCAATTGCTGGCGCCGCGCGTGCAACTCGTCGCATTTCGCGTCTAACTCCATCACCGCTGCACGTGTTTGCCGTAACACCGAAAGATCCGCTAGTGATTCCTCGTCGTGCAATTCCTTCAGGCCCTTCTCATAGGTGATACGCTGTTCCTCGCTGAGCATCTCGCCGCGAGAGACTCGGACGTGTAACGCCCACCACGGCTGGTTCGTCGGCGTATCCATGGTTCCTGTTGCCTGTCCGATAATCCTCAAGTCCAGTTGTCACAACGCCACTGAGTCGGAAAGCCACGCAGCCCCAGAGTCTAGGTGGCTGCTTGGGCTTTCACCTCGGTCAAACGTTCGATGGTTACCCCGTCAATCTGTCGGTACTGACGGCCACACTCCGGGCATTCGGCGTGGTCGCCGTCAAATGCCAGCACGACCCCGCACTCGCAGGCCCAGCCATGCTGACGGGCCGGGTTGCCATACACGACCGCATACGCCGGGACGTCTTTGGTCACGACGGCACCCGCGCCGATCAAGGCGTGCTCGCCGATTGTGTGCCCACAGACGATCGTGGCGTTGGCGCCGATGCTCGCTCCGCGTTTCACCAGCGTCGGTGCAAAGTCCTTGTCCGCGTTCCTGGGAAAGGCACAGCGGGGCGTGATGACGTTCGTAAAGACCATCGAAGGGCCACAGAAAACGTCGTCTTCCAGCGTCACGCCTGAATACACCGAGACATTGTTCTGAATCTTGACGTTGTTGCCGACGGCCACGTGGGGACCGATCACCACATTCTGACCGATCCGGCACAGCTTCCCGATGCGAGTTCCTTTCAGGATGTGGCAGAAATGCCAGATTGTCGTCTGCTCGCCAATTTCCACGCCGTCGTCCACGTAAGACGACTCGTGCACGAAGTAATCTTTGGTGCTAGCTGACACGCCGGTTGTGCTCCGTAAGACTGCGGTGTTTGAGCGTGAGTAGAGTACTGCGGATACCGCCTCGCGGCAAGAGTGATTACCGGGGGCTGAGCAGGCGAGCAAGCCGGGCAGGAGAATCCCCACGAGGGCGCGGGGGAGTCCCGCCCGTCGTCGCATCTTTCCGAGACGCGAATTCCGCTTTCGGCCCGACGCTAGCACCAAACGGTTTTCTGGGTTGTCGGTGTCAAGGATGGGGTTTTACGGTTTCGCATAGACGGACCGCCAGCTGGGGTCAGACGTACAGATTTCAGTTTTCGCGGGCAGAAGGCTTTTCATGGGCTTGAGCACACGACCGCGAAAACTGAAATCTGTACGTCTGACCCCTTGTCTCGCGCCCCGTCCCTGCTGAACCGTTAAGTCTCATTCTTTACGCGTAAGGGCCAACATAGCGTTTGGTGCTAGGACGAGCCTCGGCTCGGAGTGGCGCCGGTCTCGTCACGCGGCCGCTTGCCCTTCGCCAGGGCCCCCGCGAGTTATCAAACGCATGAACTCGCACGAGCGAGCGGGCTGTCCCGCAACATTCAAAACGTAATGATAGGAGTCCTCGGCCACGGGTGTGAACCCCAATTTCGGATAGAGGTCCCGGACGAGACGGTTCTTCTCGGTCGGGGCATACTCGCCCAACACCTCGATCGCATCCCGCTCCTGAGCTGCGGACAGCAGCACGCAAAGCATGAAGTCCTCCAGCTTCCGCCCCAAGACACGGCAACTCATCAGCCAATTATCGATGATCCAGCGGCGTTCCTCGATCCGCGCCAGCATCACCCCCACCAGGCCGTGATTTCCGAAGCGGTCGGCGAGCCGGAACCAGCGGCCCCACCAGTTGGACGACTGCGTCAGGCTTCTGACCTGGGCCTCGGTATAGCGCCGCGAGGTGAGGTTGAATTGGTTCGTCTTGTTGATGAGCTGCGTCACCCGAGGCAGGGTCTGTTCGTCGATCGGGCCGTGCTCGGCGCCCATTTCCAGTCGCAGCAAGTCGTCCAGCGAGGCGGAACTCATTTCCAGTGATTTGCGCGCGGACGTGCTCCGATAGCTCGCGTGCCGGTCACGATCCTCGGGGGTGAGCGTGAGCGTCTCGAAGTGCAAGCCGCGCCGCAGGGCCGCCAGCATTCCCCACGGCGTCTTTCCGCACTCCGGGACCACCACTTGGGGCAGGCGTGCGCGCACCAGCGCGCGTTCGAGGGGATTGTCGTCCAGGAATACAAACGAGTCCAGACCGAGCGAGAGGTCCCCGGCGATCACCTCCAGGTTGGTGGCTTTGTCCTGCCAATTGGCCACAAATGCGGCGAAGTCTTCGAGCCGCAGATGCATCGCATCGTGTGCGCGGAAGGGCAGCTCCGCGTCGGCCAGATTGTTCTTCGAACAGACGGCTAGGAGCACGCGGCGCTGTTGAAGTTCCTTGACGTATTTCTGCAATTCCAGATAACCTTCGCCCTCCGCCGTAGGCGGACCCACCCGGATGCTCCCCAAAGCATCTTCGCCGATCACGCCTCCCCACAGCGTATTATCCAAGTCCAGGACCAAGACTTTAGCAGAGAGGATTCCGTTGGAGCGCGTCCTGCACCAGAGCTAGGCCGAAGGCCGCATATTCCGAGCTAACGATGCCTTCCGAAATAGGCAGCCCGAGGTTTCCAAGCTCTTGTTCCGTGCCGCTCAAGCGGTAACGCTGATGCTTCAAGTAGTAACCCGCCCGCATCTCGCCCTGTCTGTCCAAGACCAAGAACTTCTCCGTCGAAATCCCGTGCCGCGAATTTGGATCACGGTCGTGAAAGCGGCCGGGTTCCCAGGAGAACTCTTGGTCCCAGCCGCAGACGCCTATTGAAACGCGCTACGAGCTCGCTATGTTCTGCGCCAGCCGAAATGAAACTCGCCATGAACCTGCCACCGTTCTCTCAGGAATGCCCAACCTGGATCTTGTCCCACAGCCAAGTCCCTTCGAGGCGCCGACGTTGACGTGGTGTCAACACGTGGAAGCCTTGCTGTCGGCCGAGATGGTCGAGGAGCTCAGCCACGGGGACGAACCAGCCGTTCTTCTTGGCCAGCCGCCGCATCAACTCGGCGAACCGGCGATTCACTTTCCCTTGCTCGTAGAAACCGGCCGCAAAATGTGTGTACATGATGCAGGCCCCGCCTTCGGCCTCCAGGCGGTCCTGGGCATCCTCGCAGACCGTGCCAACAAAGCTGTCGAGGTGATGGCCGTCGGACGAGGCAAACCAGTGGTTCACGTACTGGCGCAGGGGGTCGTGGTAAGGCATCCACGGACACATTTTCAACGTATTGATGTCGCGAAACGTAAAATTGCGAACGTACTTGACTCGCTGCTTGCAGACGTCGCCCCAGAAACCCGGGCTGGACTCGACATGACCGTCAAACTAGTTGGTGTGCCGACGACGTGTGAGCAGGTTGTAAACCGGTCGCCACACGCCGGTCACCCGATAATTGCCCCAGTAGATGCACTCGCGGACGCCCGAATGGTTGGCCAAGGTGTGTGGTGGATGACCGAAGGAATGTTCGAACTGATCAAATCCCGCGAGGGTCTGCTGGCGCGTAGAAGAGGCGTACGAAACGTTGTGCAGCCCCACCTCCGTCCCTTGTCGTTGAATGGCTAACAACCACTGACGATACTCCGGTTCCTCGGCCGTCATGCCAGCACAGTTGCCGAATTCTCCGTCCCCCGGTTTGCGCACCCAGCACGACTTGGTGGTCCGAAATCCGCATTCTGCCAGCAGGTCGTAAACCGGCTTGGTGTTCTCCACCGTGGAGAAATCAGTATCGTCAAACACGGTGAAGGCAAATCGTTTTCCACCCGGCCAACGTCCGGTCATGCTCTGACCTCTAGGCGATACGGCGGACTCCGACACCCGGCGGCTTTGCCGACCAGGAAGGGCACCCTCAGCCGGCCACGCAACGGCATTACGGTATCCGGTCCGGGTTCAAGGTGTCAAGACGAACCTAGTTACGCGGCTCTTCGATACGACGCCGTTTCAAAGGCCTGCGTCGTCTCGAGGAAGGGATGATAGCACTCGGGGTGCGCCACGGTATCACTGTTGTTCAGTGCGAACACCAGTTCAATGGCCGGACGAGCTTCGTCAATACCGCTGCCTCGCCCAGCCAGGATTTCGCGATACACGCGCGTGTGCAGGTCCGTAAAGCCATCGGAGAATTCGATCTCTTGGCCGTCCAGCGTCATCGAACGATAGGCGAACTTGCCGGATTCCCGGACCGAGTCCGGCAGATCCTCTTCGTCCACGGACAGGAACCAGCGGACGCGCGCACGTTCTAATTCCAACAGACCCGCCATCTTGCGCGGCGTGCGGAGATGGACTTCCCAATGCTCCGGCTCGCCGAACAACCACCCCAACAGGTCGAAGAAATGCACGCCGATGTTCATCGACACGCCGCCAGACTTCTCCGGATTGCCTTTCCACGACGCGTCGTACCACTTGCCGCGGCGAGTCACGTAGGACAGGCAGATGTCGGCGCGATGGTTGCTGTGGTCCGCGTCCACCACGCGTTTGAGTTCCTGTAAGGTGGGGATCAAACGGAGTTGCAGCACGCTGTAGACCCGGCAGCCATACTCGGCCTCCAAGTCCTGCAGGGCATCCAGATTCCAGGGGCTGATGACCAGCGGCTTCTCGCAAATAGCGTGGGCTTTGACCCGCAGCGCCAGCCGTACGTGTGCATCGTGCAGGTAGTTCGGAGTACAAATACTGACGTAGTCGACCCGCTGTTCTTCGGGGCCGCGGCGGCGCTTCTCAAGGAACCGATCGAAACGCTCGATCTCGGTAAAGAAGCGGGCGTCCGGAAAGAAATTGTCCAGTCTGCCGACACAGTCATGGGGATCCACGGCGGCAATCAGAGCATGCCCCGTGTCGTGAATCGCCTGCATGTGGCGAGGCGCAATAAAGCCGGCGGCACCAATCAGAGCAAAATTCATACGAATCCTTTCCTGCAAGCTAACGTGCTGGGCAAGCGGACGGAAAGAACAGCCGGTCAGCAACAGGACGGAGGGGCAACCCGTCGAGCACCTCCGTCTTGCGTTCGATGGCCGACTCGCCTCACGGGTGGACGGTTCTCGTCCGTCGGCCTGCTGTTCCGCGTGGGCTTCAACCTCCATCGTCGAGTGGCCTGCGCGCGGCGGCGGATAGTAGCAGCCGCGGGCCAGGGGCACAAGACCGAAACTTACAGTCGGCTGTATAGGAGTGCATGTCAGCTTTTGCGCCGGTTGGCGGGGTGCAAGCAAGGTCAATAGGAGAATTGGCGATGTCTTGCCGGCTACTTGATTTTCGAAACCGGCTGGTCTGGATGGGCTGGGTTCGGAGCGAGCCGCCGGCCGGCGCAGTCGACCACCAAGTCGAGTTTTTCCAGGGCCGTCTGGCCAATGATCACTTCATCGCCCAACACCATCGCATCTTCGAGCTCTTCTCGCCCCATGACCGTCAGGGTAAACGGCTCCGTCAGGTCGACCGCTTCGAGTCGGCCATCGGCGTACTCCGCCACGCGCTGACCGACTCGCGCCAATCCCAATCGCTGGACGACATGCGACGGAAGGACGCACCGCACCGCACCGGTGTCGACCAGGGCATCGGCTTCGTACACTCGAACCTCGGTCGGCCGCAGGTTTCCCCTGCGCACCATCCCCTGGTCCACTGCGTTGGCCAAGCTGACTTTCACGCGGACTTCGCCCATGCTCTTGCTCCCAGTTGTTCACCATGCTGATGCTGACACAATTGTCATCGTAGCAGGACGAGTGGGGAATGGACAACAGGATGCTGCCTCTCTACCCTTGGCAAACGCACCTGCGAGCCCCCAACACCTAGGCGGGTCGTTTTGGACCAGTCGTTTTGGGCCAGACACTTGACGTTGTTCCAAGCTTCAGACTACAAACAGCGAAATACGAGTCCAGAACGTCGCCAAAACGATTGAGCGTCATGCTAGAAGGAGTCCATCTCGTGAAACAGCGTCTTCCCATCCTGCGTCTTGCCATTCTGCCCATTCTGTCACTGGGCTGCATGGCATTGGCCTTGCCTGCGGATGCAATGGAATCAGACCGCCCGCTTGAGCCGGTCCGATTTCAGAGGGTCAAGATCAACGGGTTCTGGAAACAGCAGATCAAGCTCCAGATCGAGAAATGGATTCCCCACTGCGTTCGGCAGATGGAGCAAGGCGGGGCAGGACAGGAACTACTTAACCTGATCCAGACGGGCCAGGCTTTGCGGGGCGAGCCGGTGGGCGAGTACCGGGGTGCGCCCTGGAGCGACGCCTACATCTACAACACCGTCGAGGCCATCTGTCTGGCGCTGGAGGTCGATCCCGACGGCGACGCCCAACTGGCCGCGGCGCAGGAGACGCTGCGGGCCAAGCTCGAAGAGTGGATCCCGATCATCTTGGCGGCGCAGGACAAGGACGGCTACATCCACTCCTTTCACACGCTCAAGAAACGTCCGCGTTTCACGGCTATCGGCGATCACGAGTTCTACGTGATGGGATATCTGGTGGAGGTGGGCGTCGCCCACTACCGGATGACGGGCGGAAAAGACCGGCGGCTCTACGGCGCAGCCACCCGCTGCGCTGATCTCCTGTGCGAGACCTTTGGTCCCGCTCCCAAACGCACCTGGAAGAACGGGCACCCGGGGCTCGAATACGCCCTGTGCCGGCTGGGAGTGCTTGCAAACGATGCCGCAGGAATCGGCCAGGGTGACAAGTACATTGCGCTGGCCAAGCATTTCCTGGATCACCAGCACGAGATCCATCCGGACGTCTACAATCAGTCTGACAAGCCGGCGGTCCAGATGACCCAGGCCGCGGGCCATGCAGTGCGCGCCACCTATTTCTATACCGCGATGGCGGACCTGGCGTTGTTGAAGGGTGATGCGGCGTACGGGGCGGCGGCCGACCGCATCTGGGCCAACGCGATCCACAAGAAACACTACCTGACCGGCGGTGTTGGCGCAGCGCATCATGGCGAGGCCTTTGCGGACGACTACGAGTTGCCCAACAGCGGCTATTGCGAGTCGTGCGCGGGTTGCGGCCTGAGTTTCTGGGCGGAGCGGATGCACCGCCTGCATGCCAATGCACACTTCTGCGACGTACAGGAGCGCGTGCTGTACAATAACGTGCTGGGGGCCGTCGAACGCAGCGGGACCAATTTCTTCTATCAAAACCCGCTTGTCTCTCGGCTGGCCCGCTATCCCTGGCACGGCTGCCCTTGCTGCGTCGGGAACATCCCCCGTACGCTGATCGCGATTAAGGATCTGATGTACTCCATCAACGCCAAACGGGACACCCTGTACGTCAACCATTTCGTGGACAGCGACAGCGAGATTGCCGACGTGGGTGGGGCCGCCCTCCGCATCCGCCAGGAAACTCGCTATCCGTGGGACGGCGACGTCAACGTCACCATAAATCCGGTGGCCCCGGCGGCCTTCACACTGGCCCTCCGCATCCCCGACCGCACGGAGAGCCACCTGTACCGCGTTACGCCCGACTCCGGCGCTAAGTTCAGCGCGAACGTCAACGGGCAGGCCTATGTGGCGGACCTAGAAGACGGGTACGTCCGCATTCGGCGTACGTGGCAGGCGGGGGATCACGTGACGCTGTCACTGCCCATGGAGGTGCAGCGGGTTCGCTGCGACGAACAAGTCGTAGCCAATCGGGGGCGGGTGGCCGTGCAGCGTGGGCCGATCGTGTACAACTTCGAAGATGTCGATCGCGAGAAGCCCGTTCGCGTGGCGGTGCTGGCCGCAGACGTGGAACTCAAGCCGGCCTGGCGGGCGGAGCTGCTCGGCGGCGTCGTGGCCGTCGAAGGCGGCGGCTTGGTGGGCGTGCCCAACTACGTTCGGCTGAACCGCGGGGGCACGTCGCAGGTCTGGATGATAGAAAATCGCGAAAAGGTGGGCCTGAACACGCTGGCCAGCCAGGCGGATGTGACGGTCTCCTTCTGCCGCGACGGCATGGATCCGTCAACCGTTAACGATTCGGTCGCGCCGGGCGACGGGAAAGATCGATCTACGAATAACTTTGACTTCTGGCCGCACAAGGGCACCGGCGAATGGATCCAGTACCAATTCGTGAAACCCGCAGAAGTCAAGGCCTGCACGATCTGGTGGTTCGACGACACGGGGCACGGCGAGTGCCGCATCCCCGCCTCGTGGCGCATTGTCTACCGCACGGCGGATGGCGAATGGAAGCCCGTCGAAGGCGTGAAGTCGTATCCCGTTGCCAAAGACGCGCCGGTCACGGTCACCTTCACGCCGGTCACGACTGCGGCGATCCGGCTGGAGATCCAGCTCTCGCCGGGGTTCTCGTCAGGCGTCTATGAATGGGATGTCCGCTGACATCCTCGGGTAGGCACCCGAAGCGCAAGGGCAAGCAGCCGAGGGCCGTCAGCTTGTGGGGACTGTCCCTGCTCACGAGCGGAATCTCCGCGAATCGAGCCACGAGTGCGGACGAGAAGGATCCTCCGCACCTTCACGAGGCCTTCTCTGGCTCCGGGCACACGCTCCGTTCCACGCATTCCAGCGGCTTGTTCATCTTCCCTTGTCGACACCGCCGCCTTCTGCCAAACTGGAACCGGTGACAGCCTGGTAAGGAATCCACACGATGCTCACTTCCGCATTTGCCTTTTCTGCCCCTCACCCCCACCCTTTCCCCGGAGTACCGGGGCGAGGGAGTTGTTTTCCGGCCGTGCCTACGCCATGTCTGGAGGGGCCTAGGGGCGGCGAGACTAGTGCTGGATCCCTCTTTTCTCTTGCTTGGAGGTCAGTGAGAACCATGTCTGGGAACACCATTCACCGAATGCTGGTTGGCTGCGCGATTCTGTTTGCGATGCCGTCCGTGCTGCTGGCACAACTGCAGTCTGTAGACGAAGCGACGGCACTCTCCAAGATTACGGGGCGCCCGATTTTCGCCATGGCCGGGAACAAGACGTGACCGCCGTGCGCGGCGATGCTAAAGCGACTGCAGACCGACCAGTCGCTGGCACGCTATGCGGGGTGGTTCATCCCGCTGAAGATCGAGACGAATGGCGAGGAATGGGGCAAGTGGGCGTCGCGATTCCGGCACGAAGGCAGCACGATTCCCATTATCTTTGTGGTTCGTGCCGACGGGCAACAACTGTTTGGAAAGAGCGGCGCGTTGCCGGGGTTGGAATTGCCCCAGCTGATCGAACAGGTCATCCAACAAGCGGGGACGATCTATAGCGATCAACAGCTCAAGTTGCTGAAGACTTCGCTGGACCGGGCCAAACAGGAATACGCCGCCCACGACGTGGCGGGCGCCGTGCGTGATCTGAGCAAGCTCAGCCAACTGGGATCGCTCGGGAAACTGGGCAGCTACTCCGAGGTCGCCATCGAGGCGGACAATTTTGCACAGCAGTTGATCGAGCAGGGCCGGAGCGATCTCGCCGCTGCCAAGCAGAAGTTGGGCCAGCCGGAGACACGCCTGGAAGGTGCCCTGGCCTTGGCGGCGACGCGCCGGGGCTATCTCGCGCTTCCCCCGCTGAAGAACGAGATTGTCGCTGCAGTCAATAGCACGCGAGCGAACGCCGATCTGCGGGACTCGCTGAAACTGGCCGAGCAACTGGACGAGGCCCGGGATCAGCTGCAAAAGCCCACCGGTCGACGCCGAGCTTTGACGGCACTGCTGCGCATCGTGTCCGAGAATTCCGGCACTCCCGCGGCAACGCTGGCCGCCGATTGGATTCGGGAGCATGATCCCGCTGCTGCGGGCATGCTTGGCCAGCAGCAAGGGCCCGCGACAGCGAAGCAGTTCCATGAGTGGACAAGCGACAAGGGAACCGCGATGGAGGCGGTGCTCGTGGCGTCTGGACATGCTCAAGACACCCAAGCTCCCTATGTCGTGCTGGAGACGCGCGAGGGCAAACGTGTCACGGTGCCCTACGCCCGTCTCTCCGCCGCTTCGCAGACGCTGGCCAAGGAACTCGTCCGCAAACTGCCCGGCGCGAGGTCGAAGGACTGAACGAGCGAAGTCATCGGAATGGTAGGGTGGGTCGAACAAGCCGTGTTCCTGGTGGGCCGCGGTCGCTGTGCCGGACGTCGTGGTGTCGTCGCACGATGAACTAGCACCAAACGGTTCTTTCAGGTGTTGGCATTCACTTTGGCATTTAACGCATGCCCCCGGCTTGCCCCTCGTCCTTATACACAACTCTTCCGCCCCAAAGGGGCATTAACAAATCAGCCCAGGGCAAAGCGTCGCGGCGACAGCCGCAGAGCGACACCCTGGGTACGGTATCGAAGCAACCTGGTAGCCCTGAAGGGGCGAAACAAGGCGGTTCCTCTCACACGCATCGTTCGTCAGATGCGCCAAGGCTTGTTTCGCCCCTTCAGGGCTGGCGTTCCCGATACTCCCCTAACCCAGGGCGGCGCTACGCGGCCAACGCCGCTCCGCTCTGCCCTGGGCTGTTATGTGGCT
>JAPLNJ010000742.1 GCA_026692885.1 Planctomycetota bacterium | reverse complement strand
TATCGGCCACAGCTGCAACAGCTTCTGCAGCGTCTTCGGCTGATCCGCGTATTGGCTGACGAACTTGTTCAGCGTGAGGCCTTCCACCCAGCGCATCTTCAAGATCGGGACCCACTGGTTGCCGATGTGCAGGCCCGGCTCGACGAACTGGAAGTCGACGGTGAAGCCCAGACTGTTGCCCTGCAGATGGGCTGTGATCTGGCGATAGCGTTCGCGCAACCCAGGCGTCTCCCGGGCGAAGCATTTCACCGCCCAGGTGTTCCCGGTCTGAGGGCAGTGCACCCGGTAAACGTCGGCGAAGTTCCCGGTCCACACCAGAGGCAGGCCGAAAGCGTTGACCGCCAATTCCCCGGTTTGCAGTTCCTCGTCGCTGACCAACTGCCGCAGATTCTGAATGGCTTCGCTGTATTGGGTCCGGTCAGCAACGGGCATGGTCTGGCATCTCCCCGCCTGGTCAAACGCTCCTCGATTCCGAGGAAGACTGCTCGCATTGGAACAGCCGAGTGGGGCCTCGGCAAGAGGGACGAAAGGGGATCGAAAGGGGACACCCTGGCGTGTTCAGCGTGTTTGACACGCCTTGGCCGCATCTGACGAACGATGTGTGTGCGATGATCCGATTTGTTTCGCCCTTTCAGGGCTGCCATGTTGAATCGAACTCGTACCCAGGGCGTCGCTCTGCGGCTGTCGCCGCGACGCTGTGCCCTGGGCTGATTTGTGGCTGCCCCTTCATGGCGGAAGAAGCTGTGCCTTTGTCGCTGTCCAAGTAGGGTGCATCAAGCGCTGCGCCGATGCACCGTGGCCGCCGACGCCAATCAACAGCCGCGTCAGATGCTCGTGGTGCATCGGCGCGGCGCTTGATGCACCCTACGGCGCCGGCCCTACGCACATGTTGATTTGTGGCTGCCCCTTCGGGGCGGAAGAAGTGGCACCTGGGGCTACCACGGGTTTTCGCCCCACAGGGGCAGCCACATAGCAGCCCAGGGCAGAGCGGAGCGGCGTTCGCCGCGTAGCGCCGCCCTGGGTTATGCGAGGATTAAGAACACTAGCCCTGAAGGGGCGAAACAAGCCTCGGTCAGATCTGACGAACGATGCGCGTGAGAGGAACCGCCTTGTTTCGCCCTTTCAGGGCTACCAGGTTGCTTGGAACCCGTACCCAGGGCGTCGCTCTGCGGCTGTCGCCGCGTCGCTGTGCCCTGGGCTGATTTGTGGATGCCCCTTCAGGGCGGAAGAAGCTGTGCCTTTGTCGTGTCCAAGTAGGGTGCATCAAGCGCTGCGCCGATGCACCGTGGCGGCCGACGCCAATCGACAGCCGCGTCAGATGCTCGTGGTGCATCGGCGCGGCGCTTGATGCACCCTACGGCCGCGGCCCTAAGCATGTGTTGATTTGTGGCTGCCCCTTCGGGGCGAGAACACCAGGAACATCCACCGTCTTGGCCGCTTCCGTAAACAATACCTGCCCGATGGCTTTCGTGCGTCGACCCCAACTTCGCATCACCCTCGCCTCGCCCTCCCATGCCGGACATCCCAAGGTTCCGAGTACTGCCCGGTGACATACCGGAACGGGCACTCTAGAATGTCCGTTTCGCGGCTCGGTCATCCGAACGACAAGACACGGGAGAGAGAAGCATGCAAAGTCACCGGGATTCAGGCATCTGGCTGGTCGTCGCTCTACTGGCCTGCGGCCCTGCGGTCGTCGAAGCGGCCGATGCTCCTCAAGCCGCCGGCAGGATTCCCACGTCGTCCTCGCCGGCACTAGATGCGGCCGCCGCTGCGCTAGCCGAGGGTCGGCTCGAGGCCGCCCAAGACGGTTTCGAAGCGGTGGCCAAGGACCAATCGCTTCCGCCGTTTGTCCACAGCTTGGCATGGTTCGGAGCCGCGGAGACCGCGGTAGCCCGGAAAGACCTCGCCGGCGCGGTCCGGGCCTGGCAGCAGTTGGCTTCGGACGCATCGCTTCCCCAGGCTCATCGCGATACGGCCCGGCGTCGGATCGCCGAAACCGAACGCGTCCAGAAAGAACTTCCCGGCCGCGATCCGGCCGTTTATCGCGCGCAGCTCCCAACGTTTCCCGAGCCGGCCGCGATGTTCCACGTCGCACCCGCTGGCCTCGTCGCACCCGCTGGCCACGTCGCGGCCGACGGTTCCGCGGCGAATCCGTTCAGGACTCTCGCAAAGGCTCGCGACGCCGTGCGGGCGATGAAGAAATCGCACGGGGGAAAACTTCCCAAGGACGGCGTCCGGGTCATGGTCCACGGTGGAGCGTATCCCGTGCAGCAGACGCTGAGCCTGACGGCCGAGGATTCAGGAACCGCCGACGCTCCGGTCGTTTACCAGGCACAGCCCGGCGAAGCTCCGGTGTTCAGCGGCGGCGTACGGATCGCAACTTGGAAACCGCTCTCCGACGCCACGCTCCGTGAGCAGCTCGCTCCGGCGGTCCGCGGCCAGGTTGTCGAAGCGGACTTGAAAACCCTGGGGGTGAAGGATCTGGGCGACGCGACGGCCCTTCGTCGAAGTCCGGAGCTGTTCTGCGGCGGCGTGCCGCAGACGCTTGCCCGCTGGCCGAATGAAGGTTTCGTCAAGACCGGCGAGCTGTTGGGCAAGGAAACATTCAAGGTGTGGAACTCGATTCCAGGCTGCAAGGATGGGAAGTTCCGTTATGTAGACGACCGCCAGGGATGCTGGACCAACGAGCCGGATGTCCGTCTCTATGGGTACTGGTTCTGGGACTGGTATGAAGAGTATCAGAAAGTCGCCTCGATCGACCCGGCCGCCCGCACGTTCACCCTGGCGCCGCCGTACGCGCAGTACGGCTATCGCCAGGATCAACGCTATTTCGGCGTGAATCTGTTCTGCGAGCTCGATCGGCCCGGTGAATGGTACTTGGACCGTCGCAGTGGCATGGTCTACTGGCTTCCGCCAGGGGACTTCGACCCCTCCAAAACCCCCACGACGCTGAGCGTATTGGCCGAGCCTTTCGTCACTCTGGAGAACGTCGAACACCTGCTCCTCCTGGGCCTCACTTTCCAGGAGGGACGCGGCGACGGAATCCGCATCCGCGCCGGAGCCGAGTGTCTGGTGGCCGGCTGCACCCTGCGGCAACTCGGCGGCGACGGGATCGTTGTCGAGGGGGGCCGGCAGCATGGTCTCTTCGGCTGCGTCCTGCACACGCTCGGCTGCGGTGGGGCGCGGGTTGCCGGCGGTGATCGCAAGACGCTCACGCCCGGCGGTCACTTCGTCGAGAACTGCACCGTCTCTAACATTTCCCGGCTAAAGCGGACCTACACGCCCGCGGTGCTCCTGGACGGCTGTGGCAACCGCGTGGCTCACAATGCCTTCGAGCGCATACCTTCGTCGGCGCTGCGGATCGAGGGCAACGAGCAGCTTGTCGAACTGAACGCAATCCGACATGTGGTCCAGGAGTCGGACGACCAGGGCGGGTTGGACAGCTTCGGGAATCCGCTGTACCGCGGGGTCGTGATCCGCTGGAACCGTTGGAGCGACATCCGCGGAGGGACCCACTGCGGCGCAGCAGGAATCAGGCTCGACGACATGATTTCCGGTGTGGCAATCTACGGCAACATTTTTGAACGCTGCGGGGCCGTTCAATTCGGCGGCGTCCAGATCCACGGCGGCAAGGACAACCTAGTCGATGGCAACCTGTTCCTCGATTGTGATGCCGGGATCAGCTTTTCCCGCTGGGGCGAGAAACGTTGGCTTGAGGCGATTCGCGGATTTCTTCCGGAAGCGAGTGCGCCGCCCTATTCGACCCGCTATCCCGACCTGGCTCGGATCCAGGCCGACGCCGATGTGAACTTCGTCAGCCGCAACATTTTCGTCCGCTGCAAAGACATCTTCCTTCGTCATGACGGCGTGGAGCGGATGGTTCTCAACGCCAGGCTTGACTGGCCCGCCATTCCAGCGTCCTTATCCAACGAAGAGGCCGTCCGCAGCGATTCGCAACTCCGACGGCTGCTGTTCGAGCCGATTCCGATCCGTGAGGTCGGAACGTATCCGCATCCGTGGTCGGCCAATTCGCAGTCATCGGATTCGTCGAAGTGAAGGCACACAAGGGCAGCCTTGTAGGTTGGGTCTCCGACCCGACTTCAGAAACATCGGAAAAGGACGGGTCAGGAGATCACTGCTGTGAACATCTTTGCAACCAACCAGCGGCCAGAAATACAAGCACGACGC
>JAPLNJ010000741.1 GCA_026692885.1 Planctomycetota bacterium | reverse complement strand
CGCAAGTCACCGAGAAACTTTCCACGGAAAGCCCATCCCCGGCGTCCCAAGTCCACCAAGTTCGAGAAAGCCCAACGCAAGAAAAATAAATCTGACGCCGAACAACCCCCACCGGTGGAGTCAAACTAAGTGGCATTGGGCGCTAGCCGCCGGTGAAGATTGGCCACGTTTTCTCGCCTTGCTCTCGCCCGAAACACACGGCTTGGGGCAGTTGCCCCGCCTGATGATGTCGGATCGCCGCGGCCAAGGTTGCCGGAATCGTCGGTAGCCCGGCTCTCAGTCACGACAAATTTGGGGTGGCCCTTTGCTCCGCGGAGCGGCAAAGGTCAGGCCCGCTGGCCGCAGAAGGATGAGTTTGGCGTCAACTCAACTTCCCGATCCGCACCGCGAAAGTGGGCATCGAAGAATTGCAGACAACTGGCGTGACCGAGCAGCGAATACCGCAGGTGCGTCGAAACAAAACCGACCAGCGTTGTCCATTGATAAGTTTCGCGGATTCCATCCGTGATGCGAAGTTCAACCGGCGCATATCGACAGCGGACTAGGCTCGTACGGCCCACCAACCCTACCTGACGTTCTGCCGCCTGACTCAGGTCAACCCCGATGGTGGCCGCCACCCACTCCTCGAAGACAGTGTCATCCGATCCTGTGTCCAAGAGTCCGTCCAAGAGGAGACTCCGTGCAGGACCGGCGATGCGCACGGCGAGCACCGGGCGCGCACGGAGCAAGCTCCCTCCCAGCGAGGGAAGTGGGGACTTCGCCTGGGCGACAAGATACGGAATTCTCACGCGTCCACTCCCGCACCCAAAACGATTTCGTCCGGAAATGGCACAGGCTCGATGACCACTTCCGAGGCATCGAAGCCCAATGCGTCGATGGCATTTACTAAGTTCAAGGGATCCTCGGCACTGGCGATGATGCGGGTCCCGTCCGGGCTCCAGGCGACGTGTTGGCCAGCGTATTTCTCCAACGCGTCGTAGGGGAACTGGTGTCGGTTGTGCAGATACAGTTGCATGTCCATGATATCGTCCCTCACAAGAACGGCGCGACTCTACCCGCAGCCTACCGCCACGCTGGTACGTCGTCAACAGTCCGCATGACAGGGGGATGCAGACAGGGGGAACCACCGGTGACACGAACGGAAAGCGAGTCTGCAACCGTGCGCGACCTCGGAACCTCTATCTGACCAATATGAAAACGGTTCCTGCCACCGTTTCCGGCCCCTCGGCTTGCGGCAGTTGCGCCGCCTGACGATGTCGGATCGCCGCGGCCAGGGTTGCAGGAATCGTCGGCAGCCGGGCTCTCCGTCAAGACAAATAAGGGGTGGCCCCTGTCTCCCCTGGTCACGACAACAACTCCGCGAAAACGCGGCGAACCTCAGATAGCATGGCGCGGACCCGCGCCTTGTAGGCCACCACGGCGTCCCGATCGACCGGGAAGAAACGCTCTTCCGGAAACGTTCGTCCGAAAACGTCCAACAGCATCGACCGGAATTTCCCGGACGACGACGGCGTCAGCATCTCACGCTGCTCGCGATAAGCCACCTCCTCGGCACTGGTCAGCGCACATAGCAACGGATGGACCCGCGTCGACAGGACCCGCCGGTACGACTGGATCTTCTGAATCGTACGATCCAGCGGCTGCTGCTGCCAAATCTCGGCGCCGATCGTCAACGTCTCCGTCGCGTTCTCGCCGCGGTTCAGCGGAAACGCATCGATCAGCCAATCGCCCAAATGCACGACGTTCTGGCGACCTCGGCCATACAGCAACACATCGTCCTGGTAACGGGCAAACCAGGTGTGCAGCCGGTCGATCACGGCACCGAGTCGCTGCGGATCGATGTCCGGCCGGTACTGCGTGCCAAAAATGCCGACCGCCTGCGGCGCCCGATCGAACAACCTCAGCAGTTCGTCCGTCAGCACCGGACCGAACAAGCTGTTGCCGATCCCCACCACCAACAGATCAAAGTCACCGACCGGCACTTGGCTCGGCCTGTAACCATCCTTGACGTTGAAGAAGGCCTGGGAAACGGTCGCATTCTCCGGCAAGACGCTGTTCAACAGATGATAGCCCAGGCGGTCCCCGAAGTTGCCCAAATTCATGAACGACAGCACCAGCACCTTACGCGGGCTGCGCGTCCGGGCGATCCCCGGAACCAGCCGCAGCAGTTGTTGATGGCTATCGACCGGCACCCGCGTGGTCACGGTGAAACCGGCAGCCTGCACGAGATCCTCCAATTCGCGGGTCGTGAAGTGATTCACCCAGCCCAGCGCACCCCGATCGAGATTTGGCGTGACGTCGGCCGGATTGTAGCTGAGGATCACCGTGGCGTTGGATTGCCGCAGCTGGTGCAGAAACGCCGGGACGTCGACCAGGTACTCCAAGACACCCAGCACCGTCACATGCGACACGCCCGGCACGGCGGGTAGTTCCTGAGCATTGAAATCGCACACCAACGTCCGTTCGTCGCGGGCCACCAGATCACAGGGGAAATATCGAGCGCCAAAGGGCCACACGCTTTCCAGGGCCATGGCGCCGCAGCCCAGATCCAAGACCGTGGCACCCGCCGGAATCAGGTCGGCTGCCAACGCGGCCCGTTTGTTCCAGGCGGGTTCCAGTTGTTGCCGATTCTCCCGGCGCGGTCGATCGGTCTGTCCTTGGCAGATTACTGCTTTTCGGCGCGCGGCTTCGTCCTGGCCCGCGACCGCCAGCGGCTCCACACCGCTCCCGGTTGCCACTGACCCGTTTAACCCCAAGCCGGGTCCGCGCTGGCGGCGGTCGTGCGCGTCGTCGAGCGCGCACGCCTCCGGCTTGCGGTTAAACGATAGCGCGTGACGTGCCCCCTCACCCGCCAGTCGTTCTACCAGCGCCGTCCGGATCGCCTCGAAGACGCCGGGCCAGTCGCCTGGCTGCGTCTGGCGAAACAGTCGCATCGTGGGATACCAGGGACTGTCCTCGCGTTCGAGCAGCCACCGCCAGTCGGGCGCGAAGGGCAGCGCCACCCAGACCGGAACCCCGAGCGCACCGGCCAAGTGCGCGGTCACCGTGTCCGAGGTGATCACCAGATCCAGATTCAGCATCACGGCGGCCGTGTCCATGAACGGCCCGTGTTCCTCATCCAGCGTGCTGTCCAAGTCCACGACCGGCCACCGGTCGGCCACTTCACGGAGCTGTTCCACTCCGGCGCCCTTCTGCAGGCTGAACAGGCGCACGCCATCGAGTTCCGCCAGCGGGGCAAAATGGGCCAGGGGCGGCGAGCGGAAGCGGTCCCGCTTGTACTTCGGATTCCCCTGCCAACCGATCCCGATCTTGAACCCCGGCGTGCAGCCGAGTTCAGCGCGCCAATGGTCCACCAGCGCCGGGTCTGCGAACACGTAGGGCACCTCCCCCGGTATCTTCGCCAGGGTTGTATGCAAGATTCCCGGCAGGCTCAACAGCGGAACGTGCACGTCAAAGGGAGGCAGCGCGTGCCCCTTCTCAACCAGCTGATCGATCCCCGAACAACGACTGAGCAGCCGGCCCAACGCCGGCTGACATTCCACGATGACGCGCCCGCCGAACCGTTGCACCACGGCCGCGTAGCGGATGAACTGCAGGGTATCCCCCAATCCCTGTTCGGCGTGCAGCAGCAGAGTCCGGTCCGCCGGTGACGAGCCGTCCCACAGCGGCTGGCTGAATTCTCGTCGCTGGTGGCCCGCGCATTGCCAGCGCCATTCGTACTCGGACCAACCCCGCTCGCAATCACCGCCCAACAGGCAAGCCATGCCCAGATTGTAGTGCGCCTCCGCGAACTGTGGGCGGATCTGCAAGGCCCGCTCGTAGGCGGCCATCGCCGCCGCGAGGTCCCCTTGTTCCTGCAGCACCACGGCCAGATTGCTATGCACATCCGCATAATCCGCGTCGATCTGGAGCGCCTGGTGGTAGGCCGCCACGGCCGCCTCAAGCTCACCCTGTCAAGCTCACCCTGTTCACGCAGCGCGTTGCCCAGGTTATTGTGTGCCGCGGCCAAGTCGGGTTCAATTTGCAGCGCCGCCCGGCAGCAGGCGGCCGCGTCCGCGTACTGCCCCTGTTCCAGCAACACGGTGGCCAGGTTGTTATGCGCCTCGGCCAAGTCCGGCTTGAGTTCGATCGCCCTGCGGCACGCTATGGCCGCCTCGTCCAACTTCCCCAGTCGCCGGAGCACATCGGCCAGATTGTTGTGCGCGGGAGCCGAATCGGGCATAAGCAGCAGGACCCGCCGGTGGGCGGCGACCGCGGCGTCCAGCTTTCCTTGCCGACCGAAACCGACCGCCAGGTTCAAATGCGACTCCGCGTCGTTCGGGCGGAGTCGGATAGCCTGCTGCCAAGCGGCCATCGCGGCGTCCAACTGTTCTTGCTTTTGCAGGGCGTTGCCGAGGTTGTAGTGCGCCTCGGGGTAATCCGGCTTGTGCAGCAACGCTTGCTGGTAGGCCGCCACCGCCTCAGCGAGTCTGCCCTGCACTTGCAGGACGTTGCCCAGATTGTAGTACGCTTCGGGGTAGTCCGGCTTGAGCTGCAGCGTCCGTTGGCAGGCGGCCACGGCCTGCTCCAGTTTCCCTTGCCGTTGCAGCGCGTGGCCCAGATTGTTGTGCGCCTGAAAGTGATCCGGATTCAGCTCCAGCGTCCGCTGGTAGGCCGCCACGGCCTGATCCAGTTTCCTCTGCGTTTGCAGGGCGTTGCCCAAATTGATCAGCGCCTCGGGGTAATTCGGCTTGAGCTGCAGCGCGCACTGGTACGCGGCCACGGCGTCATCCGACTTTCCCTGCTGTTGCAGCGAATTGCCGAGGTTGAAGTGCGCTTCGGCATAATTCGGCTTGAGCAGCAGGGTCCGCCGATACGCGGCCACCGCCGCGTCCACTTGTCCCAGGGCCTGCAGCGCGTTGCCCAGGTTGTAGTGGCCCTCGACGCACTCCGGTTGGATCGTCAGCATCCGCTGGTAGGCGGCCACCGCCTCCGCGACCTTCCCCTGCGACTGCAGACTCGCTCCGAGGTTATTCAGCGCCTGCACGTAGTCCGGCTTCAGTTGCAGCGCTCGTCGGTAAGCGCCCGCGGCCGAGTCTAGCCGTCCCAGCGTTTGCAGGACGTTGCCCAGGCTAAAGTGCGCCTCGGCGTAGTCCGGTTTCAGCTGCAGTGCCCGCTGGTAGGCGGTCACCGCCTCAGGGAGCTTTCCCTGCTCCTGCAAGGCGTTCCCCAAGTTGCTATGGCACGCGGCGTTCCCCGGTGCGATCGCCACCGCTCGCCCGATCAGGTCGACGGCCACCGCCGCGTTTCCCGCTTGGAGGGCAATCACACCCAGCAAGTGCAACGCATCCGCGTGCTGCGGGCTTTCGTCGAGGATCTGCCGATACAGGCTCTCGGCCTGGGGCAGTTGCCCCGCCTGATGATGTCGGATCGCCGCGGCCAGTAATTCAGGAATCGTCGTCATCCCGCCTCTCTCTCCGTCTCCGCGTTTTCGCCCCGATAGGGGCAGCCACATAACAGCCCAGGGCACAGCGTCGCGGCGACAGCCGCAGAGCGACGCCCTGGGTACAGGTTCGATTCGGCACGGTAGCCCTGAAAGGGCGGAACAAATCGGTTCATCCCGGACATATCGTTCGTCCGATGCGGCCAAGCCTTGTTTCGCCTCTTCAGGGCTGGTGTTCTCAATCGGCTCATAACCCAGGGCGGCGCTACGCGGCTACGCCGCTCCGCTCTGGGCTGATTTGTGGCTGCCCCGTTGGGGCGGAAGACCTTCGCCGCGCTCGCGATTCCAACCAAAATGGGAACCACGGATGACACGGATCACACGGATCACACGGATGGGGAGAGTTTTTCAAGCATCCGTACTATCCGTGCCATCTGTGTCATCCGTGGTTAGAATCCCCTCGGTGACGGTGAGCGGCAAGGCGCTAGCCGCCGGTGAAGACGTGCCGCGTTTTCTCGCCTCGCTTTCGACCAACACCCGCAGCCTACCGCCACGCTGGTACGTCGTCGACAGTTCGCACGACAGGGTGATGCAGACAGGGGGAACCACCGCTGACTGACCAATGTGAAAACGGTTCCTGACACTTTTTCCCGTCAGGGCTGGTGTTCTCAATCGGCTCATAACCCAGGGCGGCGCTACGCGGCTACGCCGCTCCGCTCTGCCCTGGGCTGATTTGTGGCTGCCCCGTTGGGGCGAAGACCTTCGCCGCGCTCGCGATTCCAACCAAAATGGGAACCACGGATCACACGGATGACACGGATGGGGAGTGTTTTCCAAGCATCCGTACCATCGGTGGCATCCGTGTCATCCGTGGTCAGAATCCCCTCTGTCATCCGTAATCTTAAATCCCCTCGGTGAATGTGAGCGGCAAGGCGCTAATCACCAAGGCCAAGCTGGCCGTCCGCCGATTCTCGGAGAACCGGCGGAAGCCGGCGCGAATCACTGGGGGAACTGCAAATGACTGCGATTGCCAGTCCCGTCACGACGAACACCTTGTTGCCGCACGTCGACTATCCC
>JAPLNJ010000740.1 GCA_026692885.1 Planctomycetota bacterium | reverse complement strand
AGGTGCATCGGCGCGGAGCTTGATGTACCCTACTTGGCTCAGAAACCGGCGCCATGAGGGCCGTTTCGAGGGGCTGATCCGAAGGTGCATCGGCGCGGAGCTTGATGTACCCTACGGGTTGGTTACGGCGACTTCTGCCCGCCGGCTTGGCAACTCAGCGTGAAGTTGTCGAGGTAGTACGTGGTCTTCTCCACGGCGTTGCTGGTGAAGCCGACCCAGGTGAGATTCTGGAAGTCGGCGCTAGCGTACGGCAAATCGCGGAACACCTGGGGCGGCTGGCCGGGGACCGTGACCTGCAAGGCCCATCGGCGAGCGTCCGGCGGGCCTAAAGTGGCGCTGATCTCGCAGTGCATCCACTGGTTCTCAGGCAACTCGAGCGTAGCCGTCTGGCCCACCTGCAAACGGCCGTCGCGGATCACGAACTGCACCCCCGTGTGGTAGGGCGACCCGCGCCAGTCACGCCACTCGAACTGCACGAAGCTACGCTTCTCGATGCGCAGATCGAAGGCGTTCCGGACGCGGCCCGTTTTGTAGTCCACCTTGTAGACGAGGTGCGGATTGAAGGCGTTCTTCAGGCCCGGCGCGTCGACGATCTTCAAACTCTGTTTTCCGCCGGCCGCTGTCTCGTCGGTCACCACGATCGCATCGCCCAGGTTCTCGACATGGATCTCCGGGCCCGCAGGCGCCTTGCCCACCGTGTCACTTTCAAAGTCATCCCGAATCGGCAGCGGCGGCGGGTCGGGCACGATCTCCAGCGGCGGATACGTCATCTCGTTCGCCTTGCGGAGCCAAGCCGCGTCGCCATACACGCCGGCTTCGCGATCGTCGAAGGGCTGGAATCCCAGCTTGATCGCGGGCGAGTCGGGCGCCAGGCGGAAGTCGTCCTTGTCCGGAGCCACGAACTTCGGGTCGCCGACCAGCGAGTCGGCTTCGTGCCCCTTCTGCTGCCAGGCTTCCAGTGACTGGCCGAGGAACTCCACCGGTTTGCCCGCGGCCTGCCAGTAGCAGTTGCTGCGGCTGACGTGGCGCACTTTGTCCCAGGGGCCGGACAATAACTCGCCACCGTCCCAGTAGACGATGTTCTTCTCCAGGGTGAACGAGAGGTGCTCTTCCACTCGCGTCGCCTGCAATTGGTACAGCTTGCTGAAGGCCAAGATATTGTTGCGGACCGTGTTCTCTTTGCCGTAGTGCTGGTGGAATCCGCCCGTCTTGACGCGGTATACCAGGTTGTTCTCGAACAGGATCCCGGTGCTGCCTTCGTCCGTGTACATACCCCAGCCGCCGTACGAGTAGGCATAGACATCGTGGAAGACGTTGTTGCGGACGACGGTGCCTTCCGAAGGCCCCAAGGTGTAGATGCCGCCCATGTCGCTCAACACGCCCCAACCGATGTGGTGGACGCGATTGAAGGCAATCGTGTTCCGCTTGGCCAGGCTTTCCGCGTAGCCCCACCGCCAGCCGACCGAGATGCCGGTGTAGTACAGATCGGCGATTTCGTTGTGCGTAATCGCATTGTCCGGGCTGTGGCCGACCCACACGCCTACGGCACAAGGGAAGATCCGGCCGCCGTGGCGGATAATATTGTTGTCCACGGTGATGTGGCTGGTCCGCTCGGCCTCGTTGGCGGCGATGCCGGCTTCGCCGACGCGGACGCCGCCCGCGCCGAAGTCGTGCAGGTACGATCGCTGCAGGACGCAGTCACGACAACCTTTGCGGAACCACACCGCGTAGGTCCCGAGGTGGCCGATTTCGCAGTCTTCGATCGTCACATGCCGGGCCCCGTCGGCCATCACGACGGCTTCGATCGGAGCTGCCGCTTGGGCCGCTTCGAATCCGCCGGGCGGCGTCAGCCACTGGCCGTGTTGGAAGGTGAGGCCCTTGACCGTCACGTGCTCGACGAATTGGCCCGCGGCCGGAGCGCCTTGGAACACGAGGAACTTGTCCACGACCGGTGCGACGGTGGTGACCTTGCTCGGGTCTTCGCCGGGCAACGGCTGGTAGTACAAGGTGCCGTCGCGCGAGAGGAACCATTCGCCGGGCGCATCCAGAGCCGCCAGATAATTTTCCAAGTGGAACAGCGAATTCCGCCGCCACGGATTCCACGACTTCAGCCCTTCGCCGCTGGTGACCAGCGTGGCCTGCGCCGGATCGACACGGTCCAGGAACCGCCGCGTGTTGTCCCAGTTGTGATAGACCACGAGGTTCACGTCGCGGAGTTGCTCCGGCCCGACGTTGCCGAGGGCCTGAGCGAAATCTTCCGGACGCATGCGCAGCGTCTGGCTCGCCCGTTTGGCCTTGCGCGGCGAACCGCCGGGTTCCAGGACCGACTCGCGCACGTCCTGGATGTGGTAGAAGAATTTGTTCGGCGAGCGGGCGCGCGTGGCGCGGCGGCCGTCGACGAACAACTGCTCGAAGTACCACTTCCCGGCGGCGACTTCCGGGATGCGCAGCGTCCACAGGCCGTTTTCGCCAGGCTGCCAACCGCGCAGGATGCGTCCGCCCGTGAATACGGGCCGCGCGCCGGGCGCCGCCTGGTAGAGCACCGGCGCCTGGGGCGTACCGCTGTCCTCGGGCGCGAGCACCAGCGGTTCGGCCAACGGATACGTGCCCTCGGCTACCGTCACCCGCACGGGTTCGGTCCGCGGGCTTTGGCCCTTGCGAGCCCGCACCGCATCGCGCGCCCGAGCCAACGTGGCGAACGGTTTGTCCGCCGAGCCCGGGTTCGCGTCGTGGCCCGTGGGCGAAACGTAGAAGTCCACGGCCGAGGCCGTCGTCGTGACGAACAGGACGATTCCCAAGACCACTGCTTTCATGATTCTCTCCTCGTAAGGTGGCCCGCGGTCGCAACCAAATCGGTCTGCTTTCCAGCCTCAGGACCGGCGCATCAATAACTGTCGCAAGTATCGTAGTCGTCACGCTCCGCCGTGACGACATGTCATCACGCGGAGCGTGATGA
>JAPLNJ010000739.1 GCA_026692885.1 Planctomycetota bacterium | reverse complement strand
ATAGTTTGGCCCTTGCGCGCAAAGCATGAGACTTAACGGTTCAGTAGAGACGGGGCGTGAGACAAGGGGTCAGACGTACAGATTTCAGTTTTCGCGGGCGTGTGCTCAAGCCCAGAAAAAGCCGTCAGCCCGCGAAAACTGAAATCTGTACGTCTGACCCCAGCTGGCGGTCCGTCTCTGCGAAACCGTAAAACCCCATTCTTGACACTGACAACCCCGAAAACCGTTTGGTGCTAGGGTGAGACGCCATGGATCCGATCGTTACTAACTTCATCGCATGTGTAGCCGCCGTTGTGGGTGGCAACCCAACAGGCGAGCGAGGGGCGCGAGTGTGCAGCGGGTGGTCACTGCAACTCAACGCTCGCCTCGTCCGAGACAGAGTAGTGGCAGACGAACGCCCCGCCCAGCACCATCCCGGCTCCGATCCAGATGGACCACTCAGGCCAGACCCGCAGCACCAGGCTGGTGGCTGCCGTCGAGCCGAGGGGGATCAGGTACGAGATAACGGTCAGCAGCTTGGCATGGCCGAATCGCATGCCGCGATCCCACCAGGTGTAGGCCAGCAAGCCCGGGCAGACCGCCATAAACGCCACGGCCCAGGGGGTCTGAGCCGTCCAGTGGACAGGCTCCGGAAACAGCAACACCAGCGGCAGGAGTGACAGACTCGTGACGCTTAAGAACAAGGGCACCGCATCGCCGGTGGCAACTCCGGCCAGCCTGCGCGCCAGGTTCGAGTACAAGGCCCAGCAGATTGCCGCCACAGCCGCCAGGCCGAAACACAGGAGACTGTGTAGATCCAGGGCAGACGCTGCCTTGGTCCCGCCAAAGAGTCGGCTGCCCACGACCAAGACTTCGCCCGCGACGGTGAGCAACAAGCCCAGGACGAGCCACCCGCTCCACCGCCGCTGCAGCAGGGGCACCGAGACGGCGAGCGTCAACGCCGGCCAGAGATAATTGATCACTCCGACCACCACCACCTGCAAGCCGTCGACAGCCAAGCCAATGGCCAGCAGCAGACAGAACTGATAGGCGACGAAACACGCGCCGCACCCCAGCAGGTACGCCCGCGACAGGCCCGACAAAGCCTGCCGCAGGCGGCCTTGCAGGCAGGCCCGCAGCACCCCCAACAAGCCGGCCAGCCCCAGGACCAGCATCCCGCCGCGTAGGACGCCCACGTCTTCGGTCACCCTGCGCGTCACCGCTATGCTGGTACACCACAAGCAGCAGGCCAGCAGCCCCCAGCCGGTGGCCGCCAGAGCAGAGGGTACTCGAACGCCAGCCGGCTGCAAGGAGACTTGTGGGCGTTCGGTGCACATGGCCAGTTCTTGCGGCAGCCGGGACCTACTTCTTAGCGGAAGACTTGCGAGCCGCTTGGTCCAACAGGGCCTGGGCGCGCTTCGCCACGTCGCGATCGCCGGTTTGGAGCACCTGCTGCATGGCGTCGGCGACGGCCGCGGGATTTTTCGGCAGAACCTTCTCGGCGATTGTCACCGCGGTACTACTGGCCTCGGCCTTCAACTCGGCGCTCCGCAGGTAGGGTACTACCAAGGCGAGTCCTTCCGCGGAAGGATTGCGGCGGAGCACTTCGAGTACCAACTTCCGCTCGTCATCCCGCTGGCAGATTTTGGACGCCTCGCCACACATCGCCACACGCTGGTCAGCGGGCACGTCGAGTTGCCGGGCGATACGGATGTAACCGCGTAGGGCCCGGGTCTTGTACTTGGCCTCGGCCGCAGTCTTCGCCAGATCCAACAGCACCGGCGCCGCATCCGCAGTCATCCATTCGCCGAGGAGCCGACTGGCGGAATCCTGGACTTCCGGGTTTCCCTCTTTGGCCGCAGCCCCGACCGCCTCCAGGGCCTTGGCTCCGCCCATGGCGCTCAGGATTTTCAGCAAGCTGCTCTTGGCCGATACCGGCGCTGTGGCCATGGCCGCCACTAGCTTCTGGGCACAAGCGTCGCGATCCGGCATGCGGATACACGCGGCGGTCAAGGCCTCGTCGGCCGCCTTCGTCTCCGCGGGATTCTGCGGTTGGACGACTTTCTTGATCAGCACCGGCAGGTCGCCGAGACCGACGGTAGCCCCTAAGGCCGCCAGAGCCGCGGCACGGATCTGCCCGTCGGTATCCTCCGCGGCCTTGATCAAAGCGGGCAAGGCTGCCTCAATACGTCGCTCGCCGATCAGCTCGATGAGCACCAGACGCGACTTGCCGTCGGCCTTCGCCAAACGGCCGAACAGATCCGCATCCACCTCTTTGCCAGACAAGTCCGCCAGCACGGCCTTGGCCGTTTTCGCCACGTCCGCGTCGCCCTCGACCGCGGCCGCCAAGAGCACCGGCACGCTGGACAAGTTGCCCATCCGTTCCAACACGCTCAACGCTGCGACCTCGACTTGACTCGAACCGCGTTTGGCCGTGGCGAGTATGGCTGGCAAGGCCGTGGCGTCACCTCGGTCGGCCAAGGCCAAAATCAGCAGGGCCTGACGATCCGGCGCCGCTTGGCCGAGCTCGGCCACCAGCGCCTCGGTCACTTCGCGGCCGGGCAACTCGCGGGCCACGCGCAAACCGATGCCGAACAGCGCCTTGTCCGCCGCTTTCAATTGTTCGACCAGCAGCGGAATCCCCGCCGCCTGCCGGGCGAGAATTGCCCCGCGAGTCGCTTCGAGCAGACGTTGTTTGGGCACTTCCGCCTTGCGGACTGTGTCATACAATTTCACCGCCGAAGCGGACTTGCCGTCAGCCATGAGTTTTTCCGCGCAGAGAATACAACCTTGCGCCACGGCCGAGCGAACCTCGGCCGCCGCGGTGGCCAGGGACTGCTCCAGGGCCTGGGCCGCGGGAACGTCGCCAACTCGGCCCAAGGCCACGGCGGCGGCGGACGCCACTTCCGCGTCGGCGTCCCGGAGCTTGGCCACCAGTCCCTCGACCGCCTTGGCGTCGCGGCGAGTCCCGATGGAATTGATGACGCCGACCAGCAGTCGGCCCTGACACTTACCCAGCGCCTCGCGCAGCGCAGCGTCTGCGGACGGATCCGGAATGGCCTCCAGCGCGATCCGCGCCCACGACGACAGGCCCTGATCCGACAGCAGCGGCGCCAGAGCCGGGACGGCTTCCTGGGAACCGTAGACGGCCAGTTGCTTGCAGGTCATCGCTTTGTCCTGCGGCGGTGCGTCGGACTTGAGCACGGCGATCAACTTGCTTTGCTTCTCCTCAGCGGAGCTCTTGTTGTCCTCGGCAGCAGGAAGCCGGCTGGCGGACAACGTGGAAGCCAGTGCCGCGAGAAACGCAGCAACAACGGCGAGATAGTGACGCTTAAACATAGGATTGGTCCTTGTGGTCAAATAGCAGAAGTGAGCGTGTCAATTGGTCACGAACCGTGCACCAGGGATGGCACGCATGACACGGATAGGAAGGCTTCTTTCTTCTGTGATCCGTGTGATCCGCGTAATCCCTGGTTCAGATCGCTTTCGCGCAGACATTTCGGTGCGTTCGGAAAGCGGGGCGGCCTCAGATCCTCCACGGCTCGCGCAGCGCCTCGGACCGCAACCGGTTGGCTTCCTCATCGCCGATGAACTCGTTTTTCTGGGGATCGTAATTGACCTTGCGATTCAAGAACAAGGCAATGTTGGTGGCGTGGCAGGCAATGTGCGCATGACAGGCCGCGTCGGCGTTGCCCCGCGGTTGGCCGCGTGTCTTGACGCAGTTCAGAAAATCTCGCACGTGGAAAGTCGCCGGGTAACCGCCGATTTCCGCGACCTTTTTCCCGGCGAGTAGCGCCGGCGAACTGACCGCCAGCTTGCCGCTGTCACCCGCCTCGACCCAGCCCGAGTCGCCTTCGAACCGGACCGGACACGAACCGAGTCCCAGCCAGCCGTCGTTTCGCAGGACCAGTTTCACTCCGTTGGCATAGCGGGCGTGGGCCTCGCCGCGGGCCGGCTCGTATTCGATCGGGGCCGTGTTGTCGGCATCGTTGGCCCACTGGCAGAGGTCCACGCAGTGGGAGCCCCACTCCAGGCATCCGCCGCCTACCATACCTCCACCTTTTTCGAAGTTGAAGCCGTCCAGAAGTCGCTTGTTGTACGGCCGCCAGGCCGCGGGGCCGAGGTAGAGATCCCAGTCCAAGTCCTCTTTGGCAGGTTCGGGTTCTTCAGGAGCCCAACCGCTCATGCTCGTTCCCAAGCCAGCCGGATGCGCGTGCAGCGTCTGGAGTTTGCCGAGCTTCCCGTGCCGAGCCAAATCAACGGCAAACGCGAAATGGGGCAAGTTGCGACGCTGCGTACCCGCCTGGAAGACGCGTGCCGTCCGACGGAACGTCTCGGCCAGCGCCAGGCTTTGTGCGATGTTCTTCGTCGAGGGTTTCTCGCAATACACGTCCTTGCCAGCGTTCGCCGCCAGGATGGCGGCGGTCGCATGCCAGTTCGGCCCCGTGGCGATCAGCACCGCATCGATGTCGCTGCGGGCCAGTAGTTCGCGCAGATCGCGATACATGGCGCAATCCTGGTTGCCGTTCTTGGCATCGGCCATTTGCTTGATCGCCTCGCGGCGCGGCTTCCGCACGTCGCAGATGGCGGCGAATCGCACATCCGGTTCCTGCAGGAAACAGCTCAGCACGTAAGTGCCTCGACTGCCGACGCCGATGCCACCTAGCACGATCCGTTCGCTGGGCGCCACCGCGCCGTCTTTGCCCAGCACGGAGCCGGGGAGCAACAACGGCGCAGCAAATACTGCACTGGCCTGGACAGCGGTCTGCAAGAACCGCCGCCGACTGACGTGTCCGACTGGTTTCGACATGGGGGGTCTCCTGTGGGTTGTCTGTGACGTAGCGTACGTCGCTGGTCTGGTGTGTTCGCGGTCCAAGCGAAGGCGCTGGAGTCTCGCGTTCGATGCGCCTCGCCAAGTTCCATAGATTAGCGTCTGGACCAGCTCGGCAACAGCATACTCTCGGGCGGGTGCCACCAGATTTCATCAAGCGGCCCTGTGGAACTCCCAGGAATGGGAGGGCGAAGCTCCTGCCGAGCCGGTCGTGGCACGCGGCTCGGCAGGCATCGATCGGAACGCTGTGCAAAACGCAAGCAGCAAGCGATATTTTGGCCCCTGCGCGTAAAGAATGAGACTTAACGATTCAGCAGAGACGGGGCGTGAGACAAGGGGGCAGACGTACAGATTTCAGTTTTCGCGGTCGTGTGCCCAAGCCTAGGGAAAGCCTTCTGCCCGCGAAAACTGAAATCTGTACGTCTGACCCCAGCTGGCGGTCGGCGTTGATCGTAACACTGCGAAATGCCGTCACTGCTAGCTGGTCCCGTCCGAGAAGCTCCCGACGTAAGTCGGTGAGAGCAGTCCCACCGACTTACGTCGGGAGCTTCTCGCGGGCGATCACGACACGGCTAGCACCCAACGGATTCATGGTCCTTGCGCGTAGAGAATGAGATTTTACGGTTCCGCAGTGACGGACCCCAGGCAGGGCTCATACGTACAGAATTAAAAATTGGAGGACAGACCACT
>JAPLNJ010000738.1 GCA_026692885.1 Planctomycetota bacterium | reverse complement strand
GCGTTCGCGATCTCGCTCACAAGACTCCTTCACCGGCCGCGCAAGGCGGCAGGGGTCGAAGTTAGACAGTCGAATTAGCGACGAAAGGGATGGTGAATGGCCTTGGATGCGCAGAACAACCTTCGCAGCAGCCAGCACTCGGCGGCCCTTACGGATTCCTCACTCCGCAGGGAGCAGTTTGTCTACAACGACAGCATTGTCCGCGCGTTCTTGCTGGTGACAGTTCTGTGGGGCGTCGTCGCGTTTCTCGTGGGTTTGGTGGTGGCCCTGCAACTGGCCGCGGCCAAGCTGAACCTGGGCCTGTCATTCACCTCGTTCGGCCGTTTGCGGCCCTTGCACACCAACGCGGCTATTTTTGCCTTCGCCGGCAATGCGATTTTCGCCGGGGTCTACCACTCGACGCAGCGGCTCTGTAAGGCGAGGATCTTCAATGACGCACTGAGTTGGTTTCATTTCTGGGGTTGGCAGTTGATTATCGTCGCCGCGGCAGTCACGCTGCCGTTAGGGATCACGCACGGCAAGGAGTATGCCGAACTCGAGTGGCCCATCGATCTGGCCATCGCGGTGGTGTGGGTCGCTTTTGCCGGCAACTTTTTCGGCACGCTCTGGCGGCGCCGCGAACGGCACATGTATGTGGCGCTGTGGTTCTACATCGCCACGATTGTGACCATTCCTGTGCTGCACATCGCCAACAGCCTGGAACTGCCCGCCGGGTGGCTGAAGAGCTATCCGGTCTACGCGGGCGTGCAGGACGCCTTTATGCAGTGGTGGTACGGGCACAATGCCGTGGGGTTCCTGCTCACCACGCCGTTCCTGGGCCTGATGTACTACTATCTGCCCAAGGCCGCCGAGCGGCCCGTGTATTCGTACCGCTTGAGCATCTTGCACTTCTGGTCGCTGGTCTTCATCTATATATGGGCCGGCCCGCATCACTTGCACTACACCGCGTTGCCGGAGTGGGCCTCGACGCTGGGCATGCTGTTCTCGGTGATGTTGTGGATGCCGTCCTGGGGCGGCATGATCAACGGCTTGCTCACGCTTCGCGGGGCTTGGTCCAAGGTATCGGCGGACCCCATCCTGAAGTTCTTCGTGGTCGCCATCACCTTCTACGGCATGTCGACGTTCGAAGGTCCGTTGCTGTCGATCAAGAGCGTGAACGCGATGGCTCATTACACCGATTGGATTATTGCCCACGTGCATGCAGGCACGCTCGGCTGGGTCGGTTTCATGACGTTTGGCATGCTGTACTGGTTGATGCCGCGCATGTTCCAGGCCCCGCTGTGGAGCCCGAAGTTGGTGAACGCGCACTTCTGGCACGCCACGATCGGCATCCTGTTGTACATTGTGCCGATCTACGTCGCCGGCTTGACCCAGGGTTTGATGTGGCGCGCAATCGACAGCACCGGCAACCTGCAGTATCCGGATTTTGTCGAGACGGTACTGGTGCTCATGCCCATGTACTGGTTGCGAATCATCGGCGGCACGCTGTACCTGACGGGCGCCGTGTTCTGCGGCATCAACTGTCTGAAAACGTGGGCCGCGCGGCCGGCCAAGTATGAGGAACCCGTGCACGAGGCACCCGCCCTGTCGGCCGACTACGCTGATCCGGCCCAACCGGATTCGCGTCTGCGGGGTGCCCCGGTGCTGGCCCTGGCCCACCAGGTCGACATCTGGCAGCAGGGCTGGTGGCACCGCCGCTGGGAGCGTTTGCCGTGTCGTTTTACCGTGTGGGTCGTGATCGCCATCTTGGTCGCGTCCGCGCTGCAAATTGTCCCGACGTTCCTGATCCGCTCGAATATCCCGACGATTGCCTCGGTCCGGCCGTATACGCCGCTGGAGTTGGTCGGCCGCGACATTTATGTCTCCGAAGGCTGCTACAACTGCCACTCGCAACAGATTCGCCCGATTCTGGCGGAAACCAAGCGTTATGGCGAATACAGCAAAGCGGGCGAGTTCGTCTACGATCACCCATTCCAATGGGGTTCGCGGCGTATCGGGCCGGACTTGGCGCGCGAAGGCGGGAAGCAGTCACCCGTCTGGCACGCGCTGCACTTCCAGGATCCGCGGCAGGTGACACCGGGTTCTATTATGCCCTCGTATCCGTCGCTCCTCACGCAGCCACTGGACTTCGCATCGATCCCGCCTCACATGACCGCCATGCAGAGGCTGGGCGTGCCCTATACGGAGCAGGACATCGAAACGGGTATGGCCTCCGCGCGCCAGCAAGCACAGGGGTTCGCCAACAAAATCGCTCAGGACAAGGGTCCGGCAGGTTTGGAGGATAAGGCCGTGATTGCCCTGATTGCATACGTGGATCGTTTGGGGAGGGATTTGTTTGCCTCGCCGCCCAGTCCGCCGCCGGGGGCCAAGCCGACCATGAAGACAGTCGCGAAGCACTAAGGGATGGCCGAAAAACAACGCCCTCGCCCCGGTACTCCGGGGAGAGGGTTGGGGTGAGGGGGTCCGGCGATTGACTCGTCCTGGCCTTAATCGGAATGTTGCGCAACACGCTAGTAGCGAATCATCGTAAGTGCGAAGCGTTAACGAGGAAACGCGGCTCTTCCTCGCTGACGCTTCGCATTTACGACGTGCAGCGTTCCGATCAAGGCCCGCAGCCCCTCAGCCCCGGCCTGGGCCGCGAAAAATTGTATCCCAGAGAGTCCTTGCCATGGTGAGATCTGGTCCGGCTCTTGTTCCAGCTTGGCATG
>JAPLNJ010000737.1 GCA_026692885.1 Planctomycetota bacterium | reverse complement strand
TCACAGCACCGCCCGGGCTGCCGACGATCAGATCGATCACACCGAGCAAGGGGATGCCCAAATCCTCGCCCGTCACCGGATCGACCAGCGGAGCTTCCGTCGTCACCTCCACGGCCAGCGGCTTCTCGTCCGCCGAAGCATGGCCCAAGTAGGCCGTCACCAAGGCCGCCGCTTGCCGCTGGAGAGCCTGCTCTGCCTCGACCGAGTCGAACGTCATGTTCTCGGCGTCGATCGTCGCCCCCCAGGCTTCCAACATGCGGCGGCACACGTCGGTCGGCTCCAGGGTGATGCCCAGGTGGCGGTGCCGATAGAACGCCTCCAAGCCGGAATGCACAACCTTACCCAGGAACAGGCTCGGTGTTGTCGGCTGCCGGATTCCTTCAAGGTACTGGAGCTTGAACGCCAGAGGGCAAGTGAGCCACTTGCCGAGACGGCTGGGGCTGATGTAGGCCCACACGCCACCCCGGCCCCTCTGGGGTTCGTCGCAAAGAAGCGTCTGGGTCGTCATGACGTGGCACCTCCCAACACGGCTTCGAGGTCGATCTCGCCGGCTTTGATGCCCTTCAAAGCGTCGATCAGCCCGGATGCGTCGAGACTGGTGAGACCGACGACGGGCTTGCCGAACATCTTCTGGGCCAAGGCCATTTCCGTTGCCGCTCGCGGCGGTCGCGGGCTGATGATTGGCGGGCGCCGTGGCAGGGGCAGATTGATGCCGGGCCAGTTCCTCCTGGACCGCACGGCGGCACGCATCGTACGCGTTCCTGGCATGACGCTGGAACGCTTCGGGGTCGGTTTGTAGCAACGCGGCATCCAGCTCGATGTCCACGTTGCAGGAAGCACCGAGGCTTCCGTAGTCGGGCAGCCCGAGTTTTTTGCTCAAGCCGATGTTCAATCGCAAAGGCATGTTGATCTCCTTCGTCGAGGAAAGGGGGGCAGGGTGAAGCCCGATCCGTTTGCGGACCGGGCTCTGGGTCAGGGGCGTTGTGCTCGGCCGGGCTACACGCCGGCCTTTTGCAACTGCTTCAGCGAGGCCAGCGTGGTCTGCACCAGCCGGGCTTCACGCTTCTGTTGCTTGAGGCTGCGGATCAACTCGTTGGCCTGGACGACGGCCGCACGCAAGGCGTCGCGGAACACGATGGCCTGCTCGATGGGCGACGGCCGCTTGGACGCCGGCGACCGCTTGGGCTTCGTGGCGGTCTTCTCGCCCGTGGGCAGGGATTGGGTTGTCGGTTCCGACACGGTCGTTCTTCTCCTTTGGGGTTGGGGATATCCGCTCGCGTCGTCAGCGTGTCGCTGGATCGACGAGATGCGGATCAAATCGGGACTGCTGGGAATGGCAGGCTCGGGATTTAGAAGAGCCCAGACGAGTTGGCGACGGCCGTCATCACAGAGCACGGGCTGCTCACGGCCGTAGAAATGCACGTCGCGGAAGCCGAGTCGCAGGGCACGCAGCAGGTACTCGCGGTTTGAGTTCACGGTGATCGGATCGCCATCCAACCGCGAGTTGGACAGGGCCAACTCAGTCGCCCGGGACTGGTCAGCGGCCCTGCCCCGAATCAGAACCTGACCGTTCAAGTCGAGGGTGATCGGACAGTTGGTGTTGTCCACGCACGGCAGTCGCGGCAGGGCGTCATTCAGGAAGTCGCCATCGCTATCCGTGATGCGGAGATGCGAGCCGGCCGCACTTGGATCGCTGATATGCCTGGTGACATCCGGGAAACGGGCGTCCTTCTCCAGCTTCAGACTGATCGCCCACGGACCGATCTTGAACGTCGCCCAATCCTCGGTCTTGCCGACTTGGATCGGCTGGTCAGCGGGCAGCTCCCGGCAGCCGATGATACCGGAGGCCGGAACCAGCAAATCATCGGTCCACGGGAACGCGAAGCCGGACTGCACCAATGCCTGCTGACCATCGGTGGCGATGATCTTGCCGCTCGTGCCGCACAACTGCACGCAGCTCAGGGCGTACCGCTGGGCATGCTGCACCGTAGTGGCCGCAGCCTCCCGCAACGCGAGCCACAGGTCCGGTTCGTTGGTGGTGAACGTGTCCGGCAACGGCGGGAACGGCGGCAGCGTGTCATCCAATGCCGACGCGGCGAAATCCAGAACGACGGGGACCCGCTTGTCGGTCCAGGATGCGGTGACCTTATCGGTGATACTGAAGTCCAGTTGGACCGGATCGGGCTTGCTGCCTTCGCACGCGGCGAGCAGGTCCAGGGGCAGCAACGCTTGGACAGGACCGCCCTGGTGGGCCGCCTGGTACTCGACGGCCGCGTTGTGGGTCATGGCACGAATACGCAGCGTGTCACCGTTGGCCAGGAACAAAGCCCGCTGGCCGTAGCCACCGTGTGCTTTGCCGATCCCGGCTCGGCGAAACACGGCCCGCAGTTGGCGAGCCAGGGAACGAGTGATGGTGAGCAAGAGTCTTCTCCTGGTTGGAAATGAAGGAAACGGTTGCCGTAAAAACGGGGCTATGCAGCGTCCGGCTCACCGCGACGACGGTTTGGACGGACCGGACGCACTTCCTGCATTTGCTCCCAATCGAGATACTGCGGCGGCACGTCGTCGGGTTCGGGATCGAAGTGAACATCCAGCGGATCGGCGATGCCAAAGCCGTGACGGCGGATTACGGACGGGGATTCGCCGGTGGCGATGGCCACGGCGGTGTCGAGTTGGTGTTGGGTCATGGGGGTCCTTTCGGGGCCGAGAGAACAAATCGGACAAGAAACGACAAAGGCCACCGGGGTGTATCCCGGTGGCCTGAGTGCGAGAACACGATCGACGACGGGCGTCAGCCAGCCGGGCAGAGCCAGTTGGCTTCCAGCCAGGCGACTTCGGCCTGCAACGCTTCGCTACGGCGAACGTACGGTCCGAGTCGCGGACCCGAGACCGGCGACATGTCGGCCCACCATTGGCCCTGATCATCCGGCTCTACGTGCGAGCCGCGGGCGATGGTGACCTGCCCGAGCGTGTGCAGGTCGATGTCTTCGCCATAGATGCAGCGGGTGGTGCCGTCCGGGGTGATGACGAGCTGCATGACGGGCACCTTCACTTGGGACGGCGGAGGATGTTGCGGCGGGGACGGTCCGTCAGCAGCGTATCCAGCACGTTTTCGACCTGCGACAGTTGCGTCGTCACACGCTGCCGCACGCCCTGACTGTCCCGCAGCAACTGCGGCTCCACGCCGCGGACGATCTGCTGGCACTGGGCAACCAGGTTGTCCAGCTGGTCGTTGCTGCGGACGTTCAGCTGGCGGAATCGCTGGAAGAACTCGGTCAGGTTGTTGACGGCCGAGTCCCTGAATACCTTCGGCCGATTATCGGCCTGGCCGGCGAGTCGCTCCGT
>JAPLNJ010000736.1 GCA_026692885.1 Planctomycetota bacterium | reverse complement strand
TGCCTAAAGGTCGTCGTGTGCTTGCTCGTTCCGGCCAAGTCACCGCAGGTGATTTGGCCGCATCGAGCCATCGCTGACGGACACCTTTCAGACGGTCGGCACACCCGGTAAACCTGCCACCAACAGGCTAAGGGAGCGGTCTTCACCAACCGCTGCGTACTGACCCGTAGCGCTGGATGCGTCGAGAGACGCTCGTCCAGCTCGACGGAGGCTCGTCGGAGTAATCCTGAGTAAACTGCTGCTCACTTTGTACGTGAGAAGCAATCCCCAGAGTAATCCCGACGTTCGATCCGATACGTCAAGACGTGTTTGTGAAGGTGGGCGACGTGGAAATGCTTCGGCAGTGTGCTGCTGAAGCCGGCTTGACACAAAGCGGGTGCAAATCCCGTCCAGGGGGATCGGGCTGTCGGACGCAAGTCCGTGCTCGAACAACCTCGGCTTGCGTGGGGAGCTTCCGGCCTGGCAACAGGCGGAATCGGACCCTTGACCGGGTCCGGCGTTGGGTTCAAACAGCCCACGGCGAATAGCTCAACCACGAGAGGGGCGAAAGCCCTTGCAAGTAAGTTCGATCGGAGACGGTGCCGAACTGCGAAAACCTTGTGCTGGTGGGTAAGGGAGGAGCTTCTGTGTTCTGCCCCCTGAAATCGTTGTGGATTCCGGCAGTTGCCGAATCCCGACGCAAACTATGCTGCGCCGGAAGGCGCGGACATACAGCACCAGGCCCGCGGGTTAACCCCCGCTAGCGACGTGACCGATCGAGCGAAGGTCAAGACTAACACGGGATCCTCTGCGGCTGCCGGTGTGGTGACCGGTGCCTGGCAAAAGTCAGCCAGGTGATTCAAACGCCGTAGTGGGGGAGCGTGGCTCAAGTAGAAGTGGCCGTTTGCGGCCAGCGGACAAGCTGCAAGGCAGTGGCTTGGTCGTTCGCGTGCCTACGGGTGGTGCCGGGGCACAAATACGACGACGAAAGGGCTGACGGGTTTAGTTAGCATGGGCCTGGACCGAGGCGGTCAGCGGTGCGTTTCGCACCGGGCTGCCTTTCGTTCTGTGAGCTGTGCGGAAATCCGTCTGAAAGGGTCTCCGGCAGCGGGCGTTGGTCCCGCTGCCGGCCTCGGGAGAGGACATTGATGAGTGCGAATAGCCTCCCTGGCGGGCGGCTGTTCGCGATGGCAAGGCGACCAGGGCTGCAGGCTGGGCGTAACACGCACGCCGGCAGCAACGGTTCGTATCGGCGGAACGCCTATGGACTGGCGGCGGCTAACTGTGGAATACAGTGCGGCCGCCGCCAATCTGCGAGGCGTCTTCGCACGACTTCCGAGGTTCTCCGAAGCGTTTCGGCTTTTCGGGGAGGACTTGTGCCACAAAACAAATCCTCCCAAGCATAACAACGTTCGATGGGGTACTTATGCGAAACGACAAGCATTGAAGGGCTCGTCCAGCTCCTGGCATCCAATTTTCTGCCGCACGGATACTGGTTCTACGTCAGCGGGTGGATTCCCGAAGGCAAGGATGCCGGCCGCGTGGACGCGAAGCTGATCGACAAGTACGGCGTTGACGTCGGACGCACGGCCCGTGCCCGGCGAAAGCGGCTGGGCTGTGCCAACTTGCGGTACCTGCGTCATGGTCGGTTCTTCGTCCTCATCGCCACGCACGGCAAGCATCGTTTTTTCGAGGACGAGGCCGCATCGATTCGCGACATCCGCCACGTGCCGCTGAGGTTTGCCGGCTATTCGATCAGTTACCGCCGCGGAAATCGGACCCGGGACGGAAGCCCCGATCCGCGATGGCACGCACACGTGGAAATCGACCGCCAGCGGTACAAGGAACTGCGAGCTTGGTTCCTGGAGATAGCCGTCCATCGGTCGGCGGCCAGACTGGCGGCCGAGTTCTACAACCTGCCTTTCGAGCCGTATGCGCCGGTTCGCCGCCAGATGCTCAGGCTGCTGCGATTGGTCAATGCTGCTCGCAAGCGGGCTGGTTATGAGTCACTCCCTTATGCGGTATTGCCGCTGCGCCGGCGGATTGTCCGGCCGTTTGAACCGCCACGAGGATACGGCGAGGCGGAGCGGCATTCAATGTCCCCCGAAAGAAGGCCGGCTGTTGGGCCTGTGTGAGGCGATTTGGCAGATCGGCGTCCGGCCGGGGCCTTTGACGTTGCGAGTAGCAGAATTCGCCAGAATTCTGGCCGTTTCGCAGTGCGGCAGTTACCCCGCTTCCGTCCGAAATCTGGCGATTTCGGCCACTTGTCGTCGAAACACGCAAAGACCGGGGCCGGGTCCGCAGTCAGAGTGTGCGCGGGCGCATTGGTGCACCTGCGGAGTCAGAAATCAGGTGGCCTTGATGACTGGGTTGCCGTCATCTTCGGCCACCTGCTGGGATCAGTCCTCATCCGGGAGCCGAGCCACAGTAAGCAAGGTTCCGGGCTCCTGCGATCCACCGGTTTTCGTCTTCTCGCGATGGGGAATTCCCGGTATTTTCCGGCTCGTTTGTATTTCCGGTTGCGAGCGGACGCCGAAGGGTCTGGTATTGATGGAGCGGAGCGGAAGGCTTGATCAACTGCCAGTCAAGGACGAGTGAGCGTGTGTCATGGCAACAGCGGAGCAACTGAAGGTTTTATTGAAGAGCTACGTCGAGGGGAATCGGGACCGATTCCTGACCGTCTCGATGCAGGTCGCCGCCCACGCCGCGCGCCGAGGAAACACGAATCTCGCGCAGCAACTCCACGAACTGATTGACGAGGCAAAACGGCAATCGGCGCCTCGCCAGTCTCCCACGACGGTGCCCATAGCCCGGCCTGTCGGTGAACTGGCGGACCTGATTGCAGCGTCGTACCCCAAGACACGTCTGGCGGACATGGTTCTCGCGGAACAGGCGAGGGGCTCAGCTATGCGGAAATCGCCCGAGCGTGTACCGTGGCACCTAAGGCGAGCGGCAGGAAATAACTTACCCGTAGGTCGGCCTTTCCAGGCCGATCGGGACGGTCTTGGAAGACCATCCTACATTAAATTGGGTAAGCTATTTCCTGCCGCTCGCCTAAGGCCGCAGTCCTGACAGATGCGAGGACCTCACCACGAATGACATCCTGACTGCGTTGAAGGAACGACAGGGCATTCGGCAGCAGTGATTGCCAAGGACCTTCTACCGGCAAAGCGGGTGCCCGTAGGGTTTGTCGGCAAGTTGATCCACCGCAGTCTGGTGGTCGTCGACGCGGTCGATCGCCAGCGTTGTCGGGGTCACGAGGACGAGCACGGTGCCGGCGCAAGCGAGGTTACGGCTGTTGCCACGCCGCGTGATGTCCCGCTTTGGCGAAGAGCGTCCCAAGAGGTTGATCGGCCGCAGGACGCTGGGCCGCAGGCTTTCCGGTTCGGTGCAGCATTTTCGAGTGATCTGAGTGCAAATGATCCTCGCACCAGCGGCCTTTAACGCTTCGATGACTTCGTTTCGAGGATGGTCGTGCGTGTTGTTCGTGCCGACGGAGATTACGGCGACTTCGGGCCGAATCGCTTCGGCGTACAACCACTTCAGATCGTCTGCTGAATTGTGCATGGCGCCGGCATGATGTGGCACAGCTAAGACGTTACATCGGAAGGCGTGTCCAGAACGCTCGCGAATTTGCCTCCACTGCCCCACCTCCGAGTCGGCGGCGAAGATAAGTCGGTTCTTCCCGCAATCGAAGAACAGCACAGCGCTGGTCGGGTTTTGCTGCAGGGCTTCTTGCGCCAGCAGATTCTCCGCCGCGGTGGGGGAATACGTGCGCAGCCTCGCTTCTGTGGCTGTGTCGCTCCAGACGAGTTGGGGGCGGTTCGCGCGTTCCAGCCTGACGAGCTGTTCTTTTGCCAGTACACCTTCCTTGAGCAACTCGCTGATTCGCCCCCAGAAACGGCTCTCCAAAAACAGGTCATCCTGGACGAAGCAGATGCGCTCGATGCGGTCCTGATACTCGCCAAGAATGTTGGTCGCGCCGCCGATGTGGTCGCCGTGGCTGTGCGATACGATCAGGCAGCTTATGTATTCAACCCCATATCGTTTCAGGAATTGAACAGCCAATCGATCGGTTTGCACGCCGCAGTCAACAACGATGGCGCGCCGATCTCCCGGCAGAAGAATCTGACACGTGCCCTGCCCCACGTCCAGGAGATAGACTTCCATGATCCGGGCCCATCGTCACCTTAGTCCCAGGAAACCTCCTCAAGCTGACTCGCGGAGCCGATAGCCTCCAGGAGCACTCGCTCTTGGTCCGCGGGCAGTCGCGCCGGACGCCGACGACGTTCCACATGCACAATTCGGAGCATTTGAAAGGTCAAGGGATCTCGCTCGACGACCGCTTCGAGCGGCTGGCCGGGCTTGTAAGTGACGAAATCCGGCGCGCCAACCATGTCCAGCTGTACCTTGTCCTGGGAGCCGTCTTCCCAAGTGATTTCCTGTGGGTACGGTCGTGCCTTCGACACATGTCCGAACTGCCTGATCGAAATAGGCATTCGGTTGCGGTATGCCGTAACATCGATTTGATCGGTAAGTATCCTCCACACTTGGCGGTCCTGCTCGTCCATCTCGAACGGGCGTTTGTGAAGCAGCTCCTGGACCGTCGCGTGAACCGCGGTCCTCCAGTCGAGACTAGATTGGGCTTCGGTGTCACCGTGGCCTATGAATGTCGGGCTGAAGCCGGCGACAAGATACTCCCCCTGGCCCGGCAAGAACGTGGCCTGCAAGGACTGACGGAGCGGGTAACAGACGCCGCAACTCACGCGAATTTCGTCGATCATCGAGCGGATCACGTCTGCATCCAAGTAATCCTGGAACCGCGACGCTCGCGCTTGATCCGTGAGGAACGAGTGCGCGCTAATCACAGCCACGGGTACGTTTGGGGCAACCAGGAAAGGCATCCCCTAATCCTCGTCGATGGGCTCGAAAAGTGCAAGGGTGCGTTCGGTTAGGCTCGCCACGAAACACTGTCTCATGTATTCGTGTGCAACGTCAAGCCTAGAGAAGACTTGCGGCAAATCGGCGGTGTTCACGCCGGCCGACTGCTTGTGCCAGTCCATACGAAATCGCATAAGGTTACTTTCTTTCGGCGCAGGCAGCGGCTGCAGTTGGAACAGTAGCGGCCCCTCGTCGACGGGACACTGGAGAAGAAATTGGATAGACAGGTCCGTAATTGCACCGAACGGGTTTTCCGGTAGATCGGCCGAGCCGACAAAGTAGTCAGCCATGTCGATCTTTCCGTCGGGTGGGCGTGGAATGTCGATGATGTCAACGTAGTGAATCGCCGTGCTGCGAATTCCCCTCGGCTGGAAAAGCTCGATATAGTCCTGCAGCTTACCGGCCGTTTCCTTGCGGACGGTGGAGTAGCCCGGATAGCCTTCGGCTGATTTCAGGACGTGGTACGCGATGTGGTCGTCAGCGATTTGAAGAAACCGCGACTTGTTATTGTCAGAAATGCGAACGTGTTTGAGCGCCACGGTGTGCCTGACGACTTTCGGCAGCTCGGCGGGCGACGTTTCCCGGAACTCGATTTTCTTCTCGTGCATCGCCTCAAGTTTGGGCAGGTCGCCGACGTATTGCTGGACGTAGCGCTGTACGAGATCCAAGTCCCATTCGCGTTTGTTCTCGTTGGGATCGAAGTCGAACGCGATCCAAACTTCGACAACTGGTGGTTTCCTGAACACGGGCACGGATGTGGCTCCCCAAAAAGGGTGATTGGCACGAGTCGAATACCCTATCGCTTTCTACCTTGTTTCCCAAACTGACGCAATTCAGCGAACGCTCCACAGATTTTCGGCCGGACGCAACGCCTGATCGCCGCATCTTCACCATCCTTCGGACAATCTGTCGATCACATCGCGGCGGGCGAGAACGGTTTCGCAGAGTTCCCAGCCGGGGCCCTTGGGGTCGATGGTCGAGTCGTAACGTACATCGAAGGCTGTGGCTCGCTTGTTCCGCTCCGTGAATTGGGACAGGTATTCGTCGATGCGTTCCACGGCGTCAATCCACTCGTCTTCAATCGTGTCCGGCAGCGAGCCGAATAGGTTGTAACGATCCCGCATGCGCCGCGACAGAGCCCCGTAGACCTCTTGGTCGATGGTGTCGTGGTAGACGAGATTCAGCATGTCCACCCGGTCACGCGTCTGGCCGATGCGTTTGATTCGCCCGATCCGCTGCTCCAAGCGTGATGGGTTCCATGGCAAGTCCACGTTGATCAACGTGCCCAACGTCTGCAGATTCAAACCCTCGCAAGCTGCGTCCGTGGCGACTAGCAGGCGAATCCAGCGGTCGCGAACCCCGCGTTTGATCTCCTCCCGCTCCACGCTACGCCACTCGCCGGCCAGATACAGGCCCGACTTCCCGGCGCCGGCGTACACGGCGACGCTTTCAGCGGGCAGTCGCTCGGTGAGGCTCCTGGCCACCCACGCCGCCGTGGCGTAGTACTGACTGAAAATGATGCAGCCCAATTCCAGCCAGCCGCGCTCGCCCAGAAAGTGCAGCACGGCGTCTAGCTTTGGGTCAGTCGGCTTACGTTCCAGGAACTGCACGACGCGTTCCAAACACAAGCGTTCTTCCTCGACCAATCCGGTGACTTGCTGAACGAGCAACGAGTCTTCCTCGTCGTCCGCTGGCTGTCGTTTCTGCAGCAACATCCGAGCCGTCGCCAGACCGCTGGCGAAACTCGAACAAATGCGCTGCAGGAACATCGTCTTCATGAAACCCGTGGATCGTACGCGTTTTTTCAGAGCGTCCGTGAAGCTCAGTGCCGCTTGATAGGCCGCGTCGAAGTCGGACGACGTGAGCAGCGCGTTGTCGCGAAAGATCGGCAGCGGTTCGTTTTCGGACGGCCAGATGTCCACGGCGATCCGGTCCAGCAGCCCCCGGTCCTCCAGCGTTGACCGCTTCCGCACGACGGTGTGCCGCACAACTGGGTTGTGCCGCTGAAAGAAGCCCAGACCGGACTCGGTTTCCGCGAGTTCGTCGGCTAGTTCAGCACGGGTGAAGTCCGCCAGGTCGGTGACAGGACGGTCGGTATAGAACGCCCGGTCGGGAACCTCCAAATCACTGCGCACAAAATCGAACAGCGCCGCCTCGGATCGCGGCGGAAGCGGATTCCGGACCAGCGTCCATGCTTCCTGTTCGTCAGTGACCGACACTTCGCCCGTCAGCACAGGCAACGCCGATGCGCACTGACGCCACCGGCTAGCGTAGCGCCCCAGCACATGGTCAGCGTCTTGATTCAGTATCTCCAACAGATCCCACAGTTCTTCGACATCCGTCTGAATGGGCGTGGCCGTGCCGAGGAGCACGTGTTGGGCGCGGCGAGATGCCTCGACCATGAAGCGATGCAGGTTGTTCGGTTCGGGCGGGCGGCCCCCGAAACCGCGTGCTTTGCGGGCGCGATGGGCCTCGTCCAGCACCAGTGTGCCGAAGCTCCGCTGCAACAGCACTTGGCTCTCCGGCGCCTGCTGGACGATCAGTCCGGTGGACACGATGCCGATGCGGTACGGGCAGCGGCCGATGTCCTCCGGGGCGTGCGTTTTGACGATGTTGCCGTTGTGGTCCAGCCAAACCTTGCGATTGGAGAGCCAGACCGCAGACGGGATGCCCAGCTTGTCCTTGAGTTCCACCTGCCACTGCTGCTGCAACGTGGCCGGGCAAAGAATTAGTGCCGGGCCGTCGTTCAGCAGGCACGCTACCATCGCACTGGTGGCCAGGGACAAGGTCTTTCCCAGGCCCACTTCGTCGGCCAGCAGCAGGCGGACCTGCCCGTACGTCTGCCGATGCTCCAAGAACAGCCCAACGAACGCCCGCTGCCAGGGCTGCAGCGATTCGCCGCGGCGGTACAGCGGCGTCTCGACGAGTGCCGCCGGCGCCACGTCGGCCGGCTCCAACTCGCCCAATTCGACTTCCCGTTTGCGAGCGCAGCGGCCGACCTCCTCGATGATCGCATCGGGCAAGGGAACGCCCCGCTCCCACAGATAGCGGAACTCCGCATCCACCCACGCCACGCCCTCGGGCGACGTGTCCTCCCAAACCAGTTCGTAGTGAGCGTGCCAGCCCTCCCGCGTCTCGTTCATGCTGCCGAGGAAGGCGGACGATGAGCCGTCTCGGCCGACGATCACGCCAGCCTTGCCGTGCAGAAACGGCGCATTAGCAGCGGACACGACACGAACTTCGACGCGGCCGCTCTTCAGCAGTTCGTACAGCCGTTGGTAGCGGGGCCGCTGCCGCAAGCTGTCGATGTCATCCGTGTGCTCATTCCATTTCTCCTTGAGCACGGATTCTCGTGCGGCCCGTGAAACTTGGATGTCGCGGGGGTCGAGGTCGCTGTTGCAGACGATCTGCACGCGGTCGATGTGGGCGAGGTCTTCATCCACCAGCTCGAAAATGGACGAGCGGAAGTAGCCGGCGATGCGGCGATATTCGCGCGCCTGCTGCAGACGGTCCTTCAAGAAGACATGCGACAAGCGTCCCAGCCGCGAAGAAAACCGGCGCAACAGCGGAGGGGCTGAATCGGAGTCCGGCATTGGCACTTCTCGTTGCGGCTAGTCGATCCAGTTCTCAACCTTGAGGCCGGGCACTTGGCGAAAGTGCCGCAGGTTTCGGGTGACCAGCGTCGCCTGACGAGATAGTGCGATGCTGGCAATCAGCAGGTCAGCACGACCGATTTTGCGCAGCGACTTGACCTGTCGCAGCCGGTCGAACTGGTCCGCGGCAGGGCCATCGACATTCGTTACCGGCAAGTCCGCAAGGAACGACTCGCTTTCGGTCAGCCAGTGCTGGGCTCGCTGCCACTGCTCCCCGTCGGCAGCTTTCAGCAGGAACTCGAAGCGTGCCTGCAGAATCTCAACCCGCGTGATCACGGTGGTACCTACCAGTTCCGGCCGCTGGACCTGGCCGACCCGCTGTGTGACCCGAGGATCACCCTCGTGAAACAGGGAGACCGTATCCGTGTCAAGGAGGATCATAACTCATTCTCCGTCATCGGGCGGCCCCGCTTCTGGTAGATCATCCGCAGCATCTCATCGCGGTAAGGATCGTCTTTCGCTGCACCTGCGTGACGCATCAGGCGTTCCGTCGGAGATGACTGGCACAACCAGTCCACCAAGGCACACCTATGAAACCGCCACTGGTCGCCAATCTTCCGCCCTGGCAAAACACAGCGCGTTGCCAAGGCGTCCACTTCCTGCTCGGAGACACGCAGATAGGCGGCCGCCTCCTCCAGGGTCAGGACTTCCCCGACGACGGGGGAAACGATAGGCGCTTGCCTTGTCTTCGGCCGCTTGGGACGGCGGGTTGGCGTTCCGGTTTGCGGCATCGTCAGACTCCCATTTTTCGGCATTGCAGTTGGTCACTGATTCCACATATTCTACGTAGCAGGCAGCAAACAGCCTAGCCACCGAGCCGTTCATTCTTGATGCGCGTCAGCAGGATGCGTGCGGCCTGCGCCTGGGCGGGGACGGTCTGTTCGCACTGTGCCGCGATATACCGCGTGATCGCCAGCAAGTCCGCACGCCGGGTGTGGTAGCCGGGCACTAGATCGCGCAGGTGTCCCATCACTTCGTCGATGTCGAGTTCGTTTTCTAACTCGTACAACGCGAACATCACGGCCCGCACAAGCGATTGTCCAAACTCGCCCTCGAATTCGCTCTTGCGGAACTCGCTGGCCGTCTTCAGCCGAGCGGCGTTCGGCTTCAGCGACCCCAGCAACGCGGTATAGGCTGGAACACGGAAAGCCTTGGCGAAGTTCTGGTAGTTGTCGAGCTTCTTTAGGCCCGCGGCTTCCAACGCCAGCATCTTGAGGAAAAAGCGTTCCGAGCCTTGCAGACGTTCCCAAGTTTCGCCCGGCAAGCCTTCGGGCACCAGGTGCTCGTTGGCGACCTGCACGGCGAAGTCGATGATCTCGTTGACCAGGCTGGTCTCGCCCTTCTGCCGTGGCCGCAGAGCCTCGGCGGTCATGTCCCGGCCATCGATTCGCGTGTAGCCCGTCAGGACCCGCAGGGCCGCGGCATAGCCGGCCATCTGCAGGTCGGCGTCCTCGAACAGGTTCTCGCTGCGGCCGTGACCGCGGGTCGTCTGGTTTAGCCCAACCATCACGTCGATCTGTCGCGACACCTCGTCGCGGACCTGCTGGACCAGTTCATCGCGATAGACCGCTTCGCTGCCGCGGCGTTTCCGCAGGACCAGCAGCACCGTGCCCTGGACGTAGCCGCCCTTCTTCAGCTCCGAAGTGGTCTCGGTGGCGATGTACCAAGCGGCCGTCACCTGCAAGCCGGCACCCCACATGATGGCCGCCATATCGGCCCAGACGCTGGCGTCCTGGTGCGTGAACATCACGATCTGCAGACCGTTGTCCGGCATGTGCTCGGCCATCGCCCGGTAGGCGTCGATCATACCGCGACGAAAATCGTCATCGCTGCCACGTATCGCCAAGGCTCGTCGGCTATCCCAGATCCAATCCGGCATCGGCGGATTGCGACGCAGCCAGGCGATAAAGTACTCCGTGATCTCGTGGTAGTTAACTGCGTCCGCATACGGCGGATCAGTGATCCACATGTCAGCCTCGCAGCCCAGGTCGCGCGCGGCCACGGGTTCGATGCGACGTGTCGAGTCTATCGGGAATGCCTTGGTATCCGGGGAGAAAGCAGCATCGAATGAGTGAAATGCCCTTGCCCCAAAGTTGAAGAAGGTATTCAAAGCTTGGTTGTAGAAGACGTGCTTGACCGTGTCGGCGGATGGCGCAACTCCCTCACGTCCGGCGTAACCGACGAGCCATTGCGTTAGCTTCGACATGTAGTTCAGCGCGCGGCAGAACCCGATAGCCGCTCCAATCGAATCGTATTGCCCGGTGAAACGCAACATCTGTTTGCGGATCAAGGCGCCAATCAGTAGGTGACGCGGGGAGAACAGATGGTGCCAGTATGTCCAGCCTCGCTCACGCTGCAATCGAGTGGTTTCGTCGCCGGGCTCAATCTGCATGTCCGGTACGAGTCCCTCTGCCTGCCATTCGGCAAGGTTCTCGCGAACGATCGCCTCAATCTTTCGCTCACGGTCGAAGTCGGCCTGCGTAGCGGCCGCAAAGAAAAACGTCGGATGAAACTTCTCCAACGTTTCCTTGGTGATCCACTGGATGCAGTACAACCGTTCCTGAAACACATCGTCGAGCCGCGGGACGATGTCCTCTTTCTCCCACCGGCGCAGCCGATTGCCGGAGGTCCCATCGGGTAGGCGATAGTCGCCGCGGAGCGTCGGAATCGGCGTGCGGTACGTCTCGCCATCCAGTTCATACACCAATTCACCGTCTGCGACCGTACCAGCGATGGCGGCATTCAGATCATCCGCGGTGGCGTCGCGGACAATCTCGATGTCGAATCGCTGGTGAGCATAGTCGGGAACCAAACGCGCGCACGTCCGGTAGTTCTTGCTGATCACCCAAGTTGTGGCCAGCGGGACCAACCAGCCGGTCTGCGGACAACGGGTCTCCAAACACCACAGGTATGCTTTGGCGCGATTGCCGTGCTCGTCGTGCTCTATGCCCAGTTCTTCCAGTTCGCGGTCCACGGCGTTCACGATCGACGCTTGCGCAGTGGTGATCCGCTCACGAGTTTTGGCATCGCCGCCCACGATGTGAAGTGCACCCCAGGTGAGCAGGCACGCGATCGGATTCAGGTCCGAGGCGAACACGTCGCAACCCAGTCGCGCCGCCTCGAACGGAATCGAGCCGCCGCCGCAGAAGGTGTCACCCACGACCGGCCTGCGTCCGAACCGCATGACGCCCAACTGCTCGACCAGTTCTGGGAAACTACGGGCAGAAGTGTTCAGGTGGGCGTTGGCGGCATCCCAGATCGGACCGTAGAGCACTCCCGCATCACATTGCTCAGGCCGCTTGGTGACATCGAGCTTTTCGAGGTAACCGAAGGTTGCCAAGGCGATCGTGAAGCAGTCTCTCAGTTCGTGTTCGTCGATTGCCTGAGCGTCCAGCGCCCGACGGGCAACTTCGCTGGCCTTCAGCGACGGCTCACGGCGAACAAACGAATCCTCGTCGATCGCCATCAGCTTCTCGAAGATCTCCAGGTCCTTCTCCGGATCTTCCGTTGCGGGCAGTAGGGCGCCCAACACGCACGCCTTCGCCAGAATCAACGGCTTGCGGCCCTTCCAGTACGAGCCCAACGTTGTGAGCGTCTGGCCATGCACCGACTTACGTTCTTTCTGCGATTCGGTCGAGATCTTCTGCGCGGGCAAAAGTCGTTCGATCAGGCTGGGAGCATCCCTCAGCGAAAACGGCGTCACGGCGGTCATAGTAGGCTCCAAAGTACTCTGCGCGCGGCTGGAATTGGCCCCACGTCGTTTAACCGCGACCCAACGGGGAGCGCGAAGGTTAGCCGCTGCGGACGCGCTCCCCGTTGGGTTGCGGTTAAACGAATCCAGTTCAACGGCGCGCGACATCGCCGGCACACGGAGTGTGCCGGCTGCTCTCCTACTCTGCACGATCGGTTTCGGGTGCCAGCGGTTCCGACGCAAATGGCGAGTCGTCATTATCGAAGCCCGGCAGATGCGGTTGATCGCTGCGTTCCCGGTGGGCACGGCGGATGCCTACCTTGCGAGCGAAGTGCGGCGGGTTGACAAGTGGTTCGGGCAGTGGGTTCTCGGTCAACGCATGCTGCAACGCCTTGCGCCACCCTAGCCCGCCGTCGTCGGGGCCGCCCGTCGCCGCCGCCGTCATCGTGTACAACCACCAACGTTCCTCTGGGCGTAACCCGATCCAGTTGCGGATGGCGTTGGGCACCAGCGCCGGGTCGGCATCCTCGACCGCCCACGCCAACACCAGCAGTTCCTTACCGAGCAGGCGTTCGAGTTTGTTGGGGCCGACAGTCCAGCGACTGGTCACCATGGACTTGGCCTTTAGCCGCTCGTTGAATTCCCGCTTCACATCCTCGGCAATACCGGACCAAGCCACACGCGGTAGTCGGCAGCGTTCTGCCGTCTCCGGCAGGCCGTTGATGCCCGCCTTGATGCCATAGCACTCGGTGATCAGCACGTCGCCTGTGCGGCTGGCGGGAATGTCGACGACAAAATGGTGCGGGTCAGTCTCATTGGGGCACCCGAACCCGACGGTGCGTTTGACACTCATTGCTCGACCTCCCCCGCACCGATCTCGATACCGAGCTTGGCCAGGAAGGTCTCTAGGTCGTGGCCGCTGCGGAAATGCATGTCGCTGAAGCTGACTTTCACTTCGGCCGTTTCGTCGCCGATGGTTTTGCGGGCGGCGGCGATAAACTGATCGAGCTGCTCGGCGGGGATGACCGTGCCGCTGCCAAAGCGGGTGACGACGTTTCGGGCGCCTTCACCGATCTCGACCGAAACGCTGCCGAGTTCTGCCTGCAGGGCTTTGGCTGCGTTCAGCGCGGCGAAGGCTTCGTCATTCCCTCGGTAGTTCAGCTTGCGGTGGAGTTTGGCCGGACGCGACTTGTCCAGCGCGAAGTCCGGGCGATCAGGCCGCGGAATCAGGAAACTGCGCGTCGTGTAGACGCCGCTGTCCTCAGCACCGACGAAAAGCGTGATCTCGCCATCGGCCGGCAACTCAACGGGCCCTTGGTAGACCGTTCCCTCTTTCGGATTCGTCCCGATGGTATTCCAGCGAATGGTGCCTCGCGGCTTTACCGTCAGTTCGACAAGTCGTTTTCCGGGAAGGTTTCGCGGCTGGTGGGTCAACGTCAATTTGTTCTGCCAACATTGCTCGTCGCCAGTCTCATGCTGGCCATCAGGGTCGATGGCCTGGAAGTAAAGGACCGTTTCGGTCGTCTCGAAGATCGTGTCCGGGATTACTGGACAGGCGGCGGAAACGTTCGGCTGCGGCGAGTGGTGCACCCGGCCGTGCGGACCAGCGTTACGCGGCGTGACCTCGATGGTCGCCTTACCGGTCGCCGCATCGTAGTCACGTTCGGAGACGGAAACCGACGTCTTGGCCGGCGGGAAGGGGCCTTTCTCGATGTAGCCGTCTTCGCTCCACCGCCAACGGCCCTGGCCGATGGCGAGCGTCTTGAGCGTGTCCAGCCCCTTGGCGGGAAGCCAAACCCAGCGGGGATTGGCGATCGCGCGACTCGACACATCGCGCCACGGGGTTCGGCGTTCGGTGGCGGGCCAGAGCATTTCTTCGGCTCGCGTCATGAGCATCTCGGCTTCCGTTTCGATGCTGGTCACGAGTTTCGAGACGCCCAGATCGGCCAGCGTCTTTTCGATCTGCTCCTCCGCCAGGAACCGATTGCCCGTGAAGGTCATCACGAGCTTGGCGGGCCGCAGCCCGTCCTTGACCGGGTAGTAGACGCGGTTGAACAGGCTGACGACGGTGCTGTTGAACTCCAACTCGGCCTGTTCTGCCTCTGTTTCCAGTTCGTCTTTGTGCGGAGACTTGTCGCCGCCTGTCTCTTCGCGGACGCGGACAATTGCCCAGATTCGCCGAGTTTTCTCTTCCAGGCTGCCGAGACTCGATCCGTCCCCAGTGACGACGCAGAAGTTATTCTGTCGAGTAGGCATAATATGGTCTCCTTCGGTAGGTCTGGTTTGTATTCCCTGTTGCTCTTCTCTTTCGATCTGAAGAGTGTCACAATATTCAACCGTTGAAGGCGACTTCAACGCCCCTCACAGAACCGGACT
>JAPLNJ010000735.1 GCA_026692885.1 Planctomycetota bacterium | reverse complement strand
GGTCGAGGTGTTAGCATTCGAGAAGTGAGCGGCTGGCCCCGACGCTGGCAGTGTGACGCAATGCCGCGGAGGATTCTGGTAGCCGAATTCGCCAGAATTCGGGTGTTTGGCGTGAATCCCCGAAGTCTGGCGACTTCGGCTACGACGCACGTGTCGGTTGTTGCCCGCGTCAAAATCCTTAACGGCGTTGAGCGAGGGGCTGACGCCCAAGGCCACTTACTTTGCACTCGGATATGGTGAGCCGCAAGGCGCTAGCCGCGGGTTCTTCTCGTTCCGACGCTCTGCGTCCTTGGGCAGACGACGCGGAGCGTCAAAACACTTGCGTTCCCACGCGGAGCGTGGGAACGAGAGAATACCAACGAGAGAACGCAGATTGGGAGCGCGACGCTCCCGCGGAGCCGTGGGCCGTCCCTGACGGCTCGTTCCAGCTCGGCGGGGTGCCCACTGGGCCCCTCGCCCTCCCATGCAGGAGCCTCGCCCTCCCATGCCATTGGCAACCTAGGACTCAATATAGCAAAAACGCTTTCCTTGGCTGCGGCCAACGTCTACCATGACGCTCGGCGAAGCTGCCCATTCACCTTCACGATCGGAGAATTCCCATGTGCGACTCATGGCGCTACGCGGCCGTCGTGGCCCTCTTCGTAGCCTGCTGCCTGACGGACAGCCGGGCCTTGGCAGGTCCCTCCTTGCCGGACAACCTCGCGACGAAAGCGCAGGTGACCGCGAGCGCGGAGTACAACGCCCAATATCGGGCGGCCAACCTGGTCGATGGCCAGATCCCCGGCCCCATGAGTCGCGAGGATGTTGGCAAGGCTTGGTGTGTCCGAGGAAATGACTACCCCGAAGGCGTCAGCGTCATCTTCCAGTGGCCTCAACCGGTGACCATCGCCACCGTGGTCTACTACGGCCGCACGGCCTTCACCTTGGGCGAGAACTGGAAAGACTACGAGATTCGTGAGGGCGAGTCCCCGGCACCTGTCGCCAAAGGACAATTCAATCCGGGCCACGGACCGCAGCCGGTGAACCTTCCCAGTCCCGTGACCACGACCAAGCTCACGTTGCGATTCCTGAGCAGCCACGGCGGACCGAACCCGGGCGCGTCCGAGATCCGCATCTACGGCGTGCGTCCTCTGCCGACCGACTTGGGCCGCTTTCTGAAGCCGGCGGAGATTCCGGGGCAGGACGAGCCGAGCCTCTTTCCCCCACCCCCGCCCAGCATCGAGGAGTCGCCCGAATTGGCGGCGAAACTGAAGGCTGGGGGACTCGGCTTTACGAAACTAGTGCTCGCCCAGCGCCACCACATCCGCTGCACGCACGTATACACCTATCACTGCGAGGGGCAGAGCGACGGCGGCGGCCTGTCCATCTACGATGTCACCAACGGCCAACTGACCCAACTGGTCGACTCAAAGGACGGCCAGATCCAAAGCTGTGACCTGTCCTACGACGGTCGCACCATTCTGTTCGGCTGGCGCCACAAGTCGGAGTACTACCAAGTGTACACGATCAACGTGGACGGCAGCGACTTGCGGCAACTGACTGACGGTGACAGTCACAACTACGACGGGGCTTGGCTGCCCGACGGCCGAATTGTCTTCCTCTCCACGCGCCGACCCCAGGCCGCCTATTGTTTCTTCACGCCGGTCGGCATTCTGTTCACGATGCGGGCCGACGGTTCGGACCAGCGGCAGATTTCCGCCAATTACCTGAACGACTTCACGCCCGCCGTGATGAACGATGGGCGCATCATCTATGGCCGGTGGGAGTATGTGGACCGGCCCGCGATCCCGATCCAAAGCCTGTGGACAATCAATCCTGACGGAACGATGCTCAAGGGCTTCTTTGGCAATCGGGTCCTCGACCCGGCCACGTTCATCGAGCCGCAACCGATCCCGGGTTCCACGGCGATCCTATGCACCCTGACCGGGCACAACGGAACCTGCCGCGGTGCGATCGGCTTGATCGACCCGAGCTACGGGGAGAATGCCCAGGAGGCGATCCGCAATCTGACCCCGGAGGTGCGTTTGCCAGGCGTCGAGGTAAGTTCCAACGGGCCGCGCGGACCCTACCAGACTCCCTACCCCGTGGACGACACCTACTTCCTGGTCTCCTACGACGGCACGATTTTGCTGCGCGACTATGACGGTGGGCAGCAGACGACGGTGCTCGCACCGCGCCGTCTGGGTTTCTATAACCCACGTCCCCTGCGGCCTCGAGAGCGTCCGCAAGTCCGGCGGTCCAGCTTGCCCACTGAGGAGGAAGCCGGTCCGTGGGCGGCCGTCTATCTGCAGGACGTGCAGAACGGTTTAACGCCGCATGTGCAACCGGGCGAGGTCAAGCAGATTGCGGTGGTCCAGGAACTGCGTCGCACCCTGATCAATAGCCCCGGCATCAACCAGCCGGCGTTCGGCTATCAGCGAGTGTTGGTGTCCTGCGGCGCCACGTACGTGCCGAAGAAGGTCTGGGGCTTTGCGGACGTGGCCCAGGACGGTTCTGCGTACTTCAAGGTCCCCGCCAAGCAGCCGATTTACTTCCTGGCGCTCGATGCCCAGGGCCGCGCGATCCAACGGATGCGGAGCTTCACGCATCTCATGCCGGGCGAGGTGCAAGGCTGCGTCGGGTGCCACGAGTCCCGGCAACAAACGCCGCAGCGTCAGCTGCCGCTCGCCGCGTTGGGCGAGCCGCAGACGTTGCACACGCCGGAGTGGGGCACCCAGGGCTTCTGCTACTCGCGAATCGTCCAACCCGTGCTCGACAAGTACTGCGTCGAATGCCACAACCCACTGAAGAAAGACCGCGGGATCGACCTGAGCGGCGACCGGACGGACTACTTCAACGTCTCGTACGAAGTGCTCGCCCGCAGGAACCAGGACAAGACCGGCAGCCCGTACGTGAGTTGGATCCCGACCTACAACGGCCAGGAGTGGAACATCCTGCAGATCACGCCCAAGTATTGGGGCTCGCCCGCCAGCAAACTGGCCGACCTGATTCTGACCGGTCACCCCGATGAGCACGGTAAGCCGCGGCTGAACATGGACTCTCCCAACCGCCGCCGGATCCTGATGTGGATCGACCTGAACGTGCCGTACTATGGCACGGCCGAGACGGCGCACCCGGAGTTGCCGGCCTGTCGGCAGATGCTGCCGCCGGACTTGAAGCGGGTCATGGACGAAGTGTACGCCCGTCGCTGCCAGGAGTGCCACACCAAGAAGAACGTCAAGTTCCTCGCGACGTGGCGTCCGCCGACCTGGAGCGGAGGGCTGGGGCCGTGGGGCGGTATGGGCGTGCGGATCGAGCATCCGCACCTGAACGATTTCCTGCTGGCTCCCTTGGCCAAGAGCGCGGGCGGCACGGAAGTCTGCGGCCAAGCGGTTTTCTCCGACCCGCACGATCCCGATTACCAAGCCGTGCTGCAGACCTTTGAGCCGATCCGGCAACTGCTGCAGCAACGGCCTCGGATGGACATGCCCGGCGCGGTCTCCACGTGCGACTTGACCGAGGCCTTGCGCTGACGCGAGGCTCGACTTCCGGCGCGGTAAGCGGTAGAGTGGTCGGACGGTGAGGGTGCCTTTCCAGACTCTGGTCCCCAGGAATCATTCCGCGTCTAACCATTCCAGACGCACGTTCCCGACGCCGTTTCCGCGCGCGTGGGCAATTGACAGACCGCGTCGCAAACAGTCAATTCTCGTTGTCATGCAGCCTCGACGGATGGCTGGGGCCTGCACCGCTCCGGACCGGGGAAACTCGTAATGCCTGCGAAGCTCGCGGACCATATTATTGGGAAGTTGGGTAACCTATCGGAACTATACCATCGGCTGGTACTGATCGTTGGGCAAAAAGGTACGGGTAAGACTGCGGCGCTGGCCGAGGTGGCGGCTCAGACCGGTGCTCGGTACATCAACGTCAACCTGGAGATCTCCAAACGAATGCTCTCGCTTACGGGACGTCAAAGAGCGATCCAGACCGCACGGTTGCTTGCCGAGGTCCTTGGCGACGACAGTTGTGATCCGGTGCTACTGGACAACACCGAAATCCTGTTCGATGTCTCGCTACGGCAGGATCCACTTCGGCTGCTGCAGGGATTGTCACGAAACCGTACAATAGTTGCAGCCTGGAATGGAACGGCAGATGGCAGGCAATTGACTTATGCCGTGCCGGACCACGCGGAATTTCGTCGATACCCGATCGAAGACTTGATTATCGTGAACTCGCAGCCCGCGGCATGACCCCCACTGCCGCCGGAACGTAGGAATGGCCGCCATGAAGTACGGCGAACTCATCCAGTTCGATCCCATCGAAACCGTCGTTCAACTTCGCGACGCGGACCGGACGAAGGCGGCAGCGAATCTCGTGCGAACGTATGTTGTTTCCGCCGAGATGTCCGAAAAACTGATCGGTTTGGTGCTGCCCCAACTCCAGTTCCAAACGCCTGCCGACAATAAAGGGATCCTGATCGTCGGCAACTATGGGACCGGCAAGTCCCATCTGATGTCAGTGATTTCCGCAATTGCGGAACACGCGGAACTGGTTTCCCAGGTCAACGACCGCAGGTTGGCGGAGGCCGCGATCCGGATTGCCGGCAAGTTCAAGGTCATCCGCACCGAAATCGGTTCCACGACCATGTCTTTGCGGGACATCATCGTGGCGGAACTCGAGGAGCACCTAGGCCACCTGGGAGTGAGCTACACGTTTCCAGAAGCAGTCGCAAACAACAAACGTCCCCTGGAAGACATGATGGTGGCGTTTCATCAAGAGTACCCCGATCACGGACTGCTCTTGGTGGTGGACGAACTGCTGGATTTCCTGCGGACACGCAAAGACCAGGAATTGATCCTCGACCTGAGTTTTCTGCGCGAACTCGGCGAGGTGTGCAAAGATTTGCGGTTCCGCTTCATGGCGGGGGTGCAGGAAGCCATTTTCGACAGCCAGCGATTCGCGTTCGTCGCCGACAGTATCCGGCGAGTGAAGGATCGCTTTGACCAAGTCCTGATTGCACGGGAGGACGTCAAGTTCGTCGTTGCCGAGCGGTTGCTGAAGAAGACCATCGAGCAACAGGCGAGGATCCGTGAGTACCTGACCGCCTTCGCCAAGTTCTACGGAAACATGAACGAGCGGATGGACGACTTCGTCCGGCTATTTCCCGTTCACCCCGACTACATCGACACGTTTGAACGGATCCGAGCCATCGAAAAACGCGAGGTGCTAAAGACGCTTTCGCTGGCCATGAAGGGACTGTTGAACAGGCCTGTTCCTGAGGATCGTCCGGGCGTCATCGCGTACGATACCTACTGGACCACGCTGCGAGAAAACCCGTCCTTCCGTGCCGTGCCAGATATCCGGGCGGTGATCGACTGCAGCGTGGTGCTCGAATCCCGCATCCAGCAAACGTTCACGCGGCCGGCTTACCAGGGCATGGCTCTGCAGATTATCCATGGACTGTCGATTCATCGGCTGACAACCGGCGACGTGCAGGCCCCGTTGGGGGCGACGCCGCAGGAGTTGCGGGATAGCTTGTGCTTGTACCAACCGGGTATCGAAGAACTGGGCGGGGATCCGGCAGAAGACTTGCGCACCCAAGTCGAAACGGTGCTCCGGGAAATCCACAGGACGGTGAGCGGGCAGTTCATTTCCTGCAGTCCCGACAACGGGCAGTATTACCTGGACCTGAAGAAGACCGATGACTACGGCGCCCTGGTCGCCAGGCGGGCCGAGACACTGGACGATGCGCGGCTGGACCGCTACTACTACGAAGCTCTGAAACGCGTCCTGGAATGCACCGATCAGACACATGTCGGTGGCTACAAGATTTGGCAGCACTCGCTGGAATGGATCGAGCACAAGGCGTCCCGGGGTGGATACTTGTTTTTTGGCGCTCCGAACGAACGCTCCACGGCCGTACCAGCGCGTGATTTCTATCTCTACTTCATCCAGCCCCACGATCCACCGGCCTTCAAGGACGGGAAGGAGCCAGACGAAGTGTTTTTTCGACTCGCCGGTGCCGACGATGCATTCCGTGCCGCTCTGCGCGGTTATGCGGCTGCCCTCGACTTGGCCTCGACCTCTTCGGGCCACGCGAAGGCGAGTTACGAAGCCAGGGCCAGTGGACCCAATGGATTCCTGCAGCAGTTGGTTCGCTGGTTACAGGAGCACCTCGGGACCGCGTACGACGTCACCTACCAGGGCAAGACGAGAAAGCTGGTGGAGTGGGTCAAAGGCAAAGTGACGGCGACCGGTGGCGTGCGTGCCAACGTCCGTGACATGGTGAATACGGTCGGTTCCGTCTGCCTGTCCGCCCACTTTCAAAATCTATCACCGGATTATCCCGTCTTCACAGTCCTGATCACCGGGGACAACCGCGAGCAGGCAGCCCAAGATGCCCTGCGGGCGTTGGCGGGCCAGCCCCGGACCAAGCAAGCTGCGGCTGTGCTCGGCGCACTGGAATTGCTCGATGGCGACCGGCTGGATCCCTACCGATCGAAATACGCACAGCATGTCCTGCAAGTGATCAAGAAGAAAGGCCAGGGGCAGGTTGTCAACCGTTCCGAGTTAATCCAAGACGTGCTGGGCGTGGAGTACTTGGCACCCGGCACGTTCCGCCTGGAACCCGAGTGGGCCGTGGTTACGTTCGCGTCGTTGGTCTACACGGGCGATGCGGTGTTGGCCCTTGTGGGAGACAAGTTCGACGCGACGAATCTGCCATCGCTGGCGGCCACGCCTGTCGATGAACTGGTTGCCTTCAAGCACCTCGAATGGCCCAAGGATTGGAACTTGCCAGCTCTGAAAGCAGTCTTTGAGCTGCTCGGACTGGCGCCAGGCACGGCCCAACAGATCACACAAGGCAAGACCGAACCGGTACAGGAAATGCGGAAGGCGGTCGATCACGTTGTACAGCGACTCGTCGTGGCACAACAGACGATAAACGCGGGATTGGCTTTCTGGGGCCGCAACCTATTGGAACCGGGCGAGGCAGACAAGCTTCGAGCGAAATTGGGATCGACGAAGGAATTCTTGGAGTCGCTGCAGGCCTATAACTCGCCCGGCAAACTCAAGAATTTTCGCTACTCCGCAGCCGATGTGAACGAGCATCGAAGCGACCTCAAGACGTTGGCCGAGGTGGAATCGTTGCAGTCGCTGATCGCCGACGCGGGTTCCGTGGCGTCGTACCTCTCGACAGCCGAAGCGGTGTTGCCCGCCGATCACCATTGGGTGGCAGCGATGAAGACGGCCCGCGGCGAAGTCCTCGAGGGCATCTTGGATGCGAAGCAGCGAACCACGGCGAAGCTCCGGCAGGATCTGCACCGCAAGCTGCTCGATTTGAAAAAGGCTTACGTCACGGTCTATGCGGCTTTGCACACCCGAGCCCGTCTAGGAGTGAACGAAGATAAACGCAAGAACTCGCTGGCGCAAGATCCACGGTTACTCCTGCTCCAGAAGCTGGCAAGCATCGACATCCTGCCGCGGCAGCAAGTGACCGACTTCCAGAAGCGCGTGGATCGACTCGAAAGCTGCTTTGCACTGACGGCACCGGAACTCAGCGCGGTCCCGATCTGCCCGCATTGCGGCTACAAGCCGGCCGTCGAACCGCCCGGGCCGCCGGCTCGCGCAGTGCTTGAGGGGCTGGACAACGAACTGGATTCCCTGGTGGCGGCCTGGACCCAGACGCTGCTTTCCGACCTCGAACATTCCGCGACGCGTCAGAATCTGCAGTTGCTCAAGCCCGACCAGCGCGAATCGATCGACGCCTTCCTCCAGGAACGAGCTCTGCCGGAGATCCCAAGCCAAGGATTCCTGCAGGCCGCTCAGGAGGTCCTCTCCGGTTTGGTCAGAGTGGCAGTGACTGCCGACAATCTGCAGAGTGCGCTGTTCCCCGCTGGTTCACCGGCGTCGCCCGCCGAGTTGCGGAAGCGTCTGGATGGATACCTCGATCAACTGACCAAGGGCCTGGATCCTGCCAAGGTGCGGATCGTTCTGGAGTAAGAAGAACTCGATGACATTCAAACGTCCCACCGGCAGTCCCTCCAGAGATCCCAGCGGCCAACAGCCTATATTCGACAAATCTCACGAAGAGGAATTGGAGACGCCACACGGGCAACAGGTCGAGTGCTTGGGAAGAATCTTTCCCGACGACAACGCCCGCCGCGAGCACTTCCTGAACGCACTGCGGGAAAAGCTTCAGGATCCCGATTTTCGGAAGACGGAAGGCTTCCCGATCAGCACGGAGGAGGCCATCCTCGCGCTCTCCGATCCGCCCTACCATACGGCTTGCCCGAATCCATTTCTGGAGAAATTCCTCGAACAGTATGGCAAGCCTTATGACCCAACGGTGCCCTACAGCAAGGATTACACAATCAACCACGTGCCGCCGGTAATGCTCCACCACGTAACCCGGGAACTGACGCGGCAGCGTGAGGAGTCGGCCGACAAGAAGGTCGCCCTAGTCCTGGTGGATGGCATGGCGATCAGTCAGTGGCTCGTCGTGCGAGACGTTTTGCAGGCCCAGCGTCCAGGACTACATTTTCAGGAACGTGCCGTGTTCGCCTGGATTCCGACCATCACGGCCGTGTCCCGGCAGGCGGCCTTCGCCGCCAAGCCCCCGCTTTACTTCCCGGAGAGCATTTACTCTACGGACGAGGACGCCGCACAGTGGGAGCTGTTTTGGTCGGACCACGGGTTGACGAACTGGGGAAGCATGTATATCCGGGGGCTGGGTGAACGTGGTCTAGACAAGGTCACGGAGATGGCTTCCCATCCGTCCCTTCGTGCGTTCGGGCTCGTTGTCGACAAGATCGACAAGATCATGCACGGCATGACGCTCGGCATGGACGGGATGCTGGCCCAGGTGCGACAATGGGCTGAGAAAGGCTACTTGGCGAGGCTGCTCGGAATTCTCTTGGATCGTGGGTTTGCAGTTACCGTAACCTCGGATCACGGAAACATTGAGGCGGTCGGCTGTGGTAATCCGTCCGAAGGAGCGATTGCCGATATTCGGGGCGAACGTGTTCGCGTCTTCTCCGACGAATGCTTGCTGGCTGGCGTTCAAGAGCGTTTTCCCGATGCCCTGCCGTGGCTTCCTGTTGGGCTACCCGAAGGCTATCTGCCATTGCTGGCACCTGGGCGGCTGGCCTTTGTCTCGGAAGGCGATAGAATCGTGGCGCATGGTGGTATGTCGCTGGAGGAAGTCGTCGTTCCGTTGATACAGGTCACTCGCAAGGCACAATGATCAAACGGCCCCATCAGATCGGTTTCAGCCAACGCGTTCGGCTCGAATGGCTGGAAAGAACCGCCAACCTCCTGCTGGCCGGTATGGGAGAAGCGGAAATCCAGCATGCACTCCAGCATTTCCTGTGTGACAAACTATCGGTCGGCGGGACTTCGCCGCGCGGAACTCGGGAAAAGGCGATTACCATCCTCATGAAGGTGTGGGTGACTGTCCCTCACGAACACCGAGCTCTGCGGGCCGACGGCTTACGACTTCTTCAAGAGTTGCCGCAGCGCGATCAACTGGTCATCCATTGGGGAATGTCGATCGCCGCCTATCCGTTCGTCGCCGGGATCGCCTCCCATGTGGGTCGGCTCCTTTGTCTGCAAGGAACTGCTGCGGCGGCGCAGGTTCAGCGACGAGCCTGCGAAAAGTATGGCGAACGTGAGACGGTAAGCCGTGCGGCGCGACGCGTCTTACGGACCTTTGTGGATTGGGGTGTCCTGGCTGAAGGCCCGGAGCGAGGCGTCTACGTCGCGGGCCAAACCCTCGCCATCACTCACCCATACCTAACCGCGTGGCTGGTCGAGGCCGCACTATACACAGAGGAAATCGGGAAAGCTTCGGTGCAGGCACTCCTTCAGTCGCCGGCTTTTTTCCCCTTCCGTCTGGATGCATACTCGCCTGGCATCCTAGCCAGGGCTGACCGAATCGAACTGGTTCGGCACGGCTTGGACGATGACATGTTGATTCTGCGTCAGGTCACAGAGCCTTCGTCCAAGCGAACATGATTTCTGGATGCGCTGGTCCAGGGAATCCCGTCCGCTCGTAGATCGCCTGGCGTTCTCGCAGTCTGGAGATAGTCAAGTGTTAGTAGTCGATCCCTTGCTTCAGCGGTCTGTTGGCTGGCGGCGGCGCGTCGGGATTCAGCAGCACAGCATCGGGCCGCATCATTTCGTTGTCCTCGTGGTCGATGATGTGGCAGTGCCACACGTAGCCATGCTGCAGGCGGCCATGGGGATCGAAAGGAAAGCAGAGCGCGCGCGGCACCGTATTGGTCGGCAGGTCGGTGGGCGCCCAGCGTACGACGATGCGCGTCACGCGCCCGGGCGGAACCCAAATCGTGTCCTTCCAGCCGGCTTCCTGGGGTTCAGGCAATGCCGGAAGACCTTCCAGGAACGGATCAACGTTCGGATTGCCGCCGTATTTTCCGCCCGTCGCGGCTGACGGTGCGTAGTTCAGCGGTGGCCCGAAGGCGGGACAATAGACGCCCCCGGTGCAATCCGGACTGCCCGGGACTGCCGGGAAGGCCGCCGCGTAAGCCGCGTTGTAATTGTCGATGTTGACGTTCTGCCGGTTCAGAACCTGGAACTGCACCAGGTGTAGGTGGATGGGATGGGCATCCATGGTCAGGTTGACGAGCTCCCAGGTCTCGGTCGTGCCTTCTTGGGGCAGTTCCGAGTAATAGGTGGTCACTCCGCCCACCGTAACCGGCGTGAAGTCCCCGTAAGGCCGCGGCGAATCCCCGGACCACTTGGTGTTATTGACCAGGATCTCCAGCGGCCCGCCGGCATAGCTCGTCAGCTGGCCCGTCACCGGATTGATCGCGTCGGACGGCATCCCTAGGACTTCGTTCAGCGTCAATTGGCGAATCGTTTGTACCTGCACTCCCGGCGCCAGCTTGCCGTTCACGGGGTCCACCAGACGCACGATCTTCTGGGCACCGGTGCGCAGCGGAATGCCGCTGGCCGGGTTGTAGCTATCGTCGCGGACGGCGCACGGTCCCACCTTGAACTGCAGGACGCGATCGGTGGTCCCCGGCACGGGCGCAGCGCCCGTCGGATAGGGCGCCGCGGCCGCGTTGCGGAGTCGCAGCAACTTGCCCTCCGAACCGGCGAAGTCAATGATCACGTCGTAGCGTTCGCCGGGCATGATGCGCAGCGTCTGCTTCTGGGCCGGGTCGAGCTTGACGGGCGCATCGAGGTAACCACCATCCGTGCCGATCACCCACAGGGCCGGCCCCGACGCTCCGGTCGCGGCGTCGATCAGGTCCAACTCGTAGACGCGAGCGTTGGAACCGTTCAGGAACAGGAAGCGGAACCGCTGCGGCTCGACGTAGTGGTACGGCCAGGCTTTGCCGTTGACGACGATCACGTCACCGAAGAACTCCGGCACCCAATACGGATGCTGGGGGTTGGGAGACGAAAGTGCTCCTCCGGCGCTGTCCGCCGGGAAGAAGAACTGCCCGTGGGTGTCGAACATCCGGTCCTGGAGTACCACGGGGACGATTTGCGCCGCGCCTGGCAGGTTGGGAGGCAGATGGAGGCCGGGGTCGGTGATCAGGTAGGCCCCTGCCAGACCGGCGTAGACATTCAACCGTGTAACGCCCAGGGTATGGTCGTGGAACCAGATCGCAGCCGCCTCCTGGGTGTTCGGATAGCGGTAGGTGGCGGCGTTGCCGGCGGCGGCGGGGAAGGAGTAGTACCCCAGGCCCTGGTGGCTGCCGTCGCTCACGTACCAAGCGTCCGGTCCACCGTCCAGTTCGGGCGGCACCTCGCCGCCATGCAGGTGGACCACGCCGGGAATCGGACCATCGTAATTCGACGCACAGAGGCTTCCCGGCGCGGGAATGCCGTCCATCATATTGCACATATTGGCATCTGGACCGGAATGCAGCGGGTCGGCCCAATGGAGCGTCTGATCGGTGGAGTACTTGTAGGCCAGCAACTTGGTCGTCGCCGTCGTTCCCAGTTCGTTCACCCAGGTGATCTCTGTCGGTGCGGCCGGGTGGGCTTTGGTGTGACGCTGCGAAACGATGACTGGACCGATGTAGGTGTCCATCGCCGGGGCATTGTCCGCATCCGGCGGGCGCGCGACGCCGATGATGTAGCCCCACACCCGCGTCTTCCGTTGGATCCCATCGGGAAACGTGCCCGGTGGCAGCACATTCGTCCAGAACTCGCGCATCCGCATCGTGAGCGGCTGGTTGCCAGACACCGTGTGGAGACTGCCTCCCGCCACGCTGAGCGTCGGCAGAGGGCTGACGAACTTCGGCATCTTGAGAATGGTCTTCGCGTCCAGGGGGATTTGCGGGCTGGTCGTTGCGGGGGAAACGCGTGAGTCCTGCATCGCCGTAATCCTCTCTGCAAGAAGTCGGGATAGGGAGTTGTGGGGTCGCACAATCAGTTTAGCGTTTCCGTTCAGCCGGTCAACGCAAGGGGGCGGCCGTCACTGCCTGGCCCGGATGATTCACGGCGAATCTGTTCGCCGGTGCATCGAGCCAGCGGGCAGCAGGAGGGAGCGTCTGACGGGCATTGACGAACATGACGGCCAGCCCTGGACACTTCCTCGCCCTGCAGCTAGAGCCGGCACGACGAGCGTCTGGTTGTGATCGCGGGCCGCGTTGCGGTACAATCAGCGTGGTTTTCTTCGGCAGCACACGAGGCTCGATGATGATGAGCACAGAAACTCTGACGCGTACCAAACCCAAGGTGGATTATCCCGACAGCGATGGGCAACCGATGGCCGACAACACCGTGCAGTTCCGCTGGATCCAGACGCTCCAAGGCGGCCTGGATGCCTTGTTCCTTGCTGATCCCCTGGTGTTCGTGGCGGGCGACCTGCTGTGGTATCCCGTGGAAGGGAACAACACACTGCGGGCCGCACCCGATGTGTTCGTCGTCTGGGGACGTCCCAAAGGAGATCGCGGCTCGTATCGCCAGTGGGAAGAAGACGGTCTCGCGCCCCAAGTCGTGTTTGAAATCGCCTCACCTGGCAATCACGCGGCGGAGATGGTCCGCAAATTCCGGTTCTACGAGCGCTATGGCGTCGAGGAGTTCTACATCTACGACCCGGACGTGGTCCGACTGACGGGCTGGATTCGCCAGGCAGATACGTTCCAGGAGATTGCCGAACCGGACGGCTGGACGAGTCCGCGGCTGGGCGTACGTTTCGAGTTATCTTCCGGTGAACTACGTGTTCTGCGCCCCGATGGCCGTCCCCTGGCCAGCTATGTTGAACTGGCTGAGCTAAGCGATCGCGAGCGGCAGCGAAACGAACGCTTGACAGCTCAACTGCGGGCACTCGGCGTCGAACCCGAGACCTAACCATGCACAGGCTGTGCGTGTCATGGCCTTGGCCGATAGCCAGTCCTGGCCTTCGCCGTAGCCCTGGACGGCCAGCGACAGTTGGTGCGCGCCCACCGGTGCTTCGAGCAACCAAGGAATCAGGGCCGTTCGCGTCGCCAAGCGTTTGATAACTTCGTGGATGCACTGCGATTCATCATGCTGACGAGCGGCCAGTAGCGAGTCCCGCACCCCCAACGGCGGTAGGCTCTGGTTGATCACCCACTTCCTCCAGCAACGCCCGGCCTGGGGCGTCCAAGCCGACGCCGGCGATCGCCAAGACTTCCGCCATATACTCCCGCGTCTGCTCGGCGGGATCGATGCGACTGACGGCTACTCAAGGCGACTCCCAGCACCTCATCCAAATTCGAGGCCGGATTGGTGCTGACCAGCAGCACGCGTTGGCCTCGTTCGGCCAAAGTCACGGCTGCGGCACAAGCCAACGAAGTCTTGCCGACACCGCCCCTACCCGTGAAAAACAGATTCCGTGCGGCCCGTTCCATGAACAGCAAAGTTATCTCAGACCTTCTTCCTACCAATCGTACCGGGGCGAGGGCGTCCTTCTGCGGTCCCGTCTCAGCAACATTTCTCGGAACCGATCGGCAGCGTCGGACCGCAGCAAGATTCCGTACGGGGGCGATCTGTCTCCCGTTCACCAGCCAAGTGCCGCCCCGCCACCTTGGACATCGCCGCCGCGGCGGCTTCCTTCACCTGGCGGGCCGTGGCGATCACCAACGCGACGTCGTTCCGGGAGACACCCTGCTTCCGGGCTTCACGAAAATGATACTCGAAGCAGGGCTCGCAGTTCGCCGCGATCGCGGCCCCTATCGCCACCAGTTCTTCCACCGCGGACGTGTACAGGCTGTCCGCGTCCCGGGGCGTCAGACCAGCCAGCACCGCCAGTTCCTCGCGCAGCGGATACCTGCCCTGAGCGACGATTTCGCCGTCGACCAGCAGCAGTGGCAGGCACTTGTCACCGTGCGTGCGCAGCGTTTCCCGGATCAGCTCGTTCTTGGCGAAGGCGTCCGGTTGCTGAGCCAGGTTGAATCGCTCGACGGTTGCACCTTGCGACTTCAGCCACTCCAGGTCCGCAGCGAATCGCGGCAACACGGGATTCACACTCGGACCACACACACCCGTGGAACAGCACATCGGTGGATCGAAGACTCGGATCGTCGGCATGATTTTCTCCTCCCGGTATCGTGGATCGTCGAATCGCGATTCATGCCCACGCTGGCCCTCCATGCGGTACTCATCTCTGTGGCGATTGCCTTGGTGGCCTCGATGAGTCCTTGACAGCCGACGAACGTCGCACTGGAAACGATCGCATCTCGGCGTTGTTTCATGGTCTGCCGACGTCGGAGTCCTCGATGCGCGACTTATGACGATTACCAAGGCCCTAAGGCTGCGCGGCTGGTCCGTGACCAGAGCTTGCACCACCAGCGGAGTCAGAATCGCATCGACGGACGCGCTGCTCTGCAGGAGACCGTTGCCGAAGGAGCGATCCGCCGGTGCCAGCGCCCGTTACGTCGTGATCAGCGCGCAGAATCGAGAAAACCAAGCTACCCGGCCAGGGTGCGAACACCGAGCAAAAACACGGGGAAAATGATACTCCTTCGGAATCCCGTGCACAAGGACGTGCAATCCCGACCGTCGACCAGTGGCTTGACACCTGCCCCGTGCCCCTGGACGCCGGAACACGGGCGGGTATTCTGGCGATGGCCAAGGCGGCGATCGGCACGGAACCGTAGACTGTCGGCCCAGGCATCGGTCCACGCGGCACTAATTGTAGGTCGATTCGCCGGGTGGTAGGCTGGGGGCCGGTATTTGCGTCCAGCCGCAGCATCGCTCGTCTTCTCGAAGGGGGCTGACAATGTCCGTCATCAACTGCCCGCATTGCATCGGCTCGGTGGCCTACGTCGCCGAACTTGCGGGAAGGGATGTTCTGTGTCCCCTTTGCCGACAAGTCTTCACGATGCCCGTTCGTGATCCATCGCAGCCGCCAAGCGTGGGCAGTGCTGTCCATTCCGAACTCCCGCCGCCATCGCCGCATTGCCCACCGCCACCAGCGTTGTCGTCTCGTACTGATGCCCCATCAGACAATCGTCAGTCCGGGTTCTTCGCGCCGATTATCGGGGGTTGCGTGGGTGCATTATCGGGTGCGACTGGTTCGTCGTTTTTCGGCTTGCTCTTGAGTCAGTATTGGCCAGTGTTCGGGGGGTTCATTGAGAAGTCGCTGGCCGTACCGTGGAGCCCGGCTCGAACGAGCCTAATTCCCGTTCACATTCTTGCCTTTGGCCTACTGGGACTGTTTCTTGGTGGTGGAGCGGGGATCGGGCTGGGCTTTGTTATTCGCAGTGGCAGGCACCCGCGCCTACCGGCCAGGAAGATGCGACCGTCACCAATTCCAACGGGTACGCCGACAATAGCGAAACAAAGCATCAATCAAGCCCCCGCGCAGATGCCTGGACCGTCAGGCCGGGTTACCGATTCCGGTGCGCCCCACCGCCGCACTTCCTCAATGATTGTTGACAATTTGAAGCGACGACGAGCCGCTAATCCCCGTCTTTTCGTAGCCTGGATCCTTACGGGTGCAGCAGTCCTGGGGGGGCTCGCGTTGCTGACGATTGTGTGGGCGCTCCATTCTTCGTTCACCGGGCAATCAATGACTGGCACGTCGTCCGGGGTGCGAACGCTCCGAATGGGTGCGCCTACGACGTTTTGGGTGTCGGAGAGTATGCTCTCCGAAAAGGTGACGCAGTATCGTCTCACCTTCGAGCACTGCTTTGTGGACGACTGGAAGCCGACTTGCCAAGAAAATAACTTGCTGTTTCCCTCAGATCGCGCACCAAGAGGCCAAAAATTCCTTTGCGTTTGGGCACGAGTCGAGAACTTGGGTCCGCGGAAAACAGTGTCGAATCGTATGCGACAATTCAATCAAACGGGAGATCCGGGAATGGAGACGCTGCATGGCGAGCTTGAGACCGATAATGCTTTCAAGTATCCGGCATACGTGCAGAGAACCAGTTCGGAATGTCGACGCATTGATTGGCCGCGTTCTCATACAATCGAAGCAGGCGAGACGGGAGGGGTGGTGTTTTTCGCCGAAGTACCAAACGGGAGCAAGCCAGCGACCCTCCACGGAAGTTTTGACGGGCTTGATCTCCCAGGAAGTGTCGCATTCCGCTTGCACTTGACCGGTGTGCCGCTGACGACACCCAAGGGGTACGAGCTTCGCGAAGCGTTAGAGACCTGGCCGGATTCGCGCGGTGAACAGGCTAGTCAGACTCCAACCAGGACCGACACGGGCGCAGCACGGCAACCGACGACATCGAACGGACCCAATCCGCAGCAATCGCAGGGCACCCGCAGTAAGACGCGAAAGTATCCCCCGAAGAAGTAAGCTGCTTATGGTATACGCATGGGTGGGACATGGTTAGCCCGTCGTGGTCTTAGTAGTGGCATTATGTACACTTTCGAGCGAGCCGCCTACGTGGACCACTAAGACGCCGAGCGGCATCCCGCCGACACAAGCGGCGAGGCCGGGGGGACGGCTGGGGAATCTGACGGATGCAAAAGAAAATCTGATTTATCCGTTTGACACTACCTACGTGAGTCGCTACGTTTATAGGTAGTTGAAGTCTGATAGCGGCCGACTGAGCACCAGAGGCCCGCATAGCCACCAAAGGTTCTGCGGGCCTTTTTTAGTTCTTGGGCAAAGAAAATCGCGTAGTAACTGAAACCAATTGGCGACCGAGCACCGGAGCCGATGGCGACCACGAGCGTGGTCTCCGTCGGCTTTTTTTATTGGTAACAGGGGGAGGGAAGGAAATGCTCGTCCGAACAAAAGCGATGGCGGCCGAACTGGGTGTTCAGCCCCAAACACTGCGGAAATGGGTCACAGATGGGAAGGTCAAGGCGGTCCGAGTCAGCCCTAAGACGATTCGCTTCGAGCGCGAAAAAGTCCTCGAAGAGCTGAAGGCGAGAACCACCCCCAGCACCCCGGCGACGGCTTAAGAGGTTCGGCCCATGACCACCAACACCGCCCGCCCCATGTTTCCTTGGCAGAAATCGGCGACGCCCCCAGCCGCCCCGCCAGTGGCGACCATCACCGCCGCGCCCGTCGAGCGGCTGGCGATGACTGTCGGCGAGCTGGCCAAGGCCATCGGCGTGAGTGTCGGAACCGTGTTGGCGATGTCCCGGCGTGGCGATGGGCCACCGTCCGCCGTGTTACCGCAGGGACGACTGCGACGGTATCCGGTGGACGGCGTGCGGCGATGGCTGGCTGACCTGGCCGCAGCCCAGGCGGAGGCCAATATGCACGCAGGCGTGCACACCGGCGAGGCCGAGACGCCGGAAACCCAAGGAAAAGCTCAGAAGTTCGCACCCCAGGATGATTGCGACCGCCCCCAGCCGCAGACCCAGACCAAGGAACCCACCCCGTGAGCATGTTGAGCACCACGGACAGACCAGCCAAGCCGGGCCAGCGGGGAGCCGAGCGGACGGCGCCGAATTTTATCGCGGCGGCGAACGCATTTCTAGACGCTGGGCTATCGCCGTTTCGGGCTGTACTCGCTGACAAGTACCCGACGAATCTACCCTGGGGCGAATACCAACGCAGGCCGATGGAACGGGCGGAAGTGCCGAAGTGGTTTAGCCACGCTGACGCCATTTGCCTCATCTGTGGCGAGGTAGCCGGTCACCAGGAGGTTCTGGACTTTGATGATTGCGGTAGCCGCTATGAGGCGTGGAATCGCAAAGTTGCGGGCGTCAATCCGTCGCTGATGGATTCGCTAGTGGTGGAGCAATCACCATCGGGCGGCTATCACGTCCACGAAAGATGTCCTAGCGGCGTTGGAGGAAACCAAAAACTTGCGAAGCGGATTGTCTTCGTCGATGGTCCCGACATGGCGACGATCAACGGCAAATCGTTGAAGCCAAGGCCAGACGCTAGTGGGCGTTGGTACGTGACCATAACGCTCATTGAGACCCGCGGGGAGGGTGGGCTGATTGTCTGCGATCCAACGCCGGGTTATCGGCTGATTCAAGGCAGTCTGTTAGCCATACCCATAATCACCCCAGAGCAACGGCAATTCCTCTTGGACGCTGCCAGATCGTTTGACGAGCCGGTGGAAACGAGCGCGACAGCGACGGCAGCTAAGGCAAGCCTTCCGAAGCCCGAAGGACTAGCAGACGATAGCAAGCCCTGGGATGACTTCAATGCCCGTGGTGACGTTCGCGCGGTACTGGTCGGGCAAGGGTGGCAGAAGATCCGAGATGCCATTCCGGGCGATGACAACGAGCGCTGGCGGCGACCTGGAAAGACTGACGGGCATAGCGCCACACTAAACGGGGATCGCCTGTTCTTTTGCTTCTCCGGCAACGCGGATCCATTTGAGGAAGATACGGCATACAACCCGTTCCAAGTTTACATGCTGCTGGAACACGGCGGCGACGTGAAAGCGGCCGGGCGAGCGCTGGCAAAGTTAGGCTATGGCAAACCGAGCAGCAACGGCTATGGCAAACCCGCGGCGAAGTCCCCAGCCAGCGAGCAGCAACCGCCGACCGCGACTAAGCCGCCCGTGATCCTGGACATGGACGAGGCGCGCGTTGCGCGTGAGTGTGTCGAGGCGATGGCAGAGCTTGGATGGAAACCGGGACACAATCCAGCGGAGCGAGTCTACCAACGGCAGGGGCGGCTTGCGCAAGTTCTCCGATCGCCAGACGCCGACGTGTACGGAGTGAGTTTGCCCGATGGGACGCTGCGAATGCGACCCCTCCCCCGTCCGATCGTCCGTGAGCGTATTGCGTCCGCTGTCATGTTGGTAGTTGAGACCGACGACGGCCCGAAAGTTAAGCGACCACCCTTATGGCTGACCGCCGCCGTGTTTGACCGTGGGCAGTATCCTGATTGCGTCCGTAATCTTGTCGGTATCGTCCGGTCCCCGACACTGCGACCGGATGGAACGGTCCTACAAGTGCCTGGCTACGATGATGGTACGGGTCTGTTGTACGTTCCAGACGGAGACTACCCAAATATCGAAGACCACCCCTGCCGCGAGACCGCACGGCGGGCGGCTGACGAGCTGTTGGACGTAATTGTGGACTTCCCATTTGCTGGTCAAGCCCATCGGTCGGTCTGGCTTGCCTTGGTCGAGACGATGATAGGTCGGTCCGCCGTGGCTGGGTGCTGCCCAGCCTTCGTGTTGGACGCCAACACTAGAGGGGCAGGAAAATCGCTCGCGGTCGATGCGGCGAGTCTGATCGTCTACGGCAATCCCCTTGCCCGAAAAACATGGACCGCGGACGACAACGAAATACGCAAGACCATCACCGCCGTAGCCATCGAAGGTATTGCGGCGATCCTGTTGGACAACGTCGCAGGCGTGTTTGGTTCGGCGAGCCTGGACGCAGCTATCACGGGTACGACCTGGAATGACCGCAACCTTGGCACGAACACGATGACGGGTGACTTACCGCTTACGACGGTCTGGGTGGCGACAGGCAACAATTTACAGATCGGTGCCGACACTGCCCGACGAGTGCTTTATGGTCGCGTCGAATCGCTTGTTGAAAACCCTGAAGATCGAAGCGGGTTCGTTCACCCCGACTTGCTGACCTGGGTTCGTGAGAACCGCCAACGGCTTGCGTCTGCGGCTGTCACCGTCCTACGCGCGTACGTGGCTGCCGGCAGACCGGAGCAACAACTAATCCCCTGGGGCAGTTTTTCGCAGTGGTCGGACCTAATCCGCTCCGCAATCGTCTGGGTCGGGCTGCCCGATCCGTGCGAGACACGGGCGGTTGTTCGCGCGGCTGACCGTTCTGCGGAAATCCTCCGAATGTTCATTGACGGCATCGAGGAGGCGGACGTTGACGGTGCTGGGGTCACGTCGGCGGATATTGCCCGTCTATTGTCTCATCCTCTATCAGAAGACGGTGCCGATCCGTACCCAACGCTGCGGGCGGCTGTAGGGGAGACGTGTGACAAGCCTACATCTCGCAGGATCGGATATGCCCTGCGGCAGTATGTGGGGCGGGTTTGCGGAGGACGGCGGCTGGTAAACCGCCATGACAGACACCTGAAGGTCGGTTCCTGGGGTGTCGAAGCTATTTTCTCTGCGGGTGATGTTGCGGGTGATGCGGGTAATGGCGGAGATGTTTACTCTCCACCGGAGCAAAAATGTGATGACATAAGTGGGGAAGAAAAGACTAGGGAGCTGGAAACATCTCCGCAATCACCCGCATGTCCCGCACCATGTCCCGCAACACCGCCGCCCCTGCCCGTCTGTGACCACCTGGACCCTGCCACATTCGTCCACCGCGAGGGACGGGCCTTCTGCCGTGGGTGTGGCAAACCACTGGGGAGGGTTCAACCGTGAAGGGCAGAAGATCACCACGGCCGGCGAAGATGACCGCGGAAGGTTTCCGCAGACTCAAGACAACGTGCAGCCGCATGAAGGAAAGAGTGCGAGGGGAAGCCGTGTTCAGTTTTTCACGACCCGACTGGAGATCCAGCGAAGAACTGCGGAAGGTGGAAGCCCAAGCCCAATCCCAGGCGACCAAGACGACGCAGGCGGCGAGCGAGGCGGCTGACGTGACATCGGAGCCGAGCAACAACCAGGACGCCGCAGCCGCAGCCGTGGCGACGAGAGGAACCTACCCGTGACAGGCTTGGAAAAGCGACTTGCAAAAATCGAAGCCGTCTTGGCCGTGCGTAACCAGCCGCCGCCCAGGCGTCCAGTGGTTTGCACAGTGTCCACCAAGACCGAGATGTGCCAGACCGGCGACGCCGAGCATTTGGTTCTGGGTGGCAAGGCGTGGATTGACTGGGCGGAAATCGTAGACCAGCTACAGCCGCTTCAGACTGCCGGATGGATGACGACCGGGAAAGCATATCTGTCGGCCATCCGGCCCGGCCAGCCGCCGAAAATGCACGCCCCCGTGCACGGGCGAAGCCGGGGCAAGTCGCAAAATGCGTGAGGCGTTGAGTTTTTCGAGGATAGTTCGCACCCCCAGAGGGTTACGGACGACTTTTTAGGAGAGGGAACATGCAAGTTGAAAAATACTTCGGGCCGACTTACGGAACGTCGGGGGCGACCCTGACACGGTACAGCGAGGGACGAGCCGAGACCACCGCCGCCCCCAACGGCGAGCCGTGCATAATTTGCGGACAGCCCGCCCCGATGGCAGAGCTGCACACCGTTGATGGCACGGTCAAGCACTACCCGCTATGCGGACATCACAGCCTGAGCGAGCTAAATCAGCGGCCGGGCGGAACCCGCTTCAGACGCATCGGGCCGGCCCGTCAGCCGACGCCAGAACGGTACGGCATCGAAGCCCAACGACATGGCCAGCAAGAATGTTTTCTATGCGGCAAGCCGGCGCTACCGAGAGAGCTGCACGCCCCCGATGGCACCATTCTTTGGGAGCCGTGCTGCACGTCGCATACGCTGAGCGAGATCAACGACGTGATGCAGATTTTCGGATTGGCGAGTTTCCTTGCCCCGGAAGACGCGGGGAACCAAGGACCGACGGCGAGATCCCCGAAGCCGGCAGAGGCGAAGCCGGCAGAGGCGAAGCCGGACCCCAGCCGCAGGCGAGCAAGCCCGATCAACGCCCTGACACTTAGCGATAAGGATTTCCGAGCACAGTACGGAGATCCGCCAGCACAGCGGCAACACCAATTCGGTACTTGAGACTGACCCTACTTTTTTCAATGGAGATTCGTAACGATGACACTGACAAGAAATGCACTTACGGCGACCGTCGCCACCCTCGCCCAGACGATCGAGCAATGGCTCGACAGCGAGAGAACCGCCCAAGACGCATGGCTGGCAATTCCCAAAGGCCCCCGACCCACGGCGACAATGCCCAAGGCCATCGAGGACGGCTTGCGTGAGTTGTTCACCGTGACCAGCACAGCCGACGTTGCGGAGGACGCCCAGGCGATCGTGTTCGCCGTTGACCTATTCCGGGCAGACTTCTTGCGGTGGACTGTCGTCCACGACATGATGCGACCCGGCGACCCCCGACACAGTTTGACGACATGGGGCACCGTACTGGCGACGTTGACGCCGCCCCCGTCGCCGAGGAAACCCCGTCGCATTGCCGATATGGTCCGTGAGGGTATGCCCGTCCTGGCAATCGCCAAGCACTACGGATGGTACACCCCAGAGGGAAAGGCAGACACCCAGAAGGCCATGGAAGAGATTGCGGTGCCCGGCACCCACTACAACCCGGCGACGTACACGCACCCCACCGAGTTGCGGGCCAAGCGTGAGGCGTGTGCACGCTGGGCGGCGCGAGTCGTCCCCACCCCGCCCCCAGCCGACGACGCCCCGACCCCGCCGACGACGACGCCCCGACCCGTCCGCCAGCCGTGTAGCGAGTCGATTATGGAGCTGGCCAGCCTGCCCCGCATGACGGCGAAAGCCATTGCCGCCAAAAAGTGCTGCACGCTGGCCGAGGTCGAGGCCGCTATGGTCGAGGCGGGTTTCGGATTGGGCGACATCGGCGGCAGACACTTGGTTGACCTGGCCAAGGCCAAGTTGAATCCGAGAGCAGCCCAGACGGCAGGAGTTTGAGCGATGACGGCGACAGAAAAACGGGAAGCAGCCGCCAAGTTGCATCGGCGGGTGAGCCGTCTGTACCTGGACGGCTTGCCCCTCACAGAAATCGGGCGACGGTGCCGATTGCCTTTGGGTCAGACGTGGGATCACGTCCGCCGATGCAGCCGGCGAGTTGGTGGACGTGGAATACTTGGAGACCGCCTGGAGACGCTGGCTTTATTGGAGCTGGTCGAGACGACCACCGGCGACGGAAAAGCAGCGTCCGAAGTTGTCGTCAGGCGGGGCAAGTTGCTGCACGCACTTTTTGCACATATCCGCAGCAATGGGGGGGCAGTCCGTGGCAGGCGGTAGCAGAAAAAAAGCCGAATCGGCGTTTGTGGCGGCAATCGTCACCGGGGGCACCGTCGCCGATGCTGCCAAGACCGCCCGCATCGGCGAGCGAACCGCCTACGCTTGGTTAAAGCGTGGCGACGTGCGTAGCGAGATTACGGAGGCCCGTGGTCGGATGGTTTCGCAGGCGTGCGGCAGACTTTCGGACGCTTGCACAGCGGCCGCCGATACGCTCCGTGCCCTGCTGCTAGCAGAATCCGAAACGGTGAGATTGGGGGCTGCCCGGTCGCTCCTGGAGATGACCGTCAGCCTACGACGTGAGGTCGATTTTGCAGAACGTGTAGCTGCCATCGAAGCCTATATCACCACGACGCAGGAGGGGCCATCATGCCCAGCATCGACCGGCGATTGACCGCAGCGGAGAAGTGGATTGCCACCCGCCGAACCGCAGCAGCGGAACGGCAGGAGCAGCCGGCAGACTTATTTTTCGTCGAGTGCGACAACCACGACGACGCCGAGGAACTTATTGCGTTGCGGCAGGCGAGCCGAGACGGTCGGGTGCTTGTGGACGAGACGAGACTTGCAGCATTGCGGCAGACGAGCGTCAAGGATGGCGAGCTGCCGATGGTCGATAGGCTGGGCCGGACGTGGTTATCGTGTGCAGACTTTTTCAGCTTGTTGTGATTGGGCCCGTCAGGATTAGGCCCCTGACGGGGCGTGCCGGCTGGTTACCGGCGCGCGGCGGGTGGTGTCCCGTGTGCGTCTCCTCGCATCGGACAAACGCCACCCGCCACTTTTTGATATCGGTCTGCTGTTACGTAGCCGCGTTCTGGCAGACTGAGCAGGCGGGGCCGATGTGGTTCGTCATCGGTTCCTGCCTGTTTTTTGACGGGAGAGCGAAAGTGGAGCAATCGGAATTCCGAAGACTTGCCGCCTACCACGAAGCGGGACACGCTTTCGCCGATTGGCGAACCGGGGGCCGACTGGTCCGCATCGACATGATGACCGCCAACCCGACTACGTTTTTCCGGGCTGCCCCAGGGCAGAAGCCAAGACAAACCATCATGCAGAACCTGGCGGGGCCGCTAGCCGAGCGGCGTGTTTGCGACGACATCCCGCTACTTCGGCGACATGGACGCACCGACTTTTTGCGGTCAACTCAGATTGCGGCAGAGGTCTGCGGCGGCGATCGAGCCGGCAGAGACCAGTTTCTGACGGACATTTTCGGCGAGGTCACCAATCTGCTGGCCGCCCCCGCCGTGTGGCGAGCAATCAGCGACTTGGCAAGGCTGCTACAGCAGGTCAAGACGCTGGACGGCAAATGGGCCGTGGCGGTAATCGAGGTCAGTCTACGGCGTCGCCTGAGTGCGTAGGACGCAGCGGGACGGCGTGCGGGTCAGTTGTCGAGTTGAGGTGTTTGGGCGCAGTGGCGCCCCAAGCCTCGCATCGGTTTTTACTTCACGGAGATGAAAGAGCATGGAATTGCGACACGAACAAGCGGAACTGGCGATTCAGCGGGTCTTCGGTAGCGGGGCCAGCCTCGGGGGTTCAATCGGCAGCCGTCGCTATCCCGGCGTGCTGACAATCAAGGTGGATGGCATCCCGTGGGGCAGCTGTCGGACGATGCAAGAGGCCATCGGCGACGCCAGCCGGAAGGCGTCAGCGCTGGCCACCAGGATGATCACCGTGGCAGCGGTGTTGACGTTGCTGGTGCTGTGCGGCTGTCTCCCTGAAAGACTGCCGCCCTTAACCCTCGCACCGCGCGCTGAGGTCCGCGCGGTATCGTCCACGGAAGGGCCGGAGACACCAGCGGCCAATCCTGGAATGTGCCGAGTCCACCGCGAATTCATAGAGGCCACTGATAGAAAGATTGCCGCCCTGGAATATCTCCTGCTGGGGTTACGAGCATGTAAGGGCCTCGTGACTCAGGCGTCCCGAAGCTGTTGCAACCGGCTCGGGGCGTGAGTCTCGCCCCGTGGCCCTGATCACCGGGCAGGCGAGCTAGTTGAGCAAGGAACCCGCCAAATGAAATTCCCGATCCCCGCCGAGCTTCGCCCCGAGTCAGTGGTTGCCATCATCGACACCCGCGAGCAATGCCCGTTGGACTTATCACCGCTTCAGACGATCACCGCAGCATTGAACACTGGCGATTACTCGATTGTGGGTCTGGAGACGGTCGTCAGCATTGAGCGGAAAAGCCTAACTGACCTGCTGGGGTGCATCGGCCAAGAGCGAGAGCGGTTCGACCGCGAGGTTATGCGGCTGCTGGCCTACCCGGTTCGCGCCCTGATTATCGAATCCACCTGGCAGGAAATCGAGGCAGGAGACTGGCGAAGCAAGATCACCTCCGCGGCTGCGCTGGGCAGTCTGCTGGGCTGGATTGCGGCCGGGCTGCCGGTTGTCATGGCGGGAGATCACGAACGGGCCGGACGGTATGTTTCCCGCCTGTTGTTCACCGCAGCGAGAAGGCGATACCGGGAGGCCCGGGCGCTGGTCGGTTCAGTGGACGGAGCCGGGTAATTGCACGGGATTTTACCCGCCGAGGCGAGGCCGGCGAAGGATTCCCATAAATTCCGGGAAAGTTCGGACCGTGGGACGGTTGCTATGTGGACGAAATGCCCCCCAATTCCGAGCGATGCCGATGACATTTACTCATTTGCTCATTTGCCCGTTGACTTATCCGCTTACTTCGCTAGACTTTGGTGGTAGTGAAAATCTCTCTCTTAAAGGAGGCAAAGTCATGTCAAAAGCACAACGGGCGGCAGTCAGCAAGCGAGCCATTATCCAGCGGATAAACCGCAAACTGGCTCCGATGGATCGGAAGTTGAAGGCGCTCCGCAGCCAACGGTGGCAGAGCGATCTAGGCGACTACTACGTCGTGGACCTTCCCCGGAACTTTGTTGTGGACAGTCACATTGATTTGGAGGCGTACGGCCGAGAACTGGGCGCCCTAGCTGCCTGGGAAACGCTTGCTGCCGAATGAGACCAGCCGGACGCCGCTAACCCAGAAGGAGAAAACCGACATGGCCACAATCATCCTGGAAGGCCAGAACAAGGACCGCCGACGAATCCAGTTCATCGCCCCCGACAAGACGCGCAGGGGAATCAGCCTTGGCAAGTGCACCGCAGCAGAGGCCAAGGAGATCAACGTGCACGTGGAGGAATTGGTCGAATGTTGGAAGCATGACCGCCAAGTGCAGGCGCGGACGGTTCGGTGGGCGTCCGAACTGTTGGACAATTCGGCGCGCCACTGGCTCTATGACCGAATGGCCGCCGTGGGGCTGGTGACCGAGCGAGACAGCCCGGAGCCAGTGGTCGAAGTGGAGCCGGAAGTTGTCCGGCTGGGCGTGTTCCTGGACACCTACGTCAAGAGCCGCACTGACGTGAAGGAAGGCACGCTCTACAACCTCGAACTAGCCGCCCGTGCACTCGTTGACCACTTCGGCAAATCCAAGCCCTTGGGCGACATCACACCCGGCGACGCCGATGACTGGCGTAGATGGCTTCTGAGTGCCGAGAAAGGATGTCCGGACCTGGGCGACAACACGGCCCGCCGATTCTGTGGACGCGCAAAACAGTTTTTCCGGGCAGCGGTCCGCAAACGGCTGATTTCGGAAAACCCATTCGGCGACATGCGTAACTGCAATGTGCAGGCCAACCGCGAGCGGGATTACTTTGTCCCCCGTGAAGACATCGCCAAGGCCCTGGAAGCCTGCCACGACGTGGAATGGCAGTTGATTATCGTTCTGGCTCGCTACGGAGGACTACGGACGCCATCGGAGACGCTGCTGCTGACGTGGGCTGACGTGGATTTCGACCATTCTAGGATCACGGTGCACAGTCCGAAAACCGAGCACCACGAAGGGAAGGATTCTCGAATAATCCCGTTGTTCCCGGAATTGCTGCCCTACCTGGAGGCAGCTTTCAACGAGGCCAGCGACAAAAACGGCAAGCCACCATCGGGAACCGATTATGTGATTACCAGCTACCGCAGCGGTCGGGCGAACCTGCGGACGCAGTTTGAGCGAATCCTAAAGCGGGCTGGCGTGAGCAAGTGGCCCAAGCCGTTCCAAAACTGCCGGGCGTCAAGGGCTACTGAACTGGCTGCCGAGTACCCGGCACACGTGGCCGCCTACTGGCTGGGGCATAGCACGCTGGTCGCGCAGGAGCACTATTGGAGGGTGACGGAGGACGACTACGCACGGGCCACCGCGGAGACGGCCCAAAAAGCTGTGCAAAAAAACGTGCAATCAGGCACCGTTTGTCTAGCTTCAAGGGGTACTGAGGCTGTGCACAAGAAACAAGAAAACCCCGTAAAAAACGGGGTTTTCGAGTGTGTAAGGCTACCCGGCCAGGACTCGAACCTGGAATGAGGGAGCCAAAATCCCTAGTGTTACCATTACACTACCGGGTAATCCAATGTGGTGTCCTATCTTAAGGATTTTTGCGCGCTCCACAAGCGTCCTTTGGCAGAAGGACCGGACGCCGTCACGATTGCGACCCGGCGGCAGCTTGTTGGATCAATTCCCACGCCCGCTCGACGTGCCGCCGTTGCGTATGGGTCTGGCCGATCGATAACCGCAGCGTGAATTGGCCGTTCAACCGCGTATGCGTCAGGAAAATCTGGCCGGAGCCGTTCAAAGTATCCAGAATCCGTTGGTTGACCCCTTCACCGCCCCGATGACGAAAACAGACGAGGTTCAGTGTCACGGGGGCGGCCAATTCGAATCGCGGGTCCGCCTGCACCCAGCCTGCCAGGTCGCGGGCCAGGGCCACATGCTGGCGGACGCGATCTTGTAGCCCGGCGACGCCAAAAGAACGTAAGACAAACCACAGTTTCAGAGCGCGGAAGCGACGTCCCAAGGGTACTTGCCAGTCGCGATAGTCGATCACCGCACCCGATTCCGTGGCCTGGTTGCGGAGGTATTCCGGCAGGATGCTCAGGGTGCGGATTAAGTCACCCCGGTCGGCCACAAAGAAACAAGTGCAGTCGAAGTTGGTGAACATCCACTTGTGCGGGTTGAAACAGTAGCTGTCCGCCAGTTCCAGACCGTCAAACAGGCCGCGGAACTCGGGGCACAGGGCGGCCGTGCCCGCCAGCGCCGCGTCGACATGCAACCAGAGACCGTGCTCCCGGCAGATGACGCCGATTTCTCGAAGGGGGTCGCAGGCGGTGGACGATGTGGTGCCGATGGTGGCGCAGACGAAACAGGGCCGGCGACCCGCAGCCTGGTCCGACGCAATCGCCGCGGCCAACCGCTCCGGACGCAGGGCGTAGCCTTCGTCCACCTCGATCAGGCGCAGGTTGTGACTGCCCAAACCGGCGATCCGCACGCCCTTCTCGATCGACGAGTGGGCCTGCGTAGACGTGTAGGCAATCAGCGAACCGTCCGCGCCCGTCAGATTACTCTGTCCGCTCGTCGCTCGTTCCCGCGCGGCCAAGATCGCACAGAGCGCCGCTGACGAGGCGCTGTCTTGGATGACGCCGCCGCCCGTAGACGTGGATTTGAAGTGCTGCGGTAGTCCCATGACGTCGACCATCCAGTCCATCACATGCGTTTCCAACTCTGTGCAGGACGGACTGGTCGCCCACAACATGCCCTGCACACCTAGCCCCGCCGAAAGCAACTCGCCCAAAATCGACGGGCCGGAATTATTGGCCGGGAAGTAGGCAAAGAAGTTGGGGGACTGCCAGTGGGTGATGCCGGGGAGGATCATCTGCTCGAAATCGCGGAGGACCGCGTCGAAGGATTCCCCGTCGACCGGTGCCGCGGCCGGCAATCGCGACCGAATCTCGCCCGGCTTGACCTGAGCCAGCACCGGATACTGCTCCACGCGGTCCAAGTAATCGGCAATCCAGTCGATCACGACATGGCCCCAGTGGCGGAATTCGTCGTTGTTCATCCGGCAGTCCTCAAGAGCGAGTGGATGCATCCGCAAGCATGGCGGTACAGCATAGTCGATTGGCGGTCGCTTTTCAGGCCCACGACCGCTCGTCAAACGCCGGCTGCAACGGTATCTTTTCACTTGACGTTCCATTAACTGCGTAGGACTCAATAGCGTTTTCACCTAGTGCTTTGTCAAAGCTTGAGTTTAGGGTTGTGAGCGGCAAGGCGCTAGCCGCCGGTTTCGAGCCAC
>JAPLNJ010000734.1 GCA_026692885.1 Planctomycetota bacterium | reverse complement strand
ACGCCGTACTTCTTGAACAACTCGCGGAGTTCCTTGCGGTCCTCCTTGAAGGCAACCGCGGTAGGCCTGCCGTGACGCGCGTGGATGCGCAGGTAACTCAGCTTGGTGGGCCAAGACAGGATCAGCAGAAAACTTTCGACGTTGGCCTCGCTGTCCAGTTTCAGGTCTCGGACCAATTCGCGGGCTAGGGAACGGTGGTCTGGGGATGGGCGGATATCCGTCCGCTGGTAGACGTTATTGAAATCCACGTAGGTAATCATAGTGGTATCTCTCGCAACAATTGGACTATGGAATCGAAGGTGGTCACGTCCTGGACTCGGTCCACATGTTCGTCATCCCCCAGCGAACTGAGTTCGATACCCAAACCTTCGAGCCGTTGCTTGAGGCGGTTGTAGATGATCTGAATCGTCTGGCACGCCACGGCGTGGACCTTGTGCTCCATCATGTCGCGATATTCCCGGGGCGCGAGGAAGTCGCGAACTTGTTCCGGATCATCCGGAAACAAGGGTGGATTCTTAAAGCTGCTCAAAGGGGAGCTGTACCAGCTCTCGTCGGCCAAGTCGGGCGCACACAGTTTGTCCCAGCGTTCCAGCGGGGATTGGCCGCCGGGCATGGCCAACTGCAGATCCAGATTCTGTTGACTGGCGGCCGTCTCCAGCCGACGGCGGATGTCCCGGAGGAGTTCCGGCAGAATCTCCGTGGCCACCCGTTCCTGGGCGGTGTCGATCATGTGCGGCATGTCGTGCGCGTGGTCCCGCGGGATATCGTCCTTGGCGGGCAGGTTGTCAGGGGGGCAGTGTTCGTCCAGCACCTCCCGCAGTCCGGTGCGCAGTTTGACGGCCGGTGTTTCCAGAATGGAACGGTCGTTGTCCAACTGATTGGCGAGGTTGCGGACCTGCTGGCGCCAACGGCGGGCCAGGCCAAACTCTTTGCGGCTCATCTGGGCCTGCCGCTTGGCGGTCTCCACGCGACTGACCAAATCGTTGGTCAGTTCCCGGATCTCCCGCCGCACATTTTCCTGCACCTCGCGTTCGACCATCTGCGCCAGTCGATGGCCGACGGCGTGGCGAATATTCGAGATGCCACCATCCTTCAAGACCTCCAGGTACTGGTCCGCAAGGTGTGCGTGCTGCCGGAATCGTTCGGGGATATCCTCCTCGTCACATTCGTTCTGGCTCTTGCCCAAGTCTAGCAATTTCTCGTAGATCCCATTTCCAACCAGCATCACCTGCTCGGGAGCGAGTTGGTGCTGTCGCAGCGTATCCCCGATGGAATCCAAGATCGTGCGGTGGTTCAATGCTTCGCCATGAATTTGAGGACCGCCGATCGAGTCGAACCGGGTGACCACCATCCAAGCCCGCCCCCGCAACTCCCGCCACTGCCTGCGCAGCAGGTCGAGCAGTTTATAGGCTTCGGCCGACCCCACGTGTTCGCTACTCTGGAAGACCAGCGCCCCGTGGAGCACCGGCAGATACTGTTGCGTCAGGATGTCGTCGATATCCCCGCCGGCGCCCAAACCGGGGAGGTCGATGATCTCCAGCTTCTGGTCGATGTGATTGCTGGGGAATCCTAAGTTGACCTCCCGCAGTAATTGATATTTGTTGGCGTCCGCTCCCTCGGCATGGTTCGTGTAGTGCGCCCGCTTTTCGTAGTCGCCGAGTTCGGTAAGCGGTTCCTCCTTGACGAGGCTGTCGCCAAACTTAAGGGCACTGGACAGGAACCGCAGTAAGTAGCGGCGGAAATGGGTCGTGGTCACGGAATCGCAGGGCTGGGCGAGCAGGGCGTTCAGTTTGGCGATCAAGGCCGCGTCCGAATTCTCCGGATCGACCCCCACATGGATGCAGAGCGCATCGCGCCACTCCCGATGCTCCTTGCTGCTGCGAAAACGAAGTGAGCAAGTCGCGGGCTGGCCCGGTTCTACCCGATGAACCTTGGTGGGCGTCGAGGTCGCGGCGACGCCGACGCCGCCCGTCGACGGCGGTCCCGGCACGTCGTCGCGGCGAACGCCGAGCACGTTGTTGACGGTCGTAGACTTACCAACCTGCGAACGGCCGATAAAGCCCACGCGGTAGGTTTTCTTGGTGACCTCTGCCCGCAGCAGTTCGAAGCGGGCGCGCAGGCTTTGCGGCTTGTCCCGCGACCTGCCACTGCGGGAAGCTTTCCTGGCTTCTTCCTCTTCGGTTTCGTGTTCTTTGACCAAAGCCTGCCAGAGGTTCGACAACTTCTCCTGCACCGCCCCCAGTTGCTGCTCCAGCCTTTGGAACGTCGTAAACAGTTCGTCCGTCACCAGCGGACATTCCTCACGAGTCAGGGACATAGCACACACTCCCACTCCGCAGCCAACAAACGGGGAAGGAAAGAACGCAACCGACGCATCGCGGCGCACAGCGATTACCTAGCGGCGGCGGTCGGGATCGATCGTCCCGCTCCGCCGTTCGCGTGTCAAGTGGCCAAGTTATTGCAGCGTCTTGACCTCAATGGGCCACTGGTCAACTTTCTCGTCCGCCACGTAAACCGGCTTGCCATTATGGTCAATCCGGATCAGTCCTGATTCCGTGGCATCTTCAAACTCGTAGGCATACAGCCGCCAGACATTCTGGAGGGCGGCGGCCTTCCAGCCCGGGATATCCTCCAGCACAAACTCTCGCTCGAAACCCCGATCCGGATCGGTCGGCTGGGTCTTGGGCACGGCGGGAATGTCATACCAGCGCGCCGGAGAGCTGGTGTTCAGCACCGAGGGCGAGTCCTGCGGGACCCAATTCGCGTGGATCATCTTCGACAGTTCCGCACCGGCCTTCTCTCCGACCCCCAGCTTGGCATAGGTCTCGAGCGTCGACTCCCAATCCTTGTCCGTCAGGGGGAACATCATGACCACGCGTTTGGGGTGCCGATCCGGCAACGGCGGGAACCAGAAGGTCACCCGATTCCCCACGAAACGCAGCCCCGGACGGGGTACGTCCGACACGAAACTAGCCACGACGATGGTGGTCGAGCGGGCGTTGGAGACACTGACTAGCGGATTCGGCATCTTCTTAGAATTGGTGAGGGTGCCGAACAGCCGCTGCCTTCCGGCATCGCCCCCCACGAAGTCCGGGACTTCGACGAGCCAGTACCGCAACCGCGACTGCGGCCAGACTTCTTCCGCGAGTGCCGTCCCCGTCTTGTCCTGGTCGTTGACGAAGACCGTGGCTTGGTAGGACTTGATCTTCCACTCGGGATCGAGCTTCAGGCTGTATCCCCCCAGCGAACGGAACTTCAGTCGACCGTCGGTATCCCCGGGCTTGAACTCTTTCTTGCTCCCGTCATCCATGATCAACGTGAGCGATTGCAGATCATGTTCCGGATTTTTCAAGTGGACGGTCCAGTATTCGCTCGTCTTCAGGTAGGGTTCCAGAATGACGTCCGTGGCCGCCGTCTTCCTGCCCTGGAATCCCTTGATGGCCACCGTGGCGACCGTTTCATAGAAGTCACGAGAGATTTCGTCCGCAATGGGCTTGCCCGAAGCCACACCTTCCGTTTTTTGCAGACCGGTGGCCAAGAAATGCTCCAGGTCGTCCTTGTTCTCGCTGGGCTTAGCACTGACGGCCAACACCAGATTAGTACCGCCAGCAGCCGGGTCCACGGCCGCAACGGCAGTCGCCGCAGAAGGTGCAAGATCCGCGAAAGGATCGGCGGCAGGCTTGGGTGCGGGTGCATCCTGAGACCAGGCGCAAACGCCCAGCGATGAGACGAGACAGAACACTAGCGGCAGCCAAATCGTTCGGCAAGGGCTTTCAGTTTCGTGGAACATGAAGGTGGCTCCTGGGTGGGAGAAAGGGCACAATACTCTTTGAGTTGGCGGTCCAAATCGGCAAGCAGCGGGCACGCCTCGCGGCCCCGGTAGCCGACCGCACGCAAGTCGGCACGCAAATTATTGACGGCGGAAGTCAGCCGCTCCTCGAATTCGCCACGCAGCTTGGCCAAGCAGGCATCTTCCTTGGCCCGGAAATGTTTGTTCGGGTGCAGTTGGATTTGGTGCAGCGCCGTCAGCCGCTTCACTTGCCGGTCCAACTCCCCTAACTCCGCCTGCAACTGAGCGGCAATCTCCGCGCTGTCCGCAAGGCCCGCTTTCCGTTTCGCGGTGAGGGCGTCCCAAGACTCAACGGCCTGACTAAGTTCCACCAATTCCTCGCGGAGCTTCGTTTCCCCGGGACAGTCTTCGCAACCTGGCGGGGACGCCAGCGGTAGAGTGCGATCAATCCAAATCTTATAGCCGACCGCACCCACAAGGAGCAGAACGAGCACAGCTGCGCCGCCGACTGCCGCCCGCCGCCGCCAAGGCGTGGAAGGCAACTCCTCGCTAGCTGGCTTTTCGATGAAATGTGCACTGAGCGGCGTCTTGGCGAGTTCGGTCCGCAACTCCTCCGCCGACTGGATCTCGTCACCGAGCACCTCCGTCAGCAGCGCCCAAACCAGGGCTCGCGTCTGGGGATCCTCCGCGAAGGTCGGCAGCATCTTGGGTTCCCGCGCATATCGCGGCAAACCTTCCATGGCTGGACGCGCACGCAAAGCCCAGGCAAAGACCCTCGCCAGCGTATGCAGATCCGACTGAGGGGAGAACTTGCCGTGCGCTTCCTGCAATTGCGAGTTCATCGTCTCGGCGGTATGGTCCCATAGGTCCCGGAACGGGCTGTTGCGGACCAGCCAGTTCGGCAGCATCGGGCCGCCTGGACGCCACACGAAGCCCACATCCGGGAGAATCAACTCCTCGCCTTCCGGGCTTTGCAGGATCAGGATATTCCTGGGATGCAGCAGCCCCACCGAATAGCGGGCTGCGTGCAGTCGCCCCGCGATCCGCAGTAGCTGATCGGCCACCCGATCCAATTTCTTCAGATCGGAATCGTCTTGGGCGAATATTCCGCCCTGTGTTACGGCGCGCTTCGTCAATCGGACGGACAGGTCGTAGAGGGTCTCGTAGGGCGGCAGGTCGTCAACGCCTAGGTCCATCTCGTACTTGTCGCCGTCAATCCGGCGCCAAATCCGCAACGAACCTGGCGGCGGAACACAGTAGGTGACCAGCGGCTCTGCCGTGCGGGCCACACCGCGGGACTCGTCCAGTAGTTGGCCTTCGCGAGGACTGATCCGATCCCAGTGGCTTTCACCTACGCTGCCCCACTCGATTCGTGAACCGACCGATTGGCCTTCTTCCGGAACGCCACCAGCCATTAGCTATGCCCTTTCAAATGATCCTCCCCGCCCCCCCACGCGACGAAATTTTACTTGACATCGCCGGGCGGTTCAAGTGGCCTCGTGTGGGGCAAGTATCTATAGACGAAATCGCCCTCCGTGACCTCGACTCCGGGTTCGATCGGCAGTGTCTGTCTCAGGCGGCGATGTTCGTGAAGTTCCAAGCTGTAACTCTTTCGGCGGCTGTGGCGGTCGACGGAGACACGCAATACGGCCTCCAGCGGCAGTTCGGTCGCGACCACGGCGGGCAGCGAATCCGACGGCCGAAAGGTGAAACGCGGAGGACCGCCGGGTACTTCGAACGAGTGCCAGCCGGTCCCTGGCAGGTTGGTCGGGCGGCAGTGCATGACACCGTCCAGTCGAGCTAGTTGTCCGAGGACGGCGTTCTCCGCGCGACGGCGATTGCCGTACCACAGCAGACCCGCAGCGATCAGAACCCCGACCGCGGCGGCGCACAACCAAGCCCAAGAAAATGCGCCGGGCTCCGAGGGCGGCGGCTCGTCCGGCTCGTTCCCATTCTCCGTCCCACCCTCTGGCTTGCGAACCGATAGGCTCTGCTCCTGTTGGTGCTCCCCGCCCGGCCCCCGGACCCGCAGCGTTACGGTATACTTTCCCGGCTCGTCGTACCAATGCTTGACGGACCTCGCGTCGTCCTTGCTGGTGGCATCATAATTAACCTCCATAGTGTCCTTGCCACCGCCGAAATCCCACACGGCGCTGGCGACTTGGCCTTTTGAGATGTCGGTGAATACGATGACGTCTTTGGCCCGCGGATCGGTGGCGCCAATCACGAAGGCGGCCACTGGCGACTGGGGCGGCAAGATCCGCAGTTCACGGACGCGGCTCTGTTTGCCGCCGGGTCCGCTCGCCGTAAGCTCGACCTGGCACGTGCCCGGCTTGACAAACGTGTGACGCGGGTCGCGTTCGGTGGCCGCCGACGACCCGTCCCCGAAACTCCAACGCCGGGCATCGACCAGGCCCTGCGAGCGGTCAAAGAACTGCACCGACTCCCCGGCTTGCGCCGAGGAGACACAGAAGAAGTCCACCACCGGCGGCTTGGGACCGACCACACGGACCTCTTCGGTATACACATTCGTACGGCCGTCTTTGCCAGTCACGGTGAGACGCACCGGGTAGATGCCTGGTCCGGCAAACGCGTGCGTCGGTTGTGCCGTGGTATCCACGGTCCCGTCGCCAAAGTCCCAAGCGAACCCATGCACCGACCCTCGCGAGTTATTGAAGAACTGGATCGGCGCGCCCGCTGGCACCTCCTGCGGCGGCTTCTGAAAACCAGCCTGCAGCGTCTCCGGGGGGACGATGATCGCGGTCTGTTTGACGCTCTTGGTCTTTCCGGCCGGCCCGCGGATGGTGAGTTGGACGTCGTAAGATCCCGCTTTGTCATAGCGATGCGTCGGCGCCTTGGCCTGGCTGCTGCTGCCGTCACCAAACGTCCATCTCCATTCGGTGATGAAACCACCCGAATGATCCACGAGCTGCACCTCCTCGCCGACCACCGGCTGCGAAGGGTGCCAACTGATGCTAGGCGACAACGGGATCAGCATCTCCGGATCAACGGTGGGATGAACGTCCACATGGTGTCGTTGCAGCGCTGGCAACAGATCAGCTCGTAGCTTGAACCCCAGAGTTACCAACGACGGTCGGATGCGTTCTTTCAGCAAGGCATCGTACGGGGCGAGGACCTGGTCTGGATCGGGATGGCTGGAATCGTTATCTTCGCCATCCGTGAAGAGCAGCACCTGCACGGTCTTGCCTGGCTCGCGGCGAGTCGCCTCGGCCGCGCGTTCCAGCACTTGGCCGGTCGAACGCCAGAGGTGGGTAGAACCCCCCGTCGCGTTCAAGCCGGAGAAGTACTGCCGCAACCGATCTCGCTGCTTGTCGCCCGCAATCACGACGTGGGGTCCTTCGACGAATTTTTCATCAAAGGAGAAGACCGCCACTTCCGTGCCAGTAGGCAGCGAGCTGCAGAAATTACCCAACTGCTCCTTCACTTCCGCCAGGATCGTCTTGCTCCAAGCTTTGGGCACCTTGGGAGGCTGGGGCATCTCGTTCATCGAGCCGGACGTATCGACTAATACGTAATACGCAGGTGGCTGGCCCTCTCCGGGAACCTGCCCAAGCGCCGGTGTGCCTGTGACGATCAACGCGCACACCAAGGTCCAACCAAATCGCCGGAAATACATACCGTTCCCTTTCCAACACAGGAACCAACACAGGAACAGGAACACGTCAACCGGAAGGCGAGACGAAACCAACCGACCTGGGTGTGGGAACGATGTCAGTCAGCCGTATCGGCGGGCACCCTGTCCAGGCCGACTAGCAACGACTCCACCCTTTCGGTCGCAGAAGGAGCGCGAGGGATGTCACGATTCTGGCGATAGAACCCGGCACGGTCAAGTACCCGTGTTGATGGTGGTGATGGTGGACGCAGATGGTGGGCGCAGGTAGGCTTGACATTCGTTCGCAGGAACGCGAACATACCACGACGAGGACGAGCAGGCCCAGAACCAACGTGGTTTTCTACCGGGAGGACGACGGATCGGTGCCTCTCCTGGAGTGGATCGACGGCCTGCCAGCAAGAACCAAGGCCAAGTGCCGCGTACGGATCAGTCGCCTCCGCGCCGAAGGACATGAGCTGCGCAGGCCAGAAGCGGACTACTTGCGGGACGGCGTGTATGAACTCCGGGTCGGTCCACTTATCAGGAGCCGTAATCATGCCGGGCAAGAAGCACCAGCCCACAACCGATGCGGTTGAAATCTTGGATCGGCGATACTTTCGGAACAAGTCTGAAATGCAAGCTCTCTTGGCGGCGGAAGAGGCGAATGCGGAAATCGCCCGCAAGATCTACGACCTTCGCGCCCAAGCCGGGCTTTCTCAGCGGGCGCTGGCCAAGCTCGTCGGCACCACGGCTTCGGTGATTTGCCGTCTGGAGGATTCGGATTACGAGGGGCACTCGTTGGCGATGCTCCGCCGGATCGCTGGGGCGCTGAACAAACGCGTAGAAATTCGGTTCGTCCCGGTGCGGAAAAGGGCGTAGCGTAAGGACGGAGTTCGTTCAGTGACGCCCACCTGCTGACCGATGGTCTATTCGCAACGGAGCGGAGATCCCCGGAGAGATTAGCTCCAAACAGTTCTTGCGTGGCGACGATGGCGAGCCGCGGTGGCACCCACTGTCGCCTTGCCCGATCTACGACCTGGGGTGCAATGCAGCCGAGAGCGGGCATTACACCTTGTTCATTCTCAACCACGACGGGCACTACCAATGTCTTCCAGAACCCTGCCTGTTCTGCTGTTATTCATTCCCCTATTTCTGATTCCCCCCGCGTTCGGCCAGACGTCGGAACAGAAGCCCGCCGCCGACAAACCGTCGATGCTCGGTTCATTCCGCGACGCCGGCATGCCCGACGAAGTCCTGTTCGCTGTTCGCAAGCCCAGCATCGACGGCCATTGGTACGCCAACATCGCGTATTACTCGACCGACCAGTGCCAGACCACGTTCCCCATGAATTCCGGCGGAAAGCTGTGCATCTACAACGCCAAGACAAAGACCATTCGCACGATTTTCGAAGACCCCGAGGGTAACGTCCGCGACCCGCAGCTGTATTACGACGCCCAAAAACTCCTTTTTGCCTACCTGCCCAAAGGCAGACGGCATTACAGTCTGTACGAGATCAATCTCGACGGCACCGGCCTGAAACAACTGACGGGCCGGGGCGAGGACGTTTCGCCCGGAATGGAAGATTACAGGACATACTCCCCGCCCGGATGGGACGACTTCGAGCCCACGTACCTGCCGGACAACCAGATCATTTTCTGTTCCACGCGGGCGAATCGCTATGTTCAATGCTGGATGACGCAGGTCGGAACGCTGTACAAATGCAACGCGGACGGAACCAGCATCCGCGCGCTGTCGGCCAATGTCGAACACGACAACACGCCCTGGGCGCTGTCCAACGGTCAGGTCGCGTACCAGCGTTGGGAATACGTGGACCGCTTTCACATGGGCTATCATCATCTCTGGTCGATGAACCCCGACGGCACCCGCCAAATGGTGCTCTACGGCAACCAAATCAACCACGGCACGATCCTGGCTCCGAAGTCGGTTCCGCACAGTCCCAAGCTGGTCGTGACCTGGTCACCCGGCCACGGCCTGCGCGAGCATTACGGCCGAATCGCGCTCATTGATCCACGACTCGGGCCGGACGACCCCCAAGGCGTTCGGTACATCAGCAAAGACAATCTCCATTGCGACCCGTGGGCGTTCAGCGAAAACCATTTCCTGGTCGCCAACAAAACCGCAATCGAACTGCTGAACGGCCAGGGCGAAACCGAGGTGCTGTACCGATTACCCGCAGAACTGGCCACCGCGGGATACTGGATTGGCGAACCGCGGCCGGTGATGCAGCGCGAGCGAGAACCCGTTATCGCCGACCAGACCGACCCGTCTGCCGAACAGGGCACCCTGGCGCTGGTCAACATTTACCGTGGCCGTAAGATGCAGAACGTCAAACCGGGCACGGTCAAGAAACTGCTCGTCTACGAGGTTCTGCCCAAGCCGATTAACTATGCCGGCGCGATGTCCGAAATGTCCGCCGGGGGTACGTTTTCCGTCGAACGGCTGATCGGTTCCGTCCCGGTTTCCGCAGACGGCAGCGCCTATTTCAAACTGCCGGCGGTGCGCAGCTTTCTGTTCCTCGCGATGGACGAAAAAGGACATTGCGTGAAGCGTATGCACTCGTTCACGTCCGTCATGCCGGGCGAAAACACCACCTGTATCGGCTGCCACGAAAAACGAACCGAGACGCCCAGCGCCGGCGACCGCGACCGCTTGCTCCACCTGCTGCGGACGCAGCCCGCCAATCTCGAACCGGTTGCCGGTGTGCCGGAGATCTTCGATTTTCTGCGGGACATCCAGCCGATCCTGGACAAGCACTGCCTGGAATGCCACAACCACGACCGCGAAGAAGGCGGGTTTAACATCTCCGGCCACTGGGGCCCGCTCTACCCGATCGGTTATCTCCAAATGTCCTGGCGGCAGCTGTTCGGCGACAACCGGATTATTCTGCCGTATTCCGAACACAGCAAAAGTAACTTTGAACCGTACGCCATCGGCACTGGTTCCAGCCGCCTGCTCAAGCTGATCGAAGAGGGGCACGAAGGCGTCAACCTGCCGGAGCATGAGCAGAAGATCATTCGCCACTGGCTGGACGCCGGCGCCAATCACGCGGGAACTTATGCGGTCAATAGTCACGGCACGATCGGCTATTACGAGCACAGCGTCAACGTTCGCAACGACAAACAGTGGCCGGAAACTCAGGCGCTGGTCGAAGTCATGAGCCGCCGCTGCGACGGGTGCCACGCGCCGACCGAAACAGAACGGCAGATCGGCACGTACAAACTCCCGGCGCACTTCTATGTCCGCTACTACCCGCCGGAAGAATTTCAGAAGAACAGGTACCTCGCGCATACGATGTCCGAAGACGGTGGCCGGTTCAATCGACATCTGATCTACAATCTGTCGTACCCGGAATTGTCGAAAGCGGCTCGCGCGCCGCTGGCCAAAACAGCCGGTGGGCTGGGCGTCTGTCAGGCCAAGTCCGGCGGACCCGTATTCCGGGACAAAACCGACCTGGACTATCTGGCCATCGTCGCTGCCGTCGCTCGTGGACGGAGGCATATTCTGGAAGAGAACAACCGCTTCTGCATGATCAATCCCAGTCCGAACAACGGCGCAAACTGCCCGGTCAAATTCGTTCCGCGCCGGGACTATGTCCGGGAAATGATCCGCTACGGAGTGCTGTCGGTGGACCATGATTTCGCTGCGTCTGTCGATCCATTTGAAATGGACAAGGCGTACTGGAAGACGTTCTGGTACGTACCGCAGTGAGGCGAGCCCAAGGAGCGCACGCTGCCCGACCAGAAGATTACTCGCCGAACGCTTGCCAAGGCGGGGGCCGCCGCGGCGTTCGCGCTTACGGTGCGCAACGTTCCGAGCAAGGCCCCGACCGACTGTCTGGCGTCGGGAATTGTCGTGACAACTGGAGGCCTTGATCGTAAGGCTGCGAACTGCTGTCATGGCTGGCAAGAATGTGTGTGGCTGGTGGCTGAGCCTAAGCGAAGCCCCAGCAACAGTGGACTGGGGCTTCGCTTAGGCTCAGCCCCCCGCCACCCTGCTCCAAGTCTTTCGCAAGGTTCCGACAGTTCCGATCAAGGCCCAACTGGACAGACACATTCCCCGTTGCT
>JAPLNJ010000733.1 GCA_026692885.1 Planctomycetota bacterium | reverse complement strand
TGAATCTGCGGCTGATCGACTACGACGGGATGTACGTGCCGGCCCTGTCGGACCAGGCGCCGGGCGAGGTGGGCCATCGGGCCTATCAGCATCGGCAGCGGTTGAACCAGGGCGGGTATGGCCCGGAGATCGACCGCTTCTCGCACCTGCTGATCTACACCACGCTGCGCTGCCTGATCGTCGGCGGGCGCGCCTTGTGGGATCGGCACTACGACGAGGACCGGTTGCTGTTGGGTCCGCAGGACTTGGCGGCTCCCGATCAGTCGCCCGTGTTTCGCGACCTGTGGCGATTGGATGACCCTGCGGCGAGGAACCTGGTGGGCCATCTGGCGCTAGCTGCCCACGGCCGTCTGGAGGACGTGCCCCTGCTGGAGGAAGTGCTGCGCGACCGGAAAGTCGTAGCCTTGACCCGAAACCAGGAGCAGCAGGTCGAGCAGTGGCTGTCCACAGGCGGTCCCTCAGCGCAGATACGGCCGTCGCGTGAACAGGAACCGGCCAAGCCACCACCGATGGCGACGATTGCCCCGGCTCCAGCGCCCGTGGTGGTGACGTGCGTCTGCGGTCAAAGTTTTGCGGCCGCGCCGCATCTGTTCGGTCAGCAAATGCCGTGTCCGATGTGTGGCTGGCCGCTCGACATTCCCGCTGCACCGGGCGGAACTGCGAAGACGCCGCTGGAGACATCTTTGGCGGATGACGACCCGCTCGACAGCGTTTTGCCGCCCGCTGCATCCCGGCCGCTGACGAGGACGCCGTTCCGTGCGCAGCCGCGTCGCGGCGAGGCAAATCCGTTTATGGAGTTGGCCGGCTGGGCGAAGCCTCGCTGGCCTTTGCTGACCGCGTTGGGAGGCGGCGTTCTCACGGTGATATTACTGTTGTCGCTGGTGGCTGGGGTCTGGCGTGGCAGTGAATCGTTACCCGTCGCGACGGGTGTTGCGCAAACGGGTTCCGATTCGCTCACACAGGCCAGTACAGAAGCCGCGGCGGCGCGAGAACGGGCCGAAGAAACGGATTCGCTGGTGATGCAATGCAACTCCGCAATCGCCACCGCGGACCAACCGGCTGCGGAACTGTTGCTGGCGAAGCTGGAGAAACTGGCCCCGCAAGATTCGCGGCTCACGGACCTGCGGCAGGCCTGGGGCCGGCTCCCGATCAGCAACTCGATCGGGATGAAACTGCGGTTGATCCCGGCCGGGGAGTTTCTGATGGGCAGCTCGGAGACGCCGGAGGCGTTGGCCAAGGCGTTCGAGTCGTACGGGAAGCCGTCGGCGGATCGTTTCAACCGCGAGCGTCCCCAGCATCCGGTGCGGATTACGAAGCCTTTCTATCTGGGTGTGCACGAGGTGACGGTGGGCCAGTTTGGGCGGTTCGTCCGCGATAAAGGGTACAAGACCGAGGGCGAGCGGAACGGCAAGGGCGGGTATGGGTTGGACGCCAAGGGGGGAGAAGTATGAACAGAAGCCGGAATACACGTGGCAGAATGTGGGTTTTTCGCAGGGCGAGGACCATCCGGTGGTGAACGTGAGTTGGAACGATGCGGTAGCGTTTTGCGAGTGGCTGAGCCGGACGGAGGGAACGAGTTATCGATTGCCGACCGAGGCCGAATGGGAGTACGCGTGTCGGGCGGGGACAAGGACGCGTTACCAACAGGGCGACGATCCTGAAGGGCTGTACGAGGTAGCCAATGTGGCCGACGCCACTGCCAAGGCGAAGTTTCCGAAATGGAGCGGGGTGATTGCCGGACACGACGGATACGTTTTCACGGCGCCGGTGGGCTCTTACCGAGCGAACGGATTTGGTTTGTACGACATGCACGGAAACGTGTTTGAGTGGTGCGCTGACTGGTATGACGCTGAGTACTACGGTAAGTCGCCGAGCGAGGATCCACCGGGTGCCGCATCAGGCTCGTACCGGGTGCACCGGGGCGGCGGTTGGTACTACGGCGCGTCCTACTGCCGGGCGGCGTGCCGTGGCAGGGACGCCCCCTACAGCCGCGTCGTTAACCTGGGCTTCCGCCTCGCGAGGACAGTATCCTTTGCCTCCCCATCTCGGTAGAGTGCGCATTGGCTCTCGCGGTAGCGTTTCCGTAGCATGGCTCTCCAGAGCCGTGTGGTTCGACTGTGATGAGCGAAACCGCTGATGATTTCTGCCCGATTTTTGAGCGACAGGGCGGATCCTGCACGGCTCTGGAGAGCCATGCTACGCGGGTGCAGTTCGACTTCGACGAGGGCCACCGCTCGCAGGCCGTGGCCCGCCGCCTGACGGCTATGGGATCTGCGCGCCGCGACCGCGGCTGAAGTACGTCCGGGGAAAGACCCGGGCGTGTCTGGGCTGATTTGTTATGCCCCTTCGGGGCGGAAGAGATCGTCTGATGCGGCTGTTGATCGGCGTTGCCCGCCCAGAATCCGAATACCAGATGCCGGTGGACACAGATCTCGTCCGGCAGATCGTCCGCAATAGGTCGGGAAAGCCGTTGGATTAGAGCGAAGTGCTAGCAGACGCGCCGATGACTTGGTTGATGCTCTCGTGGTCAAACCAAATCGGTATACCGCCAGGCGCGAGAAACACGGCCACGCCATCGCGATGCACCAAGGCGCCGGGGTGATCGACCTCGAATCGCTGGCCCCCGTGCAACTCGACGGTGAATAAGCGGAACGGCGTGCGCTGTGTCAGACCCGTCAACACCCGCTCGAAATTTTCCTCGGTCATGATCCTACCCCCGTCAAATGAAACGACCTGACAAGCGGAAACGCCGTTCGGCCCCGCCGCTCACTATCAGGAAGTGTACCGGACCAGGCACACGCGAACAAGACAACCGCTTGACACAACTGCCCGACACAACCGCTTGACACGCCCTACTTGGGCCGCCCACGGTTGCCAGTGGCGCATGCGTTTGACCGCGACCCAGAGGAAGCTGCCGCCGGTCCGCGGTGACAAACTCTCACAACTTGGCCGGCAGCTTCCGCCGGGGGCGAGGTCACCGCGTCACTGCGCGCTCCCCGCCAAAGGCTCCACCAACTTCGCCGCGTTCGGACGTCACAGGGCGGATCCGCCACGGCTCTGGAGAGCCATGCTACGAGGGTGCAGTTCGCCTTCGATCCGCCAAACCGCTCACGATTTCGCCGGCTTCGCCGCGTTCGGGCGTGACAGGGCGGATCCGCCACGGCTCTGGAGAGCCATGCTACGAGGGTGCAGTTCGACTTCGATCCCGCCAAACCGCTCACGATTTCGCCGGCTTAGGCGCGTCCGGGCCTGCACGGCTCTGGAGAGGGGCCCCCTGTCGCCAAGCAAGGCCGTTCTGCGATTCCTGTCTGGGGATGACGGTGCCTGCGCATTCGGGACTGGGGGGGGCAGGTGGATCGGTCAGCTTCCATTTGGTACTATTTGTGTCTTGTGCCAGCGACATCGCTTCTTTGAGATTGGCAGACCGGGATGACGCAACCGTATTGGCCGAACGCGAGCGATTACGGCGAGGTGCTGCAGAATCCAGCGGCCAACTTCCGCGATGCGCGGATTTGCGCCGGGCAAGCGGTGACAGATATTCACCGCCGGCCCTTGCGGTATACCGGCAACTTCGCGGCCGTGTTCCACGTGCTCGGGGCGAGTTTGCGGCAGAACTGGGCCGTGAAATGCTTCACCAAACGCGTGGCCGGCCTGCAGGAACGATATCGCCAAATCGATCTGCACCTGCGGGAACAACGCCAGCGTCTTTCGTTCCTGGTCGGCTTTGACTACCTACCGAACGAACTCCTGGTGCGGGGAGAACGCTACCCGGTGCTCAAGATGGACTGGGTCGAGGGGCTGTGTCTGGACAAGTTTCTGCTGGAGTGCTTCGAGAACGGTACCGCCAAAGGCATGTTACCGGTCTTGTGCGAGATGTGGGTGAAGCTCGCGCAACGGTTGCGCGACGCGCAGGTGGCGCATGGCGACCTGCAGCACGGGAATGTGCTGCTGGTGCCGGATCCTGATACCAAAGGGGCCTTGAATCTGCGGCTGATCGACTACGACGGGATGTACGTGCCGGCCCTGTCGGACCAGACGCCTGGCGAGGTGGGCCATCGGGCCTATCAGCATCGGCAGCGGTTGAACCAGGGCGGGTATGGCCCGGAGATCGACCGCTTCTCGCACCTGCTGATCTACACCACGCTGCGCTGCCTGATCGTCGGCGGGCGCGAATTGTGGGATCGACACTACGACGAGGACCGGTTGCTGTTGGGTCCGCAAGACCTGGCGGCTCCCGATCAGTCGCCCGTGTTTCGCGACCTGTGGCGGTTGGATGACCTTGCGGCGCGGAACCTGGTGGGCCATTTGGCGCTGGCCGCCCACGGCAGCTTGGAGGACGTGCCCCTGCTGGAGGAAGTGCTGCGCGACCGGAAAGTCGTAGCCTTGACCAGGGACCAGGAGCAGCAAGTGGCCGCGTGGTTATCGCCCGCTACGACGCAGACCAGGATGATACAACCGTATTGGCCGAACGCGAGCGATTATGGCGAGGTGCTGCAGAATCCGGCGGCCAACTTCCGCGATGCGCAGCTTTGCGCCGGGCAAGCCGTGACGGATGCCTGCCACAGGCCCTTGCGGTGGACCGGCAACTTCGCGGCCGTGTTCCAAGTGCGCGGGGCGAGTTTGCGGCAGAACTGGGCCGTGAAATGCTTCACCAAGCGCGTGGCCGGCCTGCAGGAGCGGTACCGCCAAATCGACCTGCACCTGCGGGAACAACGCCAGCGACTTCCGTTCCTGGTCGGCTTTGACTACCTACCGAACGAACTCCTGGTGCGGGGAGAACGCTACCCGGTGCTCAAGATGGACTGGGTGGAAGGCCTGCGTCTGGACGAATTCCTGCTGGACTGCTTCGAGAACGGCACCGCCAAAGACACGTTGCCGGTCCTGTGCGATATGTGGTTGAAACTCGCGCAGCGGTTGCGCGACGCGCAGGTGGCGCATGGCGACCTGCAGCACGGGAATGTGCTGCTGGTGCCGGATCCCCATAAGCAAGGATTCCTGAATCTGCGGTTGATCGACTACGACGGGATGTACGTGCCGGCCCTCGCGAACCAGGCGCCGGGCGAGGTGGGCCATCCGGCTTATCAGCATCGGCAGCGGCTGGACCAGGGCGGGTATGGTCCGGAGATTGACCGCTTCTCGCACCTGCTGATCTACACCACGCTGCGCTGCCTGATCGTCGGCGGGCGCGAATTGTGGGATCGGCACTACGACGAGGACCGGTTGCTGTTGGGTCCGCAGGACTTGGCGGCTCCCGACCAGTCGCCCGTGTTTCGTGACCTGTGGCGATTGGATGACCCTGCGGCGCGGAACCTGGTGGGCCATCTAGCGATGGCCGCCCACGGCCGTCTGGAGGACGTGCCCCTGCTGGAGGAAGTGCTGCGCGACCGGAAAGTCGTGGCGCTGACCCGGGACCAGGAGCAGCAAGTGGCCGCGTGGCTATCGCCCGCTGCGGCCCCTGTGCTGGTGCCTGACGTAGTCCCGCGCCTAAGATTGGCCAACGCGGCGCGGATGGTTTTCGGAATGCTGGTGGCGCTCGTGCTGCGTGTGGACCGAGGCTTGCGACGGGCGGTGGGCGAAGAGAACGTGCTGCTGTACCACTTCGTCCGCGTGGTGGTGTCCGTCTGCGCGATGGGAGCGTTGGGGTTCGCCATCTGGATGACGGGTTCGTCCATCTGGATGACGGGTTCGTCCATCAGCGCATCACGTCAGACAGCTCGTGCCCGACGCGAGACGCTCGTCGCGATCGAAGCTGCGCAGAAGGCCCAGCGACTCGCCGATGGGGCGTTCCGGACCAATGTACGTCCGGCCGCCTACCGACGAGCCAAAGAGCTGAGGGCGGAAGGGAAGGCGGCGTTGAAGGAAGACAACTTTGCTTTGGCCCAGCAGTTGCTGACCAACGCAGCCGAAGCGTTCGGACAGTCGCTAGCTGACGCCGCAGCAGCCAACGCACTTGGCGACGTGCAGCAGAAGTGGACGTCCGGCCGCTCTGCGGCCGCGGTGGACGAATTGCAGGAATACGCCCGCGAGTCGTTCCAGGCCGCGGAGGACAAGGTGGCGGTTGCGGAAACCGCAGCGGTTGCGGAGAACCTGGCAGAAGCTGCCGCGTCGTACCGTGAGGCGTTAGACACGCTGAACCGCGCGGTCACCGAGGCGACGGCTGCGCGGGATCGGGCGGACGAAACGGATGCGCTGGTGACGCAATGCAAGTCCGCAATTGCCGCGGCGGACAAACCGGCTGCCGAACTGTTGCTGGCGAAGCTGGAGAAACTGGCCCCTCAAGATTCGCGGCTCACGGACCTGCGGCAGGCCTGGGGCCGGCTCCCGTCGATGAATACCCCGCCAAACTCGCCGACAGCCGCGACGCTGCCCTCGATCAGCAACTCGATCGGCATGAAGCTGGTGTTGCTTCCGGCCGGCGAATTCCTGATGGGTTCGCTGGATTCGGACCGCGGAGCCGATGCGAACGAGAAACCACAACACCGTGTACAGATCACCAAGCCGTTCTATCTGGGTGTGTACGAGGTGACGCAGGCCCAATATCAGAAGGTCGTGGGCAGCAACCCCAGCCATTTCAAGGGCGAATCCCTTCCCGTCGAGATGGTCTCGTGGGACGATGCCGTGGCGTTCTGCAAACGGCTGTCGGAAGTCGCGGAAGAGCGCGCGGCGGGGCGCACCTATCGCTTACCAACCGAGGCCGAGTGGGAGTACGCTTGCCGGGCTGGTAGCACCAGCAAGTATTCGTTTGGCGACTCCGAGGCGGAACTGGGGACGTACGCCTGGTACAACAAAAACTCGATCAAGGCGACGCACCCGGTGGGCGCGAAGCAGGCCAACGCCTGGGGGTTGTACGATATGCACGGCAACGTGTGGGAGTGGTGTGCGGACGGGTACGGTCCTTATGCGGCGGGGGCGGCGAGTGATCCGTCGGGGCCCGGCTTGGCCTCCTACCGGGTGGATCGCGGCGGCAGTTGTTACGGCGCGACCGCGATCTGCCGGTCGGCGACCCGTAACTGGTCCTCGCCGTCGGACCGGGACTCCCTGGGCTTCCGGCTGGCCGCAGTCCAGTCCCCACGCTGAGCCGAGTCCAGCAGCAGGGAGCGAGCGGAGCGTGGAGCGTAGGCCGAAGGGGTTCGCACGCAGCGGAGCGGCCTTGATCGTAAGGTTGCGCACTGCCGTCCGTGCTGGCAACGGTCCGGGTGGCTGGCGGCTGAGCCTAAGCGAAGCCCCAGTACCCGGTTTCTGGGGCATCGCTGCACTCTGCCCCTAGGCTGCTCCAAAGTTGGTCTTGACTGCGGAAAATGAACGGGTGCGTCAGGGTACAAATTGTTTCGCTCTAGGACGAATGTTTGTA
>JAPLNJ010000732.1 GCA_026692885.1 Planctomycetota bacterium | reverse complement strand
CGGTCGAGCCGTCCTATGGCACGGAAGCCTCGTATGCGGTGATGCTCAAGGTCCCCACCGGGCGCATCTACTGCTTCTACAACCACAACACCGACCGGGTGCGCGAGGTGAAGCGCGAGGACGGCGGCGTCTTCACGCGGGTGGATTCGCTCGGGCACTATGTGTTCAAGTTCTCGGATGACCACGGGCGGTCGTGGTCCGCGCAGCGCTACGATGTGCCGGTGCGCGAGTTCGCCTGCGACCGCGAGAACGTGTACGGCGGGAGCCTGCGGTTCTTCTGGAACGTGGGGCGACCGCTGTTGCTCGCCGACTGCGCGATCATGGTGCTGCACAAGGTCGGCGCGATGGGGGCGGGCTTCTTCGCGCAGTCCGAAGGCGCCTTCTTCAAGAGCAGGAACATTCTGACCGAGCGCGATCCGGCCTAGCTGACGTTCGAGACGCTGCCCGATGGCGATATCGGACTGCGCACGCCGGCCGGCGGCGGGCGCGTGGCGGAGGAGCAGAGCCTCGTCCAACTCAGCGACGGCTCGTTGTATTGCGTCTATCGCACCATCGACGGCTGGCCCGCGTGCAGCTACAGCCGCGACGGCGGCCACACTTGGACCGCGCCCGCCTATGCCAGCCATGCGCCCGGCGGCCCGCGCCTCAAGCATCCGCGGGCGGCGAATTTCGCGTGGAACTGCTCGAACGGAAAATTCCTCTACTGGTTCCACAATCACGGCGGGCGGTTCGTCGGCGAACTGGGGGCGGACGGGAAAGACGGGCGCAGCCCCTACGACGACCGCAACCCCGTGTGGTTGATGGCCGGCCGCGAGGTGGACGCACCGGAGGGTAAACGCAGCGAGTGGTCGCAGCCGGAGATTCTCCTGTACGACGACGATTCGTACATCCGCATGAGCTACCCCGACCTGATCGAGGACGGCGGCAAGTTGTACGTCACCGAGACGCAAAAGAACGTCGGCCGCGTCCACGAGATCCCGCAACCGCTGCTCGACGGCCTGTTCGGCCAGTGGGACAACCGCATCGTCGCCAAGTCGGGTCTGGCGCTCGATCTTCCGGCCGGCAAACCGATGCCCGCCGAAGCGCTGCTGCCCAAGCTGCCGCCGTTGAATTCCCGCGACACTCGGCGAGCCGATCACGGCGGCAAAGACGCCCGTGGCGGCTTCAGCCTGGACCTCTGGGTGCAGCTCGATTCACTCGCCGCCGGCCAAACTCTCCTGGACAGCCGCGACGCGACCGGCGCGGGGGTGCTCGTCTCGACGACCGAGTCCGGTACGCTCGCCATCGCGCTGCACGACGGCCGGCAGCAGGTCGGTTGGGACTGCGACCGCGGCGTAATTCAAGCCGGGAAGCGTCACCATGTCGTCATCACCGTGGACGGCGGCCCGAAGATCATCACCTTCGTGGTGGACGGCGTGCTCTGCGACGGCGGCGATCAGCGCCAATTCGGCTGGGGCCGCTTCAGCCCAACGCTGCGCACGCCCAGCGGAGCTGCGACGTTGAAGATAACGCCCGCGGTCAAGTCGTTGCGCATCTACAACCGCGCTCTGCGCAGCAGCGAGGCCGTGGGGAATTTTCACGCGGGAACGGAGGCGTACCTGTGGACCTTACCCAACGCTACGGCATCAGCGACCATCCGCGCTGGCGATGAACAACCCGACATGAGCCTCCCACCCGTCACACGCGACCTCGCCGACAACACGCTTCGCGTCTTTGCCCGTCCAAGCACGTGAGCCTTCTAACGCCTATCACCAAGCAACTCGCGCAGAAAGCCATGATCCCAACGCAGCCTCCTCTCAATCCATGAAACCCGCCCTCGTTTCCATGAGACCAGGGTGTCGCTATGAACTCAAGAGAACGATTCCAGGCCTGCTGCCAGCGCAAGACGCTCGATCGCGCGCCGATCGACTACCTAGCCCATCATGAGTTGGACCGGCGGTTGAAGACGCATCTGGGGGTTAACTCCGAGAGCGAGCTGCTGGATGCGTTGGGGTGCGACTTCTTCTATCTGCCCGCCCGCGACCTGAGCCAGCGCGAGGACTTCCTGCCCTATTACAAGCACGCGGACCACCTCGAATTGACCGAAACCGAGCGCACGTGCCCGCTGGGGATTCGCTGGCGACGGGAGGTGCGGGCAGCGAGGTTCTCGGTCGACGAAGCCATCCGCGGCCCGCTGCAGGATGCGACCGATCCTCAGGATGTCCTGCGTTTCCCCTGGCCGAAAGCGGCCGATTTCGACTTCGGCCCGCTGTGTGCAATCGCCGGTTCTCAGCGCAGTCGCGTTCGTGTCGGCGGCTTCTGGACCGGGATCCTGGGCGACGCTTACCGCATGCATGGCTACCAGAACTTCCTCACCAATCTGGGCGCCGAGCCGGGGTTTGCCCACACCCTTGTCGACCGGCTGACGGAGATGTACCTGGAACTCAACGACGCGTTGTTCGCCGCGCTGAAAGGGGAACTCGAGGTCTGGTTCTTCGGCAATGACTTCGGCACGCAGGATGCGCTGCTGATGAGCCGTTCGATGTGGCGGGATTTCTACTTCGACAACATCTGCAAGCTGACAGCGCTGGCACACAGCCACGGGCTGAAGGTGATGATGCACTCGTGCGGCGCCGTCCGTCCCTTGATTCCGCTGTTTGTCGAGGCCGGCGTGGACATTCTCGATCCCATCCAGGTCTCCGCCAAGGGGATGGAGCTGGCGTCGCTCGCCGCGGAGTTCGGCGACCAGATCGTGTTCCACGGCGGCATCGATACCCAGCATCTCCTGCCGAAAGGCTCGCCCGAAGAGGTCGGCGATGCCGTTCGCGCGGCGCTGAAGCTGTTTGATGGGCGCGGCAACTACATCCTGGCGCCAAGCCAGATCCTGGGCACCGATATCCCGTTGGAGAACGTCCTGGCCATGTACCGCGCGGCGGCCGTTGTGTGGCCGTGCAGCGCGGATTCGACGGGCGTTCAATCGAACTGAAGCGTCATCTAACATGAACCACTGGCAACAGAACATCGAGCAGCGCGTGCTGACTTTCGCGACGTTCCACCGCCGCGTGAATCCACGCCCGGTCTTTGGCTTCTTCCGCGGGAGCGAATATCCCCTGCCGCGTTATCCGTTCAGTCGCCGTCTGCCGGAGGGGCGTGCGTTGCGGCCGGAGGATTTTGACGTCGACGCCTTCGTGGCCGACAGCGGACGTCTGTTCCTTGACCACGAGGAATGCGGCGGCGACTTCCTTTACAGCGGCAGCGCGTATTGGGGCATCCCCTGGCTGGAAGCCATGCTGGGCTGCCCGATCTTCGCGAACCACGCCACCGGCTCGATCTACGCCGAGCCGCCGCCGCGTGTCACGCCCGAAAGCCTTCCCGCGTTTTCGGCCGATAACCCCTGGTCGCGTTTGATGGACCGCATGCTGCGGGCGCTGGCTGAGGCGAGCGCCGGCCGCTTCCCATTGGCCACAACGCGCATGCGGGGCGTGGCAGACCTGATTGCCGCCCTCTACGGCGGCGACAGCTTCGTGCTGGCGCTGGTCGACAATCCCAACGATGTGCGCGCGGTCGCCCAGCGTGTGACCGACCTGTTCATCGCGTGCGGCCGGTTCCAGCTCGAACGCATCCCGGCGTTTCACGGGGGCATCGGATCGTTCTACTACCACGCCTGGATGCCAGCCGGGACCGTGTGGCATCAGGAGGACGCCGCGGCGCTCCTCTCGCCCAAGCTGTATGCCGAGTTCATCGAGCCCTTCGACCGGCAGATCGTGGCCGCCTTTCCGCACGTGGTCATGCATCAGCATTCCACGGGCTTCGTGCCGACGGATCGCTACCTCGCCATGGGCATGAGCGTGCTGGAACTGCACATCGACAGCGGCGGCCCCTCGGCCGAGTCGCTGTTCGACCGGCACATGGCCATCTTGCGCCAGCGCCCGCTGATCATCTGGGGTGACATCCCGCGAACTGATCTCGACTGGCTTTTCGCCAAGCTGCCGCCCCAGGGGCTGGCGATCACCACGGTCGTCAACACGCCTGACCAGGCCCAAGACCTTTGGAGGACTTACGTTGAAAATCACTGCTTGTAGCAACGCTCAGGAAACAACGTCCTCCGTAAAGGAGACAACCACCATGCACAGTTTCTTTCCAGCGGCTGTCGCAATCGTCACTTGCTGCTTCACCAGCCGAGCCCTCGCCGGCGAGTCGCTGCCGATCTACCAGCCCAAGGTGAAGACTGCGGACATCTATTTCCACCATCCCGGCGCGAAGCCGGCGCTGAAATACAACCACGACGTAGACATCGTCAAGTTCAAGGGCAAGTTCTTCGCCGCGTGGAACGCCAACGAGATCAGTGCCGAAGACGGGCCGGGCCAATACAACTTCCTCGGCGTCAGCGACGACTTCGAACATTGGTCAACGCCCGTGCGGTTGTTCACCCGCGACGCGGCGGCGGAGAACCCCGTCGAGAGCGACAACCAGTGGCAGCCGATCTTCATCAACTGACGCGACGAGACGCTGTTCTGCGCGTGGTGCGACTACAACGCCCGCAGGACCTACGTCGCCACCTCCATCGACGGCGTGCGCTGGCGCAACCGCGAAGTGCCCACCGCGCCGCCGTCGCTCGCGGGCCAGGTCGTCGGGTTCCCGACCAACCACGGCCTGCTCACCAGTAAGGGCGTGATGATGTTCCCGTGCAGCCTGGCGGAGGTCGAGGAGAAGTGCCGACCGGGCCACACCCGTTACGCCGGCGTGCTGCTTAGCGCCGACGCCGGCAAGACGTGGACGTGGAGCGAGCCGATCGAAGCCTTGCCGTGGTCGAAGATCGGCGAGAAACCGGCCGAGTTCGGCGGCGAGCGAGTGACCCTCTGGGAGCCGATGCTGTTCGAGCAAGCCGACGGCCAGATCGGCCTGCTCATTCGCAACTCCACGGCGCAGGACAACCCGGAGCGCGCCGAGAAACCGCACCGGATGCTGCTCTACGCCACCAGCAGCGACCACGGCCACACGTGGACCAAGGCCCGCACGGTCGAGGTCGACACGATCTGCTCGCGCAACTACGCCGTCGCCGGCGTGGGCACGCGCGACAGCCTGCTCATGGTGATGAACGACAACCACGTTCGCGTGCCGGAGCGCATCAGCCACGACCGGTATTTCCTCGCGCTCTACTACGCGCCGGTATGCGACCCGGACTTACTGCTGCCCGGCCCGGTCATTCAGCCGCAGGGCGGCACGGCGTTTTACCCAAATGGGTTTGTGGATAACGGCAAACTCTACGTCGCCTACACGTACCCGGCTGGCATCCACAGCAGCGTCATCGAGCCGCTGCCGGATTTCACCCGCCCGTTTTTGCTGCCGCGCGAGGGCCGGCCCGGTCTGAAGATCGAAAACGGCATGGCTCACTTTGGCCAGCGCCAATCAAGCCTCGGCCTCGTGTTGACGGAGAAACTCACGCGTCAGCCGAAACTGCGTCTCGCGTTCGACGTGAATCTCCATCGTTACAGCGGCGGCGACTGGCCCGTGCTGACGCTCGGCGGCAAGACGCGCAACGGCACCGTCATTCGCGCCGTTTACGACGAGCAGCGCAAAGCCGATTTTCTTCAGGTCCGCACGTCCGGGAACCAGTGGACAGACCTCGCATCGTTCAAGATGAAGGAATGGAATCACATCGAAGTTGAGTTGACCGAGAAAGGTCTTTCGGTCGCCGTCAACAAATCGCCCGCGGTGAGCTTCGAGAAGCCCATCCTGCGCAAGATTTGTTTCGGCGGCCTTTACGTCGCGCCCGAGTGGCCGCTGGGCATGTCGCGTTCCAGCGACGTGCGGCTGAAGCTTAATTCCGTCGGCGTAGAGTGATGGCAGGCAAGACGGATGCGTGTCCCAATGAACATTGCGAACAAGTGAGCATCCCCATGAGCAATACCAAACAAAAACTCCAAGGCGGTCAGCCGGTTCTGGGCGGGTGGACGTTGACGGGGCATCCGGCGGTCGCCGAGATCATGGCGGCCGAAGGCTTCGACTTTCTCGTCGCCGACATGGAACATACGCCGATCAGCCTCGAGGCTTTCTACCACATCGCGCTGGCGGCGAAAGGCACGGACTGCGACGTGCTCGCCCGGTTGCCGTCCTGCGATGCCGTGCTCGCCAAGCAGGTGCTCGATCTGGGCGCGACCGGCATCATCGTGCCGTCGGTCAACACGCCCGCCGAAGCGGCCCAGAGTGTGGCGATGGCGAAGTTCCCGCCCGCGGGGATTCGCGGCGCGTCGTTGTGCCGGGCCACCGGCTTCGGTTCGCGGTTCAGCGAGTATTTCCAAGCCCACAACGACGAAGTGGTGGTCGTGGTCATGCTGGAGCACATAACGGCGGTGCGGAACGCCGACGCGATCCTGGCCACGCCGGGCTTGGACGCCGTCTTGATCGGGCCGTATGACCTGTCGGCCTCGATGGGGTTGGCCGGCCAGTTGCAGCATCCCGACGTGCTGGCGGCGCAAGAGACCATCCTCGACGCCTGCCGCCGGCGCCAGGTCGCGGCCGGCATCCACGTCGTGCCGGTGGACGCCGGCGAGGTTCGGCGGCGGATCCAGCAAGGCTTCCGGTTCATCGCCTGCGGGATTGACACGTTGTTTGTCCGGGAAGGTTGCCGGGCCATGCTGAAGGCACGTGAAGCGTAAGAGGGAAACATGGAAACGCTTCTGGTCACAGAACAGGAATTCGCGAAAGCCGCGGAGGTGTTCCGCGGCGCGCAGAGCGTGCGCTGCGAACCGGCAGCGGCGGACGAAAAGTCCCGGAATGCGAAAACGCCGTCGCTGGACGGGACGGAGTGGAATCCCAACATGAAAACCGTTTACAGCCCGGAGGACCTGCCCGCCTACGAATTCCCCACCGGCGACCACACCCAGGGCTGGTGGTTCGGTTCGGCCTACGACGGCAAGTTCCCGCAGGAGCACGAGGAAGGGCGGGGCATGATCGTGGGGACCTGCACGCGCTGGACGCGCCCGGTGAATGACTCCAGCAGGACAACGCGTTGTACTTCATCACCCCCGACGGTGCCGAGCCCCGGGAGATCGAGGCCAAGCGCCGTCAGCTCGCGTTCGAACTGAGCAGGCGCGAGCACATCCGCCTCGAAGGCCTGACGATCCGCGCCGCCTCGCTGCGTCTGGAGAACACGGCGCATTGCGTGGTGGACCGTTGCGATCTGGCCTACATCGCACACTACACCCGGCACTACGGCATCGGGCAGCTCGAGAAGGGACGCGATACCATCAAGTCCGGTGAAACGGGCATCTTCGTGGGCGGCCACGACAATGCCTTCCTGAATTGCAGCGTGCGGTTCAGCGTGGGGACCGGCTTTCATGTGCGGGGCTATCACCACACGATCCATAACTGCCTGATCGACGAGGTCAGCTACGTGGGCCACTATCTCAACGCCATCACGGACGCGGTGAGCGACTTCGGCGATTACGAGCACCTCCTGGTCGGCGGGCACGTGATCACCTTCAATACGATGCGCAATGCCGGACGGCATTTCTTCAACTTCTACGGCAACGGCCCCAGCCACAGCTCGCGCGACCGCGGCCCCATGGATTATGCCGCCACGCTCCTGGCCCACAACCACCTCTACAATGGCATGCTGCTGACCCGCGACGCCGGCTTCCTGACCAGCTTCTATGCCAGCGGCGGCACGCTCAACGACCAGCGCTCGCAGGTGGCCTACAACGTGATGCACGACTGCTACGACTTCGCTGCCATGCGTTGGATCAAGCTGTGTATGGTCTATATCGACAACGGCTCGCGCGTTGTGGACGTGCACGATAACCTGCTCT
>JAPLNJ010000731.1 GCA_026692885.1 Planctomycetota bacterium | reverse complement strand
TCGAAATTGTCCGAATATTGTCAACTATATTGCACAACACGTGGCACCATGATTCGATGTCGCCTACCTACCGACCACCGAAAAACCAAGGACTTCACGGCCCTGATCCGCAGGACGTGGGGCGCAACTGTAGAAGACGGGCTTGAGTGGGGTTTTCTGCGTATTGCACGCATCATGGATGGCGTCTTTGCCATGCGATGTTTCAATGAGTCCGGCCTTGGCTATGGGCCAGCCAAGGAACGGGATCAGCCAATGGCTGGCCTTGCCGGAAGATGTCCTCGCAGGGGCCTGCGAAGAATTCCTTCAACGGCGGCCTGCGCCCCATGCCACTTACCCGCAGGTCGGCCTTCCCGGGCCAATCGGGACGGTCTGGGAAGACCATCCTACATTGAGTTGGGTAAGCGATTTCCTGCCGCTCGCCCAAGTGCAACTTTTCTTGTTTTTCTTTTCGCACGGATGGCAGAGCCAAAGCACAGATGTCTCTCGACTATTTTCGCTCTCTTTTCCGAAGTTCCCGCTCCTTCGGCAGCGGCTTGAGGGTCACCGTCAAAACCACCGGCTGACCTTCGCGGATGACCTTCAGCTGCTGCTTCGATTCGACCGGCCGCTGCTCCACTTCGTCCTGCAAGTCCCGCGGGCCACGGACCGGGACACCGGCGAATTCGACGATCACGTCGTTGGTCCCAACTCCTGACTGACCCACTTCGCCCGGTTGGAGGGGATGGCAAAACCAATGCCTTGGTAGCCGCCAATGCTGGAGGCGATGGCCGTGTTGATGCCCACGACTTCGCCATCCAGGTTGACCAACGGGCCACCGGAGTTGCCGGGATTGATGGCCGCGTCCGTTTGGATCAACTTGCCACGCCGGATTTTCTCGATGCCCCGGCCCTTGCCGCTGATAATCCCCGCGCTGACGGTCGTCTCCAACTCGAAGGGACTGCCGATGGCGATGACCCAATCCCCGATATTCATTTCCGAAGAATCGCCGAGTTTGGCCGACGGCAATTTTTCCTTCGTCTCCACACGCACAATCGCCAGATCGCTCAGCGGGTCCGATTTGACGTCAATCGCCTTGAGTTCGCGCCCGTCGGGGAACCGCACGACGATGTCATCGGCACCTTCGACAACATGGTTGTTGGTCAAGATGATGCCGTTGGGATCGATGATCACTCCGGAACCGATTTGGGCACCGAGTCCTGGCAAATCGGGTAGTTCAGGCTCTTCGCCGTCTCCAGGCGGGTCTTCCGGCAGGGCGCCTTCGGGGAACAGCCGACGTAGACGTGGGTCCTGCAGCAAATCCCGCATTTCCCTCTGATTCCGCTCCAGTTGAGCTTTGCTGGTAGCGACCAGGGTAACCACTGCCGGCGAGGTGGCTTCCGCGGCGTTACGGAAGGCGGCGGAAAGGGATTTCGCCTGCCGCAAAGCGTCCTTTTTGTCAGTCTTATCCGCGCTGTGCGCGAAACTGCCCACGGCGAACCAACAGACGAACAACCCCCAACTCAAGGCCGAACGACGGAACAAGCGGGTCCGAAAAACCATGAAACTGCGCTCCTTGCCAAGTGCGAATGTCTGACCGTGTCTCTCTGAACGCCGGGGGCGGCTGATAACTTCAGCCGAAATCGACGGGTTTATGCGAGACTCGTATTCTTTGCCACCGCCGACATTCTATAGAATAGGGACGTTTACGGCCAACCGCCTTCGCTCAACCGTTGATCGGAATTGTGGCGGTGGCCTTGCATACCCCGGCCTTGATCGGAACAAATGAGGACGGCCCCAGTGAACGACGAACTGCCCGAACTGAACGAAACTCCCCAAGTGAGCGAACTACCCAAACTGTGCGAGACAACTTCCCCAGAAGTCACGCCGACCGAAGCTTGCGCCACCCCAGCCTGTCCGCCCGACATGCTGCCGGCTGCGTCGCCTCCGCTGGAGTCCCTGTCGCCCACGGCGTTGCCGTGGGAAGCCTGGCCTGCCGCAGCGTCGCCGCCGGAACGGGTACCTGAAAAATCTTCCGAGGACAACCTGCAGCGGTGTGAACGGAGGATCGGCTACGAATTCCGCAATCGAGCCGTGCTGCGGGAATCCCTGACCCACTCCTCCGGGGCCGAGCATCGCCTGGCCTCGAACGAGCGATTGGAGTTCCTGGGCGACGCGATCCTGGGCGCGGTTATCTGCGAATTACTGTTCGAACGTTACCCAAACTACCAGGAAGGTGACCTGACCAAACTCAAGTCGGCCGTCGTCAGCCGTCAGTCATGTGCCAAGATCAGCGAAGCACTGGGCCTGCAGGAATTCCTGATCGTGGGTAAAGGCGTGGCCGCCAGCCCGTCGATTCCGCCATCGCTGTTGGCTGACGTGTTCGAGTCGCTGATTGCGGCGATTTACTTGGACGGCGGCAACGCAGCAGCCCGCCGGTTCATCGAAGAGTATCTGGGGCCGGAAATCGAATTGGCCGCGACCGGCGAACTGGGCGGGAACTACAAATCGCTGCTGCAGCAACTAGCTCAGCGGGAGTTTTCGATTACCCCGACGTATCAGTTGGTGGACCAGAAAGGCCCCGATCACCGCAAGTGCTTCAAGATCGCGGCCCACATCGGCGGCACGCTGTACCAGCCCGCCTGGGGCCGCAACAAGAAAGAAGCGGAACAGCGAGCCGCCAGCAATGCCCTGGCCGAGATCAACGGCGAACCGGCGCAGTTTCCGACGGACTAACCCGGCGACAACCCCGGATTCAATCGGAGTCCTCACACGCGGCTTAGTGCTAGCACCAAACGGTTTTCGGGGTTGTCGGTGTCAAGCATGGGGCTTTACGGTTTCGCATAGACGGACCGCCGGCTGGGGTCAGACGTACAGATTTCAGTTTTCGCGGGCAGAAGGCTTTCCAGATGCTTAGGCACACGACCGCGAAAACTGAAATCTGTACGTCCGACCCCTTGTCTCGCGCCCCGTCCCTGCTGAACCGTTAAGTCTCATTCTTTACGCGCAAGGGCCAAAATACCGCTCAGTGCTAGCATGTGCATCCCGGCGGCGGCGGCTCGTCTTGCCTTTTTTTGGATTTCCTCCTAAAGTCCCGTACCCGTTCAGTGCACAAATCGGTGGCCCTTCTGCGAGACGCTTTGCGGAAATGGACTTTCGCTCGTTCCTCCTACTCCTGTTCGCCTGCTTGGCACTCGTCGGCTGTCGTCGTAAGGATCCGTACATGGATGCTTATCTGGACATGCAGAACAGTGAGAAACGGGTGCTCGAAGATCGAGTTTACCAACTGGAGTACGACTACGAGAAAGCTCTCAAGGAACTCAAAGCCTGCCGTGCCAAGCTAGGCATCGAAGATCAGGACGGCGCGAAGGGAAACGGCCAGAAGACGGGCAAGGAGAAAAAGAAAACCTTGCAGGAGATCATTCCCGAAGAATCGCAGGAACCACCGAAAGTTGAAATGCCGCCGGGCTTCAACAGCCCCGATGGCAAGCAGACCTCCACCGCGCCGAAACGGCGTGCCACCGCTAACCGAGCGGAGGGGCAGGTCGCCTTGGCCTCTGCGACCGCGGATGCGGAACCAGAGTCCGAACAGGACGTAGCGACGCCGGCCGACGCGCCGGAGCGGGTGGAGTACATCTTCCTGAACCCGCGGCTCACCGGCGGTCAGGACTTCGACCAACAACTGGGAGATGACGGGCTAGGGGTCCTGATCGAGCCACGCAGCAAGGAGGGGCATTTCGTACCTCAGCCGGCCAAGATTTCGATCGTCCTGCTGGATCCGGCCAAGACAGCCGCCAGTGTCCGTGTGGCTCGCTGGGATTTTGACAAAGAACTCGCCGCCAAGCTGCTCCGCGACGCTCCCCTGGATCGCGGCATCCACTTGCGCATGCCCTGGCCGAAGAGCCCACCGGAGCATGAGCATTTGCAGCTGTTCGTACGTTATTGGTGCGAAGACGGACGCAAACTGGAAGCCTCGCGCGAAATCACCCTACGGTTGCCCAGCCATACCGCGAGCGCCTGGACGCGCCGTGCTGATCCACCCGATCCCGCCGCCGAACCGGCAGTCAGTGTGGTTGCCGCCCAGGAAGCGGTGGAATCGGAGCCCATCCAAGTCACGCCAGTCGGCGTCAGCCCTCCGGCGGCAGCCTCTTCCTCCTCGCCCGCCTCGCCGACAACTCAGCCCGCGCCCGGATCGTCGGAGAAACCATGGTGAAAGATTAAGTCGCCCTTCATCGCAACCATCCCAGACTCGCCATCATTACAAATCCCTATTGGATCCAGTCATACGACACGCGGTTGGCATTGGCTCGTTTAACCCGGAGCCAACGGCGACGGCGCCCGGTGAAACACAGCGTCGCCGTTGGCTCTGGGTTAAACGAGGATGTGCCATCCTCAACCGCGTGCGGTATAGCTGGAAATAGTGCTATTTCGCCGCCAGCATCGGCAGCGGCGCATTGGTCAACCGGCTGATCAACACGATCACGTCACCGGACAAGGCGTTATTCGCCAACACATCCCGCGACTCAGCCCGGAACTTCTGCCACGTGTCGCCGCCTGCGCGGCGGCACGCCAACGCCGTCAACACCACGAGGTCTTCACCAGAGACGCCGGCAGAGACCAGCTGCGCGAGGGCCGTGCGATCGATCTTGGACGACTCCTGCAGCAAGGCCCCGGCCACGGTTCGAGCGGCGGCCAACGGCGAGCCCTTCGGCGCCGCACCGGTCAACAGCGTCGAGGCACTTCCGCGCAGCCGGCCATCGTCTGGCGCGGCCAACGTCGCGTACAGGACGCTGGCGAAGGCATTCATGTCCTCCGGGTTCTTTTTCAGGGCCAGCACCGCAGCATCGACGGCGCTGCGCGATTTGCCCCACGCCACAGCGGCCAGCTGTTGCAGCTCGGCGTCATCCGGCAAGGCCCGCGCAGACTCCCGGATCAGCCACAGCGAGCGCAGCGCCAAGCCCGCTCCAGCCTCTGCCAGCAACCGGTCCGTCTCGACCCGGTTCCACGCCAGCTGCAGTTCCGTCACGGCCTCCGGATCGGACTTGCCATCGGAAGCTGCCGCCAGCAGGCGCCAACCGTACTGGCGATGGGCCGCCATGACTTCCTGCAGGCGACGGGCGGCACGCTGTTGCTCCACTTCGCCTAACCGCTCCTTGGCACGCACACTGGTCACCGCGTGCAGTTTGGCCAGTTGGCCCTGCGGTTGGAAGCGTGCGTCGGCCAAATCGGCGAACAGCTGTCCGGCTTTGGTCTGCAGGTCGGCGTCGCCAATCACCACGAGTTGACCGGGAGCGAACCAGACCACGACTTGCTGACCGGACGTCTTCAGTTGCGATCGTACGACCGCCAGGAACTCATCGGTTGCCTTGCGCGCCGTGTCGCGTGGCGGCTGGCGGTCGGGCACCTTGCCGATCTCGGCGGCTGTGGGCCAGGCGATGGTCGACACGTCGTAGACCCACGCCGACACGCCCTCTCGCCTCCGTTGGCTGCCGGCCACGATGTCGCCCTTGTCTGTCCACCAGGCCAGCCGCACCGGCTGGAGGATCCAGTCGAACGCCTGGGCTGCCGTGGCCCCACGCAGATCCAGGAAACTGACTCGCGGCGATTCGCCACCTTGCAACGCAGCGGCGTCCTCGACACTGCCCGGAATCAGCTTGACGGTGAGACCGGTGGCTTGGGCTACCGTCGCCAACGCTTCGGCGACGGATCGGTCACGAACGACCAAGTCCAGTCGCTTGTCGAGTGCCGGAACTTCCTTGGCCCACGTCGTAATCTCCTGACGATGCACTTGTTCGAGCCTCCCCAAGGCGAGCGCGGCCAAATTTTCGTCGCTGGCGGAGGCGTTCATTGCGGCCGTATCGAACAAATACGCCTTGGTGAGCGTTGAGCGGGCATCCGACAATTTGCCGTCCTTCCAAGCCTGTTGTCCTTGCTGGAAGGCTTGCTGTGCGTCCTTCGACAGTGTGTCGACGTCTGCCCCCCAGGCCCCGAACGCCGCCCCCCACAGAGTTACCGAGCGGTCCCCTGCGGAGGTGGCCAAACTAGCCCCATCGGCGCTGAATGCGAGACGATGTACGGCGGACTCAGCAGGGGCAGGTGGGCCTCCCGCCAAGCCGGACAGGGCACTGCCGCCGAGTGTCCGGCCACGGATAACGCCTCCGACCGATCGCTGGGGTGCAGCCTGCCGTCGGGACATCGGCGTCCCGGAAAATGCTGGCTGGCTGCGTTTCAGAGCCTCCGCCAACGGCGCCGCCGCTGCAGGCCGCGACGGTGCTGGACCACTGCTCGGTAACGCGTAGCGGAACCCGCCCGACGGGGCTTCTTTCCCCAAGCTCAGCCGTGATTCGGACTTGGACTTGTAAGGGGTTGCTAATTGCTCGATCAGGTCCTCATCCCGTTCCGCCCCCGCGGGGCCGAAGAAGCCTTCCCAGCGGGTCCCTTCCGGCAGCGGCACCGGGACCAGCATCCGCCGCGGCGGCCGGGCGGACGGCTCCAGTTTCCCGGCATCCTGGGCATCGACCGCCACGAAACTCGTGTACTGGCTCATCAACTGGTAATCCAAGGCCAGCGACGTCACCTCTTCTTCGACCGCGGGCGAGCCTTGGTAGTAGCTCGACTGCATCAAGGTCTCGATTTTCTGCCGTGCCCAGACCTTGGCCAGCACGTCATGCTGCGGGTCGTCGGCGGGCAGTTGCACATCCAGTGGCCAACTCACATCCTGGCCTTCGACGTTGCCGCTGATCGCGATGCGGCCCGCACCGCCACCCGTATAGCGGCCGAACACGATCACCGGCCGGCCGGCCCACAATTCCGGAATCTTCGCCGGATAGGTTTCCGCGATGTGGTGCGGCCCCCAGGCAATTTTGACATTGGACAACTGGGCCCGCTGAATCCGCGTCATGACTTCCTGGGTTAACGTCGCGGAATCGTCTTCCAGTCCTAGCTTCTTGCCCATCCCTCCGCCCTGCTTCGCGACGCCGTCAATCAGGAACATATTCGGCGAACTGCCGATTCCGATCGCCCAGAACCGTACCTGGTCACCGCAGTGTTTGCCGACGTGTTCGATGATCTGGGCTTCGTTGCCGATGTAGCCGTCGGTCAGCATCACGACGATCCGCACCCGCTCTTTGTCCAGCGGCTCGTCGATGGCCATTCGCACGCCGTTGAGCATCTCCGTGCCGCCACCGCCTTGCAGCCCCTGGGTAAAGTTGAGCGCCCGTTTGATACTCTCCTCCTGGACCGGCACCGGACGCTCGAATAACTTTTGGGCCATATTGGCGAAGGTGATAACTTGCACCGTGTCCTGTGCGCGGCACAACTTGAGCATGTGCTGCATGGCCTGGATGACCTTCTGCGTCGGGGCGCCGGACATGGAACCCGACACGTCGCAGAGGAACACGATCTCGCGTGGCGGACTCTTGGTCAGCCGCTCGTCGT
>JAPLNJ010000730.1 GCA_026692885.1 Planctomycetota bacterium | reverse complement strand
CACCAGCACCTTGGCGCCGCGGTAATCGTGGAACCGTCCTCGCAGTTGACCGACCGAGCGCGTGGTTCTGAGCAAGGCGTGCGCCGCGACGGCGCCCAGACAGCAGATGAATTCGGGTTGCAGAAGGTCTAATTGCCGCTCGAAGTAGCCCCGGCAGTTGGCCACTTCTTCTGGCAGCGGGGTGCGATTGTTGGGCGGGCGGCATTTGAGCACATTCAAGATATACACATCCTGTCGCTGCCACGTGCAGGCTTCGATGATCTTGTTCAGGAGTTGCCCGGCGCGACCAACAAACGGCTCGCCCTGGCGATCTTCATCTTCTCCCGGCGCTTCGCCCAGGAAACACAGACGCGGCTGCAGATGGCCGACACCGAACACGGTCCGAGTCCGCTTGGCCGCCAATTCGGTGCACCGCGCACAATGCGCCACTTCGTTCCGCAGAACATCCAAGGCGGTGACGCGTTGGGAAGCCAACAGCGGCGCTGGGCTTGCACCGGCGGGGACGGTGGGAGCGGTGGGGTGAACCGAAGTCGGGTTGGGCGTCCCTGCGACGGCGCGCGGAACAGCGGCGGCACGAGCAGGGGCACTCGGAGCCGCCGGAGGCGTAGCCGCTGGTCTGCCGCGAGCAGGTGTCGGCGGGGATATTTCGGGCGGAGCAGACGTGGCACGCCTCCCAGCCACCGGTTCCGCCGCTTGGGACTGAGGGGCCACGGTTGGAGACTGCGGCGCAGGTGGTCGGGCCAGTTGTCGGACGCCGCTGCGCTGTAGACTCTCCAGTCGCTGCAACAGGGCCAGTCGGAGCTGGTCGCCTAGGTCACTGCTTTGTTCGCCCATCACGCCACTCCGAGGTTGTGAAAGAATCAAATTGGCGACGATGCTTGCACAAGGTGTAGTGTGAACCGTGCCTGCCAGGCATAAGCAGTTGTGGTGGGCACAGCCCACCCTACGTTTTTTCCACAGCCACTCCCTGCTGCTGCGCCCCGCACAAGCCGTGAAGCACCCTCTCCACCGAGCATTCTGCAAACTCCGCCAGACTTAACAAGTGGTGGGGCCGCCGAGTTCGGATTATTCAGCAGGTTGGCAGGTTGGGTCGAGTAGGCCGTGTCCCGAGTAACAAGTCTATCGCAAGGTATCATTGGACAATACCTTAGGTTGACAGAACGTCTCCGAGACGAAAAGATTAGGAAGGGCGAGACGTGGGAGCCGGGCACTCAAGATCTGGTTCCGCTCCCCCGCCGCCAGTCGCCGTAAAGTGTGCCCGTCCGCAGACCTACAGGAGAATATCATGCTGTTGCAGATCCCCAATGTCGCTCGCTGCTGGTTGGTCTTGGCGGCTGTGGTGACCGGTTTGTCGTGTTCAGCCGACGCCCTTTGGGCACAAAGGCCGAAACCCACGGGACCACCCAAACCGGCCGGCGCGAAGACGAGTCCGACCAAATCGAGCCCGACCAAGACTAAGCAGCCAGCTAAGGATGCGCCGGACCTCGACGACGAGGAGGACTTCCCGTACAAGATGTTGCCCACGAACCCCGATCTGGAGGAAAAGGGCAAGGATAAGAAGGCCGCCGCAGCGGCGCGAGCGAACCGCAGTGCCCTCGACATGAAAGTCGCTGCCGTCTTGGGGAACCGGGAACCGATTGCGGACGAGGAGACGCGGAAGGAGATCGACCGTTACTATCAACGCTACGTCTTCGCGCGTCTGACGCATCCCGAAGGGATCACGGATTGGCCGGAGGCGCGGAAGAGGTTCCAGCGTCTCATTTCCCCCAATACCGTCCCGGCCGAAGCCCACGACTACTTCGTGTCACTGGCCTTCCAGGTCATGTCCGTCATTGCCAAAGGAGACTACCATCCGGCGGCGCGCTACAATGCGGCCCTATTCATCGCCGACCTGAATAACCAGGAGGCCGTGGTCGCCGGCGAGGCAGAAAGAAGACACGTGGAGGTGCCCTACATCGACGGCCTGAAGTTCATGCTGGATGAACTGGCCAATCCACAACAGATCGACGCCGTTCATGTGGCCTGCCTGGTCGGCATTCGGCGGCACGTGAAGATCGACGGGCAGCTGATCTCCGAGAACCGCCGCCTGGTCAGCAAAAGCGCCGACGTGAAGAACAATGCGGAGACCCGCATCGTCGATGCCATGCTGGCCTTGATCTCGAAAAAAGAACCGCCCGAGGGACGATCTCGCGGCGGCCACGAGTGGATGCGACGACGTGCCGTGGAGATTCTCGGTCACTTGAGCCCGGTGGGCGATAATGGCCGAGTACTTGCCAAATTGGACGAGTTGGTGGGCGACAATACCGAACCGGTTCCGCTGCGTTGCAGCACCGCCGAGGCCCTGGGGCGACTGAACTACCCGGCCAAGGTCAACCTAAACTTGGCTCAGACGGGGAAGAAACTGGCGGCCCTGGCGGCCTACGCCGTCGAAATGGAAATCCGACGGGTCGAAGGCGAACAGGCACGCGGCAAGAAGACCCGGGAGGCCACGCTGGCGGCAGCTGGCCAGATGATGCCCAGCGGTGAGGGGGTCGGTGCGTTCGGCCCGCCCCGCAAGGATCCCATGGCAGATTTCCTCTCGTATCGGATCGACTTGACGCGCCGACGGGTCAAGGATCAGTTGAATTACGTCAAGCGGGGACTTGTCGGTCCGAAGCTGAACCAGAAGGGAGACCAAAAAGCGGGTCTCCAGTTGTTGGCCAAGGGCGAGGACGCGAAGTACATCCAGAAGGTAATCGATGAGATCGACGGGATTCTCAGCGTCGTCGATAGCCAGAGTAGCGAGCTCCTGACCCTCCTGACGCAGTTGCAGAAGAGCGTCCGAGAACTGGAGGAGCAGTGCGGCGTGACGGTCGAACTTCCCGAAGCCGGCAAGACGAGCGGGGCCGAGGAGAAAACGCCGGTCAACCCGTTGGACGCTTTGGGCCTCGAAGCCACGGGGGAGAAGAAGCCGGAGGCCCAACCGGCGGGCAAGCCGCCCGCGGCGAAGCCCGCTGCCGCACCGGCCAACACGAAGCCAGCCGACGCAAAACAGCCTCCCGCTGCCACGCCGCCCGCCGAAAAGGCACCTGCCGCACCGCCGGGCCCTACCCTAGCTCCGGGCGATGCCAAACCATAAATCAAGCGGCAGGAAATACAAGGTTGGGTGAGGGATCCCAGGCGAGCGACACGCCCCTCACCCCCGACCTAGGCCGTGCAAAACTGGGCGGAAACAGCGGCCAGGGTCTGTCGTTCAAATTTCAGTTCTTGAGGCGGCGAGACTCTCCACCCTCGTTGCCCAGATGCCGCAAGAACTGAGATTTGAAGGACAGACCCATGTCTGCGGGCGGAACAGAAGCGGAACAAACTCTGGCCTGCCTCGCGACACTGTTTTGCACCCCTCACCCCCGACCCCTCACCCCCGACCCCTCTCCCCGGAGAGATCGTCCAGCTTTCAAGACCAGTGTTTTCCAAGGGTTGTGACGTGGTCCGCCCACGCGGACGACTGGCCAGGGCCATTTGGCTGCTGGTGCCAGCGTTGCTATCACTCTGCGGGTCCTGCGATTTTGGCCTCTTGGGCGCAACCTCCAACGAACACTGGTCTTAAAAGCTGGACGATCTCCGGAGTACCGGGGCGAGGGGAGAAGGCAATGCCGCCGGAACCGGCTTGGCGGGCCGAGTTCATTCCAGGTCCGACTTCTTATTCCGCGGCCGAGTTGCGTCGACCGTTTCGCGGGCCTGCAGCAAGGCCGCATGTGGCGGCGGCGGACCGGACCGGCCATTGTTGCGACCGAAATAGCCGTTGATGGCGTCCTCGTTACCGAGCACCTCCGCGGGCGTGCCATGGCAGAGTACTTTGCCCTTGAAGATCAGGTAGGTGCGGTCGGTAATCTGGAGCGTCTCCCAGACTTGGTGGTCAGTGATCAAAATGGCGATGCCCCGCGCCCGCAATTCGCGCACGATCACTTGGATGCTTTGGATCGTCACGGGGTCGATGCCGGTAAACGGTTCGTCCAGCAGGATGATCTGTGGATTGGAAACCAGGGCCCGTGCGATCTCCAGACGCCGCCGCTCGCCACCCGATAACGACCCCGCTCTGGCTCGGCGTAGATGGGCGATTTTGAATTGTTCCAGTAACTCCTCGCAGCGGGTCCGGCGTGCTCGCCAACCCGCGCCCAGCAACTCCATCATGCCCAGCAGATTTTGCTGCACGGACAGTTTGCGGAACACGCTGGACTCCTGCGCCAGGTAGCCCATGCCGCCGTCTTTAGCGCGCCGATACATGGGCCAACCGGTGACCTCCTGATCGTTTAGAAAGACGTGGCCCGCGTTCGGCTCGATCATGCCACATGTGATGCGAAAGCTCGTGGTCTTGCCCGCACCGTTGGGGCCGAGCAGTCCGACGATCTCGCCACGGTTGACGTGGAAGTCGACCCCGTCCACGACGCGGCGACGGCCGTAGATCTTGACCAGTCCTTGGACCTTCAGCACCGTCGTCATCGACACATTCTCCTGTTCAGCGGATGAGTCCCATCCGCTTGAGATTGGGCGTGAATGGAATCGGCGCCCGCCAGGAGTGCGGCCAATAGATCACCAGAGCCTGGCCGGTCAGCAACTCCCGCGAGACGTAGGGCGGTGGCGAGAGCTTCCCGCCCTGGATCGTCTCCGACCATAAACGCCCGTCCTTACTTTGCGGGCTGTTGTCGCCCATCGGGAAGAACTGATTCGACTGCAATTCGAAGTACACGTTGTCTCGCCGCGAGTCAAACAGCGGTGTGGCGTTCCAGTCTTGGGGCGTCGTCAGCACATCCAGAATCTGGTCGTCCTCCCACGGAATCTCGTACTCATGCTTCATGGGCGTTCGGCTGGTGACGGCCACGTAGTACTCATCCCGCAAGACCTGCAGTCGGGAGACGCTCAGCGACAGGCCCTGGGCGCCGATGCCCAGCGGCTCCAAATCACCTGGCTCTGCCTGGCTCCACTTGGGCTTGACGTTTGCCGCCGGTTGGTACGTCGTCGGCCCCTCGAACGTAACCAAGTGGTTATTGACCCACAGCAGCAACTCGTGATCGCAGTTGGAAAACTGCAATTGGTACTTCCCTCGACCTCGCAGGGCGGTGCGCGCCTGCGGATGCAGGACAGGCTGGCCGTCCTCGCCGACGAAAGACTGCTGGCCTCCGTCGATCGAGAGCGTGGCGTTCCCCGTGGCCACCTCAATTCCACAGGTGTAATGGACGCCGCCTTTGACCAAGTCCAACCACAACTGTCCACTGTCGCCTTGGACTTCCGCGTCGGCGACCAGCGACAGATCTCCGACCCAGTGCATGCCCAACGCGAGTTTGCCATAACGGTCCATGAAATCCGGCGGTTCTTTGACGCCATCGTTGTAGGCGTAGTAGTCCGTAATCAGTTGCCCCTGGACATCGCTTTTGGCGAGGCGCCGGGGGAGGACGCCGTCTTTCAAAATCTCCACCCAATCCGCCGCCCGGGGCGGCACGTGCCGATACCGCAACCAAGCGATCTGGTCGGACCTCCCCGTGGTTTCGAACCCCTGCCCGCCAGCTCGCTGCCGCCAGGCCGGATCCAGTTTCTGCTGGGTCGCGGACCAGTCCTGCCAGCGCGGCGGCCAGCCGGCTCGCACCAGTTCCTCGGCCACATAGTTGGTATCGTCGACCACCTGCATCATCGACCGCAGTTTGTCCGGCGGTTTGCGCGCGATCCGGAACTTCTGTGGCCCCTCCCCCGCGCTCCGCGTGTAGATGTCGCCGTGGAAGATCCACAGGGTTTCGTTCGGCAGCCCGACCAGTCGCTTGATGTAGTTCTGTTTGGCGTTGCCCGGATACTTGAACACGATCACATCCCAGCGATGCGGGTCGGCGATTTCGTAAGCGAACTTGCTGACCAGAATGCGATCGCCGTTGAAGGAACGCTGGTTCGGCTGGCCCTTCTTGTCCAGTTCCATAGTGAAGCGGCAGATCGGGCAATTCGTGGCCACCACTTCACTCCGACCTTCGTTCTCGCCGCTGGCCCCGGCGCGATAGTTATAGCCGCACATCTCGCAGGTGACGTCCATGTGGCGGCCCTGCAGGGTCGGAGCCATGGACCCGGTCGGGATCACGAAGGCTTCGGCGACGAACGCGCGGAACAGAAACGCCAGGATGACCGCCACCACAATCGATTCGACCGTCTCGCGTTGCGCCCGATTGGCCCCGTCCTGAGCGGACGGCGCCTCCGCGGGTTTAGTCTTCGTGCCCCTGCTGATTGCGTCTGGTCTGCTTTTTCTCATGAATTCGATAGCTCCCCGGCTGGAAAGCCGTGAGTATAGCGAAAGCAGCCAAGCACGGGAACTTGAGATATCGGATCGCGAAGAGAATAAATGGCGCCTCAGTCATCTTCAACGCCACCTCACCGCCTCCATTCACTCGCCATCGGTGGCGGGTGCTCTCCGATTTCGCGCAGCAGTCGCCGAAGGTTCACAACAGTCTCGCGATTGAGCTTAAGTTGCGACAGAATATCTCGCTTGGCTCTGGCAGTATTCACAGCAGCCACCCGCGCGCTTCAGCACCAGACGCCGCTGCTCGATATTGATAGCCATATCACGTGACGGGATCTGGCTGAAGGCCGAGTTGATCCATCAATGTCGGCAACGTCGTATTCCGCAACCTCGCCAATTCACTGAGCAGTTCCAAACGTCGAACGTTCAGCTCTTCCACGCGATCCGAGATGGCCGTCAATTCGACGTGTTCCTCCGCGGTCAACTGCTCCGCCCGGCGTTTCTCGATCAGCTGGCGATAGCGACTCCAGTCCCATTCCGACAATCCCTGGTTGATCTCGTCGAACAACTTGGATTCCGCAGCACTCTGGCAGGGCGGGTGCGTCAAAGCGGGACCCAGATGTTGACGCAGCGTTTCCACCACGTATTCGCGCGGCTCAACGCCTTGGGCGGCCGCTACCTCGCGCAACTTGGATTCAAGGTCCGGTGTTAGATCGATTGTTAAGACCATGACGTAAGTCTACCACCGGCGGGATGTTTGAGGCAACCGGAACGTAAGTACGCAGTTGCTGATGCTTCTCAGAACTTCACTGCCTGTCGAGTGGCAGAAAAACGCCGCCCGGAGCGTTCGCATACGGCTACCAGCACCGGGCGGCATCGGTTCAGCATTTTGCCCGTTTGTTGCCCGATGTCAACGGCGGGACGGGAAAGCGGCCGGTTCAGTCCCAAGCGGCATCCACCGCCCACGCTGAGCTGCGGCCAGCCGGAAGCCCTAAGAAATCGACGCCGTGGCGCGTCCGGTTCACATACGGTTCGGCCTTGAGGTCCAACTCCAATTCGTCGCCCAGGAAATGCGTGACGGCCTGCAAGTGGCACCGCAGTACCCGTGCCGACGTACCCCACAACATCGAGTCGTCCATGTAACGGACGTAGCCACGCACACAGAGACGTTCTTTGACAAAGCGATCGAACCAACCCAGATAGAAGTTGGCAAAATGTTGGGAGGTCAGGCTGCCGATCGGCAGGCCTCGGCCGGGGCTGTCTGTGTGGCTCGCGATGATCCGCTCGAACAGTTGCAACAGCGGGACGTCCTTCAACAGGCACGTCAGTTTCCCCAGCAGAATCCTGTGCGAAATGCTGGGGAAGTATTTGCGAATGTCGAGCTTCAGAAAGAATGGGTAGCCCGCCGCGAAATGCCGAGTCCGCTGAACGGCCGCCACACGCCCTTTGCCCACGCGGCAGGCGTAACTGTCCCCGATCAGCCAACGTTCCAACACCGGCTCGCAGACGTTCATCAACGCGTGGTGCAGCACCCGTTCGGGAAAACACGGCGCGGTGATCAAACGCTCCTTGGGGTCGTAGATCGTGAACTGGTGGTAGTCGCCGAGCGGAATCGTGCCGTCCCGCAGTCCCTGCGCCATGACCGCAAGATTCCGCGAGAGATTGGCCGCGAACTGGCGCGCCTCGCGCTTGCACCGCCGCCCGCGCGCGGCCTTGTGAAAGGCCCAACGCAGATTCTCGCGAGACAGAATCTCGTCAAACAGGCGGCGTGCTCTTTTCATCCGTGTCCTTCCATTCTTGCTGCAACAATTCCAGCACGCGGTCACCGTATTTTTCGATGCGAGCCTCGGCCAAACCGGCAATCTGCTTCAGTGCGGCTTTCGTCCGTGTCCTGGTTTCCACCATCTGCGCCAACTGGTCGTTGGTAAAGATCGTGTACACCGGCACCGTCTCCTCCTGTGCGATCAACTTCCGCAATTCGCGCAACTTGGCGAAGACGACAAAATCCGCCGGCTGGAACTTTTCGCGGTAGTCGATTCGGCCTTTGCCCGGCGCTGTCTTGAAAGGAGCGGGCGATCCGGCCGACGATTCCAAGTACTCCACGGCAAACGACCAGAACGAGTTGCTGCCTTGTTCGATCCAACGGCGTTTGATCTCGACAACGCGGTGGGATCGCAAGAAGACGTTCAACTCCGTCTCCGCCGCCTCGCTGCGCACGGCCGGGATGCAGAAAAAGCGAAATGCCATGAATTTCAACTCCCTGACGCGATGAGGCCTTGATCAGAAGTTTGCGCACCGTAGTCCGAAGCGTTAGCGAGGAAAAAGGCTGGACGTCCATTCGTCCTCGCTTACGCTTCGGGTTACGACAAGCGGCTTTGCCGCTTAACCTCATGCCCTTCGCGACACGCCCCGTGGCGGAGACTTCTAGCTGCCGAAATTCTCACACCGACTCCAACAATAAAGTGTTCGTTTGTACACTCTCTGGCGGGGTCCGGGACGTTTGTTCACCTGCTGTCGCTGCGCCGTCCACTACGGCTCGAAGGGGTTCGACTCCGCTCCGCTACGCACGAACCCCTTCGGCCTGCGCTCCCGGCTCCGCTCGCTTCCTGCTGCTGACTTGGCTCAGCGTGGGGACTGGACTGCGGCCAGCCGGAAGCCCAGGTTGAAGTCCCGGGACGACGGCGAGCCCCTGATACGGTCCGCCGACCGGCAGTACGCGGTCGTGTCGCGCCAACTGCCGCCGCGATCCACCCGGTAGGAGGCCGACTTCGGTCCATCGGGATCCGTTCCGCCGACCAGTTTATCCTGCCAACCGTCGCGGGAACCAAGCGTACTGCTCCAATTGCCCCGTTTCGCTTCTACAGCTGAAGGCAGTCTTCGATCCGGCTCGGCAGGCGTATTCCCACTGCGCTTCCGTCGGCAGCATGATTTGCCAGCCGTCCGGCAAGCTCCCACTCTCGCGTAATTGATCGCTCAGCTTGCGGCAGAACTCCGTCGCCTCGTCATGATTGACGTAGTACATCGGGTAGTCCGGGCCTTCGCCGTACAGCGAATTGCCAGAGCCTGCGGTGGCGGCCTGTTGCCGGATGTTGGCACCCATGACCGCTTGCCAAAGCCGCTGGGTGGTTTCAGTCTCCACCATCCAGAATCCGGCTGAGAGCGTCACACTGACTTGGCCCTCATTGTCGCTGCGGCCGGATTCGTTGGCCGGACTGCCCGTGGCAAAGCTGCCGGGCGGACACCAGTGCAACCGGAGGTCGATGCCCTTGTACGTCAACAGGAACACGTCTCCAGGTGTCAATCCGGTGAATCCGACAGCGCGTGCGACGGCCACCGCGTCGAGGGCGGGGCCTCGCTTGCCGACTCGTTCGTTGCCGGCGGCATACGGCTGCTGTTCTGCCTTCAGTGCGGCAATCTGCCGTTCGACTTGGACCGGTTCCGCCGCCGTCTTTTTCATACCCAGGGTTTTCATCAGGTGTTCGTAGGCTTGCTGACGTTTGGCGATCAGACGGGCATACTGGTTGAAGACATCCTGTTCGGCGCGGTCTTGGACGGTAAGTGCCGCTTCGACGGCCCGCCGCTGTTGTTCCAGCTTGGTTTGCTTCTGCTGCGCCTTGCCCGCGGATTTCTCGTAGTCGACCAGAATGGACTTGAGTTCGACTTCCAAAGCGAGATAACGTCGCGATGCTACGTGTAACGTCTCGTGGGCACGTTGCCACGCGGCGAAATCGATTTCGCCGGGAGCGATTCGCGAGGCCGGCGTCGGAGGCGGCGAGGCAGCGGCTGGGGTTGCCCTGCCGGCCGATAGGGCCGGTTTGGGCGATAGTTTAGCTGACGCTGCTGCCGGTGGCTCATACACGGTTCCCGGCAGAACCTGCTGACGCAGCAATTGGAACCGCTTGCGAGCCACGGCGGCGTCCAGGTCGCCCGCACTTTCCCGCCATTCGAGCAACACGTCGATCTCGCGGATCAAGTCCGGTAACTTGGCGGCCTTGGGAGCGAGCCGCAGAACCTCTTCCAGCAGATCGAGCACCGGGCTCCAGTCTTGTTTCTTGCGGGCCTCGGGGACCGCGTTTTCAATCGCCGCGAGGTACGGGCCTGCAAGCTGTTCGGACAACGCCACCTGCGTCTGGTCGAGCTGCTGCAAGCAGTCGGCTTTCCAGCTGAGCGGCTGCCCGTATTTCTCCAGCTCGGAACGCACCTTGCCCAGGCACTCGTGCAGGGCGAAGATGGCGAATTCGGGCCGCGACGCCGCCAGCCGCCGCGCCGCTTCCGCCTGGCCGGCGGCAAGATGTTCCCGCATGGCATCGAGCAGATTCCGTTCCGCCAAACCGCTGGCCGGAAAATCGAGCGTGGACAGTTTCCATAGTTCGTCCAGCGATTTCTCGGTGCGTGTCGGCAGCAGACTCACCCGCTGCCGGATGTTCTGCTGGACATGTTGAAAAGCGTCCTCCATTTCTTTGGCCAAGGTCGGGTTTGTTAAGATGTCGTCAAGATTGAATTGGTCTCGTTGTTTCGCTTCTTCCAGGAGCTTCTCCGCCTTTTCGCGCTCAGCCGGAATCGAAACGCCTTCCAAGCGATCCTGTTGACGGAGATTGGCTTCGGCGAAATCCAGTTTGCCGAGCCGGATTTGATCGCTGTCGATCGTCTCTTTTAGCCGTTGGATCGAGACCTGCAAGGCGGCACAGCGCCGGTACTTCAGCGCCAATTCGGGCAGCGGTCCTTGCGGCGGCGGCTGTTTGAGTTGCTGGAGGGCCTGGTCCAGCTCCAACCCTTGACGGCGGATGCTGGTCTTCAAGTCGGCAGCCAATTGAGCCAGTTCGACTTTGAAGTCCAGGAGCAGGGTGTGGCGTTTCTGCTGAAGATCTTTCAGGGCCAAAAGTTGCTCCGCCAGACGCTGGGTCAACGGCGATTCGGCGGCTGCGGGCGGGTCCGCTGGTGCGGGTACGGGTGCGGGTACGGGTGCGGGTACGGGTACAGGCTGGTTCGGGTTCGTTCGCGAGCAGCCGTCCAGTGCCACCAGCAGCAACGCGGCGACCACAATCACCACCTTGGTCGCCGCGGTTGGGTTCGTCGTAGAACGGACGTCAATCCACTCCGTGAGAAGCGGAATGAATTCCGCTCTACGAAACGACGAACTTAGCCGTGTCTGCGCTATCCGCCTAATCGTCCTCATCGTCCCGCTCCTGTTCAGACTTGTTCGGTGGGAATTCGTGCCCCCAGATTTCGCGCCACAGCCGCTCCAGAAACCGCCAGCGTTTGCTGCGTTTGAAGGCCGTCTTCACCGAGTCTTTGATCAAGTTCTTCGCGATCTTCCCCAGCCACGCTTCAGCCTCGGCATCGGTTGTGCCGCGAAAACGTTTCGCGGCATTAGCCACGCGCCACAGCAAATCGTTGAAAATGTCATCGGCTTCCTTTAGTGACGCGCCCTGCCCGTAGACCCGGTAGCGTCTAAGGCCGCGCGTGATTCGCCGCCGCAGGACCGGCCACGCCGCCTGGTGCAGATCGAACAACGCCTCATGCAACTGCCGCTGTTTCCTCGCGTGCGCCACGCCCCGAATCAACTGGCACAGTGTCCGCTTCGCGGTTTCTTCGTCGTCAGTGGAGGCCATGTATGCACGCCGTGGACGTCGCAACGAATCGAAAACCAACACTGACCGGTGTGTGTCCGGCCTGGATTGTACCGTCTGCGGACAGACGGTGACACCACGTAGACCGGTCTCTCCGAGACCGGAACGAGTCTCGGAGAGACTCGTTCACGTGGCCGCGTCTCTCCGAGACGCGAAGCCCGGTCTCGGAGAGACCGGACCACGTGGGGGCGTCTCTCCGAGGCGCACATCGAGTCGCGGAGAGACTCGTCTAGGACTGGCCGAGAAATAGCTTCGCCATTTGCATCTTCGCCCCGCACCCCACCCATCTCCCCGGAGTACCTGGGCGAGGGAGTTATCCTGCGGCCGTGCCTACGTGTTAGTTCTTCGCCTTCGCCTTCGCCTTTGCCTTTGCTTTCCCTGCCGGCGTCTCCCACAGCGTATCCAACTGTTGTTGCACCGAGAGTTCGGCTTGTTGTCCGGCCAGCACGTCGTCCGGCGTCAGGGCCGGACCCTGGTCCGGCTGTTTGCCAAGCACCTCGCTGGTGGCCTGCAACTCGTCGATTTCCTTTTGCAGCGTGTCCATCGCGCGGCCCAGGTCGCCCGCGAAGTCCCCCCGCAAGTTGGCGCCCAATTCGGCCAGTTCCTGTTCCACTTTGGCCAGATCGCGCTGCATGTTCAATTCATCCAGCCGCGTCCGGACATCGCTGACGCTGGCTACCATTTTCCGTTGCTTGCTCTCCAATTGGTCCGCCGCAACGCGGATGCGATCGGTCAGCTTGGTGGTCGTGCTGACCTTACGTTCGTCGCGTTGCACGTCCGCCTGCCAACGTTCGAGCGTGTGGTAAAGTTCGGCCCCCGTCAATGACCGCCCCGCGAAGACCAACGTCTTCTTCAGGTCGTCTTCGCCAGCCTCAGTGGGCTTCGGCAAACCGGCCTCCCGAGCGGCGTTGGCCAGGGCGGCCAGCGCCAGCCGCGTCTTCTGCACTTGCGCGGCTTCACGTTCGACGGCAAGCTCCTTGGCCCGCGCGTCGATCCGCAGTTTCCGTGCCTTTTCCGTCAACTCAGCGGCCCGGCGCTCGGTGTCGCGAATCATGCCTTCCGCCCGCGCCACGGCTGTCTCGCGTTCGATCTGGTTAGTGACCTCCTGCACCTTCTTCGAGAAGAATCCGAACTGCCAGATGGCCAGACCGGCCAGCAGCGTCAACAACCCGACCATCGCCAAAATGCTTCGTACCATCGTTCGTCTCCTTTGAGCCTTGAGAGATAACCTAAGAGATAACCTGTGCCCATTACGCCTGCGTCAGCCGCACAATTTCCGACAGACTGGATGCGACCCCCTGGAGTCTGGTCAGGAGCAAGAAGCCCGAGGCAACTTGTGCGGCCATCAGCAACACCGCCGTGCCCAGAACCCCATTGATTCGCTGGATGCGGCGGTTCCAGAACACCGTCCCCGCCGTCCTCGCCGCCGCCCGTCGGCCGATTTCGTCCCAGTGCTGATCGAGCCACTGTTCGATCTGTGGCAAGGAATCCTGGTTCGCTTCGTTCATGCCCTTTGCCTCCTGAATGCCATTCGACTTTGCCTGTGACAAGCCGGCGGCAGCAACCGCCTCTATCAACAAAGACGACACGACGCACCAAGAATTTTTCGAATGCATGCAACCTGCTGGCAGGCAGCGGTTTGCGTCGATCGGCGGAGCCGACATCTGGCCGCTTGAAAATGTCCGACGGACTCGCTGTGTGTGAACCTTGATCGTAAGGTTGCGCACGGCTGTCAATGCCAGCAGCAGCCAGGGTGGCTGGCGGTTGAGCCTAAGCGAAGCCCCAGTACCCGGTTTCTGGGGCATCGCTGCGCTCTGCCCCAGCCACCCTGACCTCCTGCTGCTAGCGTTTTGCGCAAAGTTACGATCAATGCCTTCGGTCGACCGTTCAAACGTCGCACAGTTTGATGGCCTGGACCAAGCCGGCCGCGGGATCGCGGGTGGGGACGAACTCCTGCC
>JAPLNJ010000729.1 GCA_026692885.1 Planctomycetota bacterium | reverse complement strand
AGCAGCGAGAATTCCCCAACCGCCAACCGGATCGCGAGCCAAGACGTCCGATAATTGGCCCGGTATCATTCGAGGGTGCCGCAAGTCGAACATGGGCTTGCGAGCGGCCTGAACGATCGGCACCAAACTGGCGAAGTGCCTCAACCTGGCAATGCAGTACGGATCGTCCTCCATGAGCGTCGGGGGGGGCAGAGCTCGTGCCGCTAATGCAAGCTGATGATGAATTGCCGTTTCGCCGTTGAATCACGAGGGGTGCGAGACCAAATGTTCCCCAGCCCCAACGGGGCCCAATTCGATAGCCCAGGGCGCAGCCCTGGGGATGCTCAAGCGTTGTGTTTGACCGATGAAATCTAGCGAGGCAACCCCCACCCCCCCAAGAATTCGGCAGAATTCCGATTCCACGGCCATCCACTTGAGCTTGTTCCGACGGCCTGACAGGCTTATCTTTTCGAGACTTGAAACGCCGAGCAACCAACGGGTTACAGCACGATTCGAGTGCAGCACCCGAGCCTGGACCAACGGGTAACGCACGAGTAGCCGGCCGAAAGTGGGCCAGGGCTTGCGGCCTTGAAGTTGCGCGGTTTGTCAGCAGTTTGAAGGTTTCGGGCCGGGACTTCCGCCGATATACTTAACCCGACGGGAGTTCCGCAGGGAAATGGGCTGCCAGCGCGGCTCCGAACGTGGTGCTTGCTGCCCCCAGGAGTTATTCCTATAACGGATTTACGCCGTCGCACGGATACCTGTGTACTGGATCGTCAATCTGGTCGATCGTCAAGTCGAGGTTTTCACGAATCCCTCCGGACCTGGCGAACAGCCGGACTACGGAGTGTGCCAAGTGTTTCTTCCCGGCGATCAAGTCCCCGTTGTGCTGGATCGCAACGAAGTCGGACGGATCGTGGTCCACGACCTGTTGCCTTGATCGGGAGCCGGTCCACGTGGTCGCGTCTCTCCGAGACGCGAAATCCGGTCTCGGAGAGATCGGTCGACGTGAAGCATTGGGCGAGGGCAGGAGGAAAGCTCCCCGTCGGTTGGCCTTCCCAGGCCGATCGGGACGGTCTGGGAAGACCATCCACCGTCGAGTTATGACTTCCCGCTTACGTCTGTCGCCGCAATGCTGCCAGTTCCTGCCGCAGTCGCTCCACCTCGGCCTCCGACTGCCGACGGGCCGCTTCGGAACGTTCCAGGGCGGCAGCCTTCTGTTCCAGCGCCGCGAGTGCTTCCAGACGCGATTCCTGGGGCGTCGGCAGCCACCGTTTGCCAGCGGGATCGTAGAATCGCAAACGGCTGCCATCCGCCTCCAGGTGCAGCCCTAGTCCGGCACTGGGAAGCCGGTCGCCGACCGGCAGAATCGGCTCGTAGCGGCCGCGGCTCAGGCGATGGCCTTGCAGGGCGGGATCCAGGTACTCCGACCGGGGATCGAACAGGAAATACTCGGCGACCTCGATTTCGTCCCGGTAAATCTCTAGTTTGTCCTGCAGGTCCTCGTCTCGCGTGGACTGGCTGGTGACCTCGATCACCACGTTCGGTGCCCGGCCCTCTTGCCACAACAAGTAGTGCTCGCGATCGCGTTGCTCGAGTCCCCGAACCACCATCACGTCGGGCGACACGTGGCGACGCTTGTTGCCCGGACGATAGAACAGCAGGAGGTTGCCCGAAACGTACACCAACTGTCCGGCGTAGTGCAGCTTCAGCGTCTCGATGGCAGCAAACATGACGCTCCGGTGCAGATCGGTCTCGCCCATGGGTTTTCCGTCCGAGGTGGGATAGTCGACGTCCGGTAACGGCGTGTTCGTGGTGACGGGACTGGCAATCGCAGCCATTCGCAGTTCTCCCCAGTTGTTTGCGCCGGCTTCAGCCGATTCTCCGGGAACCGGCTGACGGCCCGCTCGGTACTGATCGGCCCCGTAGCCAGGGTGATTATAGCCCTTTCGCATCGTACCAGGTAGAGAGCCAGGGCGGAACAGAGCCAGGGCGGAAGCGGGACCAGCGGCGGCCGTGAAACACGATGTCGGCAATCCTCGCTCCGTCCGGAATTCTCGCGGTAGGTTGCCGTAGGCGGGCCATCTGACTGTCGCGCCCCGGTTGTGTTCATCGCAGGGCGGCACCTACAGTACGTTCTCTCGAGCGGGCCAAGCCATCGATCCCGTGATTGCTGGGATCACCTTCATCCACAACCGAGATGACGACGAAGAGCGCGTGGACATTGAAGCGGACATCAGCGGGGCAGGGACGACCTGCCCGAAAACGCTCGTGCCGACCCCGCTGAACGCGAGGAACATCATCCAGGTCGCACGCCACGATCCAGTTTTCGACAGCATCCCACCACCCTATCGCCGAGGAAACGTAGCGGACCATCCTATTCCTGTCTGCAGGCCCCGGCAAGCTCCCGGTTTCCAGCCCACAGACGTTGGCGGCAGTGGGGCTAACTCCCCCCGCTCGCAAGCCTTGGGCGAGCGGCAGGAAATAACTTACCCGTAGGACGGCCCTCCGAGGCCGTCTGGTAAACCAACCTGCGGGACGCAGTGGACGGCCTCGGAGGGCCGCCTTACGGGAAGACCATCCTACATCGGGTTGGTAAGTTATTTCCTTCCGCTCGCCTTGCTTGCCAGCCTTACTCGCTGCCCCTGTGTGACAGTCGGAGGTTGGCCGGGAATTCAGCAGAAGCATTGACTTCGCTGTGATCTTCAGATAGGAATACGGGCAGTACCTTAAGTGCTATTGGCTTTTTTCATATTGTTGCAGGCGTCAAGGAGTGCCCTTCATGCGCAGATTCCGTTTTCGATCTGGTTTCACACTCGTCGAGCTACTGGTGGTGATCGCGATCATCGGGATTCTGGTGGCCCTGCTGTTGCCCGCGATTCAGGCCGCTCGCGAAGCGGCACGGAGAAGCGAATGTAGCAACAATCTCAAGCAAATGGCACTCGCAACCCAGAATTTCCACGACTCCAAGAGGATGCTGCCGCCGGTCCAGATCGGAGACAATTCGCCAGTCGGGGTGGGATACGCGACGTACTTCGCGTTTATTCTCCCCTATCTTGAAGCCACGACAGTCCAAAATCTGTTTGACATGGAACAGTCGTTCGGCGGGAATCCGAATGCCTCGGCCCTGCAGTTGGTGGAATGTAGAGTCCCCGCGTATCTGTGTCCCTCCAGGCATTTGAAGAATGCCAAGAACGACCGCCTCCAACAGCCATCAGATTACGTCGTCACGACGTGGTGCACGTGCACGGGCGATGACGAATACCGGGTTTGGTCCACAGACGGCCGGTTTCGGCAGGCGCTGGTACCTGGCCTGGTGACCCGAAGCGCTACAGGCCCAAATCGCGTCCTGGAGTTTCGGACGGCAGGTTTCGAATCCATCGTCGACGGGACTTCCACCACCTTCCTGGTGGGCGAACGGCATGTTTCGACAGCAGGTCTGAATCGGTGTGGAGATCGCAACTCAAACAACAACGATTGCACGCCGTTTTGGGGAGTCGGTGGTGCCCCTAATCCAGGTGGTGGCGGTTGGGGGGAAGTCTGGATCACAGGGGCAACAAAGAATCGGGCACTCGCCAAAGGACCCCAGCAGGTCGAGGTCAACATCTCAGGGGCTGGCGGCGTGGGACTCGGCAGCTGGCATCCGGGAATAGTGAATTTCGCCATGTGTGACGGAGCCGTAAAATCGGTCAGTATCGATGTTGATCAGCAAACGCTGGAAAACCTGACCAGACGCGAAGATGGCAATCCGATTCCTAGTTTCTAGAGACGGTTGTCGTGGTTGAGCTGCCCGCCACGTTCCTGGCTTCACGCCTGCGGCGTGGCCACCGAGTGTACCGCCAACAGTGCCGGCTGTTGGCGGTTCGTGTTTGTGCCCCTCCGTTATTTTGAGAGCGTCTTCGAGAGCGTCGTTAAGGGAGGAACTTAGGACATGATGCGATCACAACTGCTTCTGCTCGGTATTGCAGCGCTGGTTCTGGTAGGCCTCACAGGATGCGGTGGCGGTGGACCCACCAGCAAAGTGACCGGCACGGTGAAATTGAAGGACGGAAGGCTCGTGACCACAGGAAAGATTCTGTTCACGGGAGGCCCTGGCAACGCCAACGGTCAGATTCAGAAGGACGGATCGTTCATCGTGGGCACGTACAAGGTTGACGACGGGGCCAAACCGGGAACCTACACCGTGGTCATTGTCGGCGCTCTGGAGCCAGACAATAGGTCCCAAGAGGACATCTACGCACGCAAGGGACAGGCTCCCAAACCGCTGATCCATGTGAAATACGAAGATGCCAAGACGAGCGACCTGAAGGTGGAAGTCAAGGCAGGTCGCAACAAATTTGACCTCCAGCTTGATTCCGTTGCAGGCGCCAAGTAGACGCCTCGAATGGCCCGTTGGACGTCACCCTGTCGAGCAAGTACGGACAGGGACGCGTGGTCATTAAGCGTCAAGCGATTTCCGCTCGACATGACGATCGTGCCGTGGCCTGTGGCAGCTTGACCAGTTCGAGAACCAGTGATGTTGTCTGGGACTGTGCGTTTGGTGTTGGGTCTCCCTTGCCTGTGTGGAGTGATCGGGTGCGCGGAGGCTCCACCCGACCAGCGGCTGGCTGGTGCGCCGGCGACTACGACCAGCCGCACGGAATCCGGGGTGGTTCGTCTGCCGACCAGCAAGAATTCGCCGCTGGCGGCGCAACAAGAGCGTCCCCCAGCCCCCCGCGAAGTCCGTCCGGACGACTGGTTCGAGGATGTCACCGCCGGTTCCGGCGCCCACTTCGCATACCACGACGGCAACGAGGCCGGATTCTATACGTTGCTCGAACAGGTCGGCGGCGGCGCCGCTGCCTTCGACTACGATCGGGATGGCGGCCTGGATCTGTTCTTTACGGGTGGCGGAAGACTGACCGGTCCGCCTGCGCAAGTGCACGGACGACCGTGTGGTTTTTTTCGCAACCAGGGAAACTGGCAATTCACGGATGTCACTCAAGCCGCTGGGTTGGGAGACACCAGCCTTTACACGAACGGCTGTGCGGTCGGCGATTTCGACCGGGACGGATTCCCGGATCTGTTCGTGGCGGGGTATCGTGGCTGTCGCCTGTATCACAATCTCGGCGATGGTCGCTTCGCAGATGTCACGCAGTCTGCCGGGCTGAAGTGTGAAGGCTGGAATGTCACCGCCGCGTGGTTCGACTACGATCGGGACGGGGACTTGGACCTGTACGTGGGGACTTATGGCCAATGGGATCCGTCCCGGGAGCCGATTTGCACGAACGCAAGGAATATGCGCGACTCCTGTTCCCCCAAGCTCTACCCCGGCGACCAGGATCGTTTGTGGCATAACCGCGGCGACAGCACCTTCGCCGACGTCACGCAAGCTGCGGGGTTGGTTCCCGGCAACCGTGCGCTGGGCGTCGTCGCTCTGGATCTGGACGGTGACGGCTGGCAGGATCTGTTTGTCACCAACGACGTCGAAGCCAATCTGTTGTACTTCGGTGGTCCCCAGCTGCCGTTCGAGGAGCGGGCGCTGCTGTCCGGTGTGGCGTTGTCGCCCAGCGGGATGGCAGAAGGGTCCATGGGCGTCGACGTCGGTGACTTCGATGGCGATGGCGAACCGGACTTGTTGTACGCGAACTATGCCGAACAGGACAACTCGCTGTTACGGAACATGGGCGACCGGAACTTCCAGAACGTGTCGGACATCACCCGGATCACGGGCAGCGCGTCTCGCTGGGTCAAATTCGGGACCGGGTTCTTCGATTTCGACGGTGACGGCTGGTTGGATCTGTTTGTGAACAGCGGACATGTGATGTATTCGGGCGAGACGGGGCCCTATTTTCAGCCGGTGCAGTTGTTCCGGAATGATGGCGGCCGTCATTTTGTCGAGGTGACGGATCACGCGGGTCCCTACTTTAGCACTACGCACGCCGGCCGCGGCGCCTTGGTCGCGGATCTGGATAATGACGGGGGGCCGGATTTGGTATTTGTGAATCAGACGGATTCCGCGAGCCTGCAGCGGCATCGGCGACCGCCGGCCAACTGGGTGCGCGTCCAGTTGGTGGGAACCGAGTCGAATCGCGATGCCACAGGGGCCCGGTGCGTGGTGCCGTACGGCACGAGGCCGCTGACCCGCTGGATTCGTGGCGGCGGAGGCTACCTGTCGCACTTTGATTCCCGCTTGCTGTTTCCGCTGCCGGACGACAAGCCCGCGGTGGTCACGGTCACCTGGCCAGCGGGGCGGCGTGAAGTTTTTTCGGACCTGACGGTGAGGACGACGCATGTGCTCGTCGAAGGATGCGGACGACAACTTGACGCCACCCGCGGATGACGTCCTGCAAGCCCAACATAGGCGTCTGGTGTGGGTCTTGCTCTCCACGCTGGGGATCGTCGTTGCCACGGGAACCTGGTGGCTGTTCCGTGACCCACAGCCTTGGGTCGTGGAGGCTCGAGGCCTACTGGAGCAAGCCCTTGTCCAGCCCCGCTCAGCCCAAGCGTTGAGGCTTTGTCGGCAGGCGGAATCACTGTTGGATCGGTACTTGGTGTCCGCCGGGCGTCGCAAAATGTCGGCCCGCGTACTCTTGTGGGCCGCTCAGGGGCTGCAAGGCAAGCCGCTCACGGGCGGGGACCGGCTGGGACCGTTTGATCCGACTGCGTGTGACACGGACGACTTGACCACAGCCGCCGCGGGCCTGTCTCAGAGCGGGCACCTGGATCTGGCCGATTGGTGTTTGGCCGAAGCGTCGCGCCGCCCCGACCGGGGCGTGGAAACGTTACGCTGGGCTGGTCGCATTCGCCAGGAGTTGGGCCTGGATCTGCAGGCCCTGGAGCATTATCGGGACCTGGTCGAATTGGCGCCCACGGACGCGGAGGCCTGGCTCAAGATCGCCCAAATTCATGAGCGACGATCGGAATGGGCGGCGATCCTGGAACCACTACGCCGGTATATCGCGTTGCATCCGCCTGCTAGTGAATACTACAGAATCCATTTGGTGGGGTACTTGATCAAGGTACGGCAGGTGTCGGAAGCCCGCCACGAGTTCGATCAATTGCGCGCGGAGAATCCCGCTCTCGTGCGCCGCGAGGGATTGATGGAGGCGCGTCTGCTGCAGGTGGAGGGCCAGGCCGAGGAGGCGCTGTTGGTCTTAGGTGAGCGTGGACCACGCGCGGGCGATGACGTGTCCGCCGCCCGCGAGTTGGAAGGCCGCATCCTGCTCTCGCTCTCTCGCTACGCAGCAGCGGCCACCGCACTGCAGGCCGCTGTCCAGGCGGAACCGACGAACGAGGATGCCTACTTCTCGCTCGGCACCGCCTACGCCAGACTGGGCGACAAGGAGCAAGCGACCGCCTGCCTCGACACGCACAAGCGACTGCGCCAGCTGAAAAAGGACATCTATCAATTGGAGCGGGCGGCTGGGCAGGAGCCAGCCAATGTCGAGGTTCGTCTGAAACTGGTCCGCCTGTGTGGAGACCTGGGGTGGACGGATCTTCAGCAGCAATGGCTCCGCGCCGCCGAGGTGGCCCGCACCTACAAGCCGTAAAACCTCCCCCCAGACCAAACGGGCCAACGGCGGGCCAGCAGCCTATCATGCCGGAAAGCAAGGCCGTATGTAGGGTGATGCAAAGTTGGGGTTGACATGAGAAATTGGCATGGTGGCAAAGGTGAGAGTTTGTTTCGCCTTTTGCCCCGATGGGGGCAAGATGACAGCCCAGCGGCAATACTCTCATCGTGATCCACAGGTTTTCGCCCCAAAGGGGCAGCCACATGGCAGCCCAGGGCAGAGCGGAGCGGCGTTCGCCGCGTAGCGCCGCCCTGGGTTATGCGAGGATTGAGAACACTAGCCCTGAAGGGGCGAAACAAGCCTTGGTCACGTCTGACGAACGATGCGCGTGAGAGGGACCGCCTTGTTTCGCGATTTCAGGGCTACCAGGTTGCTTCGATACCGTACCCAGGGCGTCGCTCTGCGGCTGTCGCCGCGACGCTGGGCCCTCACGGGCGGGGACCGGCTGGGACCGTTTGATCCGACCGCGTGTGACACGGGCGACTTGACCACAGCCGCCGCGGGCCTGTCTCAGAGCGAGCAGTACGCCCCCTGCACATACTGTTTTGGCCTGCCTTGCTAATGGACCGCCAGCTTGGCTCCGCAGTTGTTCGGCGCGGTTACGGCGAACCGGAGATCCTCGCAGGCTGGATGGGCGATCATGCGGGCGACGAAGTCGCGGGCCTGAGATTCGTCGGGCAGGATGGCAAACAAGGTCGGCCCCCAGCTGCTCTGCCCCACGCCGCGAACACCCTGCGAACGTACCAGATCCACCAAGGCCGTCAGCCGTGGGCCGTTGTAGGGACCGCCTTGCACACTCGCGAAACACAGGCCCGCCAGCCGGCCGTAGCGATAGACGCTCTCGCTGAACGCCGCGAAATCGCCAGCTGCTGCAGCGGGCAGCAGCCGTTGGCGGACCTCCGCGACCAACTCGGCCGTCACCTCCACGGGCACCGGCGGCAGGCTGCCAAAGGCGTCCTGCTCGACCTGCCCGGACAGACCACGGGACGCCCGCGGTTGCAGCAGCACGAACCGCCAGTGCGCCGGCGGTTCGAGTCGCACCTCCAACGGTGCGATCGGTTCATTCGGCAGTTTGCCGCGTTCGACGATCAGCCCTCCCGTCGCAAATCCGTAGGTGCCCACGGCGGATCGGTAACCTCGTCCGACGCTCAACGCCAGTTCGGCCGGCGACGGTTGTGGCTGCTGAAAGAACCTGCTCAAACCGGCTCCCACGGACAGGCCGAGTTGCGTGCCCACGCCCAGGCCGACATGCGACTCCGCGACGGACTGCACGACGATGCGGCACGGCAACTCTCCGGCCAGGCCGTGGAATGCCGCCCAGCGGCTGACGAACGCTCGCACTCGTTCCGCCAGGGGCCCTGCCGTTTCCAAGGTCTTGGCGGCCTGAATGTGCAGTTCTACGGCCGGTTTGTCCAGCATCACCCCCACGCCGCCAAACTGCCGACCCTGGCAGTGGCCGAACGAGAACAAGCCGAAGTGTAGGCGACTGGACGCCGTGACCTCGACGAGCAGACTCCGGCCGTATTCGGCGTCACGCCTGGGGGACATGTTCTGCCTCGCCCTTTCCAACGTCCCGGCGGTTCCTCACCGTTTCAGTCTCGCCGTTTCAGTCTCACCGCCAAATACGCCGCCAAATAGTCGTCCAGGACCTGGAACGCCCGCCGCTCCTGCGCTCCGGCCGTCTTATCGACCAGCACGGCCAGTCTCTGAAACTCCGCGTGGATCTCCTGCGCCGGCAGGAACGGGATCCGCGTGGCCAGGATTGCGGCTTCCAACACGGCATGCTTGGCTCGGTTAAAGCCGAAGAAATCCCGGATGCGTCCCTGCCCCACGACGCGGCAGGCAATCGTGGTGCGCTCGCCTCGATCATCCAGCGTCGTCACCCGAAACTCGTACCAGCGGCAAGCCTCCGCGATAATGAACCCCTCGACCTGCTTCGCCTTTACCATTTTCGGCAGCGTGGTGAGTTGATCGACGGCCGCGAGGGCCAGCATTTCCACATCGTCCGTCACGTGCAGCACACCTTGCCGGTTGGCCTGGAGATTCGCATAGGTCCGCGACGTGCGATACGGCCGCAGTACCAACTCGGTCATGGTCTCGTCGACCAACGCGCCCATCGGCGCAATATTCGGCAAGCCTTGCTCGGTGATCGTCGTCACTAGCCCTTCCAGAATCACGCAACTCTCCCCGCTGTTGTGAAAAAATCTTAACGGCGTTGCCCCACCCAACTCAGTCCATTATGAACGTCCGGCAGCCCGTGGGGAACCTCCAGGCCCGCCAGCCTCAAGAACGCCGCCAACAGTGAATACCCCTCCGGCGTGAGGACCGATTCGGGGTGAAATTGCACACCAAGCACAGGACGCCAACGATGCCGAATTGCCATGACCGTGCCATCTGCGGTGCGCGCGGTGATGGCCAGGCAATCCGGCAGCGTGGATTCCTCGACGACCAACGAATGATAGCGACCGGCGATCAGGGGGTTCGGCAGGCCGACAAACAGGCCCTGACCATCGTGAAATACCTCGCTGGCCCGCCCATGCCTCGGTTCCGTGGCCCGCACAATCCGTCCGCCCCAAGCCGCCGCAATGGTTTGATGCCCCAGGCAGACGCCCAGTATCGGAATCGTCTCGGCAAAGCTCCTGACGATATCCAGCGAACAGCCGGCTTGGCAGGGAGTACAGGGGCCAGGCGAGAGGATGATGGCCCCAGGCTCTAGACGACTCACGCCGACCGCGTCGATAGCGTCATTGCGTACGACCAGCGTTTCCTGCCCTAGGCGTCGGAAGTAGCGAGCCAGGTTGTGAACAAAACTGTCGTAATTGTCGATCAGGAGAATCAAGGCAAGATCTACCGATCACACGTAGGTCAGGCTTCCCAGCCTGACGCGTAGGTCAGGCTTTCCAGCCTGACAGGAGAGTCAGGCCGAAAAACCTGACTCACGTTCGCCAGTCTAGCCGTTCGGGGTCGCTGGCGGCAGGGGAGCAAAGCCAGACTTCGGCCCGGATTACGCATGCTCATGTAGGCCGGAACAAGCAACCGGAAGCGTTGTCGGGACTTCGGTCGCTTCCGGCGCGTGGCGTCTGCACCAAGCGGGTTCTTCCCACGAGCGACGGTTGCGCCGTTCCGGCACAGCTTTGCGCGACCGCGTTCCGGCCTACAGGAATAATTCAGGGTCCGAAGTCTCCGTGACTGGGGAAGGCGAGCGGCAGCAAATAACTTGCCCGTAGGTCGGCCTTTCCAGGCCGATCGGGACGGTCTGGGAAGACTATCCTACATTGAGTTGGGTGAGTTATTTCCTGCCGCTCGCCGAAGTCTACGCGTGGAGACTCGTCGAACCTTTACCTGCGACCGAGAAAGGGGTATATTGTTGGCCATCGTAAACGAAACAGGTTGTCTGCCACTGCTCCTTGGCTCGCGGTTCAGCATTCGCGAGTCGGTTGGGTAGCGCAGGAATTCGAGTTACTTTTATCGTAGGGATGCACACACGCATGGGTAATTCCAAGTCGCTGACCCACTGGCAAAGACTTGCGCAGTTGTTGGGCGCACAAATTCCCGACGAGCCAGCACCGGTCGAAGCCGAACATAAGCCCGAGCTGATCGCGGAACCCGAGCTGATCGCGGAACCCGAGCTGATCGCGGAACCCGAGCTGATCGCGGAACCCGAGCTGATTGCGGAACCCGAGCTGATTGCGGAACCCGAACCGGCGCCAACGCCA
>JAPLNJ010000728.1 GCA_026692885.1 Planctomycetota bacterium | reverse complement strand
AGTGGCGGGCTTCAGGAGTCTGCCACAGGAATCTCCCCTCGCCCCGGTACTCCGGGGAGAGGGGTCGGGGGTGAGAGCCGCAAAATTGTATCCACGAGAGTCCTTGCAATGGTGAGATCTGGTCCGGCTTTTGTTCTAGCTTGGCATGTCTGGTCCCCATCCGGGCTTGCCCCGGTGGAATTGGGTTTCGACCACTACGTCGGCAGGCGCCAGCCGTGCTGTCTTCCGCCGCCTCCCGCCCGCCGCCGGAGGCGGCGGGCGGGAGGCGGGAGGCGGCGGAAGAAGTGAGGCGGTTGCGGACCCGTGGCGTAGTCCAGAAACCTCGCTCCACCGGGGCAAGCCCGGATGGGGGCGGAACGAAAACAGGACCATCCGTTTGACGCCCGACTCCCCAATTTTGCGCGGGCCAGGTCGGGGGTGAGAGACGAGTACGATCAATCGCCAGAGCGAATGACAGTAGTTCCAAGTTCGCAGCTACATTCCGAACTGGAAACTACGGAATGAAGTCCCCGTGATTTCCGTCCATCAGCAGAGGATAGTCCATGTCGGAGCATGTCGAAAAACTGCGCGCCACGGTCTTGGAGTTGGAGCAGGAACTGCGTTTGCTGCCGACCGTGGATGACGAAGCCCGTCAGGTCCTGCAGGACGCGATGCGGCAGATTCGCACAGCGTTGCACGAAGAGGAGCAGGCGGAACAGCAGCGACAGACCTTGCGCGACCAGTTGCAGGCCGCCGCCACTGAGTTCGAGGGGTCGCATCCCACGCTCACCGGCCTGCTGAGCCGTTTGGTCGACGGTCTAGGGCAGATGGGCATCTGACCTTTGGAGTGCGGTGACTTGTCACCGCTTTTCAAGACGCCCGCGAAACACGCTTAGTGGCTGGAAAAGAACAAGTCCGTAGTTTGACCGTAGGACGGATTGGCACTTCGGCCCGATGTTTCGGGGCCGCGTCCGCTCACGCGAGGCTGGCCAACACTTCGCGTGCCGCCCGGATCGTGGCGTCGATATCTGCGTCGGTGTGTTGGGCGGAGACAAACAAGGCCTCGAACTGGCTGCAGGGCATATACACGCCGCGGTCGATCAGGCCCCAAAAGTACTTTGCAAACCGCGCTCTGTCACAATGGCTCGCCACCCGCCAGTCCATCACGGGATCGGGATTGAAGAACAGCGTCAGCATGCTGCCCACACGCACGACGGTATGGGGCACCCGCGCGGCGGTCGCCGCTTCGTCCAAGCCGGCAGCCAACTGGGCGCTCAATTGTTCCAGCCGCGCGTAGGGCGATTCGTCCCGCAAGGCCCGCAGCGTCGCAATGCCTGCCGCCGTGGCCACCGGATTGCCACTCAGCGTGCCGGCCTGAAACACCTTACCCGCCGGCAGCACGTGGTCCATGATCTTTGCTTGGCCCCCGTAGGCGCCGAGGGGCATACCACCGCCGACAATCTTGCCCAACGTGGTTAAGTCCGGGGTGATGCCGAACAGCGATTGCGCCCCGCCGAACGCGACGCGGAAGCCGGTCATGACCTCGTCGAAGATCAGCAGCGCGCCATGCTGTTGGGTCAAGCTCCGCAAGGCGGTCAGGAATTCCCGCCGCGGGACCACACAGCCCATGTTACCGACAACGGGCTCCAAAATGACACCGGCGATTCGGGAGCCGTGGCGTGCAAAAGCCGTCTGCAGACCGGCGACATCGTTGTAGTGCAGGACGAGTGTGTCCCGGCTTGTCCCGGCGGTGACGCCCGGCGAATCCGGCACGGCCAGCGTGGCAGCCGCACTGCCGGCAGCGACCAGCAGGCTGTCCACGTGACCGTGGTAGTTACCTGCGAATTTGACGATCACATCCCGGCCGGTATAACCGCGAGCCAACCGAATGGCGCTCATCGTGGCCTCGGTGCCCGAATTGACCAAACGGACTTTTTCGACCGATGGCACGGCATCGATGATCAATTCGGCCAGTTCGTTTTCCGCCTCGGTGGGCGCACCGAAACTGGTGCCGCGTTGGACGGCGGCCTGCACGGCAGCGGTCACCCGCGGATGTGCATGACCGAGGATCATGGGGCCCCAGGAGCCGATGTAGTCGATGTAGCGATTGCCGTCGACGTCGTACAGATAGGCACCGTCTCCGTGATCCATCACGAGCGGTTCGCCGCCGACAGCGCCGAACGCGCGGGCCGGACTGTTTACACCGCCGGGCATGAGTTGTTTGGCACGAGTGAAGATCGCGTGGCTGCGTTCGCGAGACATGGTTTGCTCCGTGGTTGGCGTACGGCAAGCGGAGTGGGCAGTATAGCGATCCATTTCGGCGGCTGGAATGCCAGAGGGGCGTACTCCCTGCAGCGTGGGCCGAGCGTTGCCACGTCCCAGGCCTGGTTGGCGAGCGGGATGCGTCAGCCCTACTGCGGTGGACATCTTGGACCCCCTCGTTCCCAGACTGCCTGGGAACGCAATGCCTTGCCGGCTCCGCCGGCCTGCTTGCGAGGCGGAGCCTCGCGTCCAGTGGGTTACGGGGCAGAGCCTCGTAACCAGAGCGATTTCCGGAGTTGGGACGATGTCAAGATGTTCACAATTGTGGTTGGCAGCCGGTTCGGGCAACTGGTACAATCTCCGTGTTTGGAGAATCGGAGTCAGGCACGACGCGACGGGACAACGGACTTGTGCCAGAGTCCTGTAGCGGATAGAAGTCCTGAACGGATAGAGTTGAACCATCGCAACGTCCAAGGGAGAGGTATCCAGCAATGGCAGACAAAACTGACCGGCGGTGTTTTCTGGCCAGGGGCATTCTCGGAGCGGCGGGGATTGGCGCAGTCTGCAGCAGCCTGGAGGAGGACGTCCTGGGGGCCGCCATCCAGGACGGGACCGCTGCGACGAGTCCGAGCAGCAAGCCCAAGACCGACATCCCACCCGGCAGCCTGCCCGGCGGCAAGATTTGCAACGTGTCCCTCAGCCGGCTGTTCCTCGGCGGCAACCTGATCGGCGGTTGGGCTCACAGTCGCGACTTGATGTATACTTCCAAGCTCTTCACGTCTTACAACACCGAAGCGAAAATCTTCGAGACGTTGGAACTGGCCCAAGAGTGTGGTATCAATACGATCCAGTTGGACCCGGCCTGCTGGGGTGCGGTGACGAAGTACAACCAGCAGCGCACCAACAAGATCCAAACCATGGTCTGCATCGGGTTGAACGAGGACAAGGCCAAGCTGGATGAGCAGATCAAACGCCAAGTCGACTTGGGCGCGACGCTGTTGTATTCGCACGGCGGGGGCACCGACGCACACATGATGGGCGGCGGCAAGATCGAGGTGATCGGGCAGTTTATCGACCGGATCAAAGCCCAAGGGATACCGGCCGGAGTCGGCGGCCATTCGCTGAAGATGCCGATCGCCTGCGAGCAGCAGAAGCTCAACCCCGATTTCTACGTGAAGACCTTCCACATGGACCGCTACTGGTCGGCCACGCCCGTGGAGCGGCGGAAGGAATACGACTGGATGCGGGCGGATTCGTCCGACCACAACGCGAACAACGACAATATGTGGTGCAACAATCCCGATGAGACGGCGGCCTTCATGGAAACCGTCGAGAAGCCCTGGGTGGCGTTCAAAGTGATGGCGGCCGGGGCCATTCCGCCGCGGATGGCAATTCCCTACGCCTATCGCCAAGGCGCCGATTTCATCATCGCCGGGATGTTCGATTTCCAGATCGAGACCGATGTGAAGATCGCCATCGAGGGGCTAAACAAGGTCGGCAGCCGCAAACGGCCCTGGCGCGGCTAAGCGACCAGCGAAGCGTGTAGGTCCCGTCTGCCGGACGGGACCTGCTGATGCGTGGGTGGCTGGCGGCTGAGCCCAAGCGAAGCCCCAGGCCATAGTCGAAATTATCGTGAAGGACTACTTGGTCAGCGCGTCTTGAACTGTTTAGGCGAGCGGGGCCTTGATCGGAACATTGCGCAAAACACTAGCAGCGGGACGTCAGGGTGGCTAGGGCAGAGTGCAGCGATGCCCCAGAAACCGGGTACTGAAGCTTCGCTTAGGCTCAGCCGCCAGCCACCCGGGCTGCCGCTCGCCTTATGACTACACGTGAATCCGGTACTTCTCCCGCTGCGGCCGACTCAGTAGGGCACTGGCCTGCGCGTCGCCGATGAAGTCCTGCTTGTCCGGATCCCAACGCAGCTTGCGTTTCAGCAACATGGCCAGATTGCACAGGTGGCAGCAACTCAGCTCGCGGTGGTGCGAGAATACATCGGACACGGGCTCCGAGCGGTCCTTCACGCAATCGAAGAAGTTCTGCATGTGTCCACGGCGCTCCTTGCCTTTGTACAGTTTGGCGATCTCGTTGGCGAAGGTCTTCTCGATCAGGTGATTGATCAAGGCTTTGCTGTCCGGGGCCTTGTCCTGCGGTTTCTCCAGGTCCGCCTTCACCGTCGCGCAGAGTTCGTCAATCGGCTCCCCGCTGATCCGTCCGCGGTTGACGAACAGCTTACCCTGGTCACCTTCGAACCAGATGCCGTTGTCTGGGCCGTCTTGGACGTGAATCGACGAACCCTTGGCGAACTTCAGATCGATGTGGAATTGGGTGGCCGTGTTGTAACCGTTGGGCAGTGTTGTCTTCCCTGCGAAGAAGGCGACCGGATCGAAGTCATCGGGGATATTGGGGAAATTGCCCTGGCCCTCGATTTCCACTGGACCGGTGCTCTCGTGGCCCAGGCCCCACAGCGCGATGTCGACGTGGTGGGCGCCCCAGTCGGTCAATTTGCCGCCGGAGTACTCCAGCCACCAACGGAAATTGCCGTGGCAGCGTTCCTTGGTGTACGGTACGACCGGGCATTGTCCGAGCCAGAAGTCCCAATCCAACTGCTGGGGCGGTTCGGCCGTGGGGAAGGGACCGCCGGAGGGCGCGCCACCGATCGAACAGGTCGCCTTGAGGGTCTTGCCCAGTCGCCCGCTGCGGGCAATAGCGATCGCCAGCAGGAAGCGACCGTCGCTGCGCTGCTGCGTGCCGACCTGGAATACCCGTTTGGTCGCCTTGACCACCTGACAGATCTGCTGGCCTTCAGCAATGGTCAAGGTCAGCGGCTTCTCGCAGTACACGTCCTTGCCGGCCTGCATGGCCTCGATGGCGATTTTTGCGTGCCAGTGATCCGGCGTACCGATCGTCACCACGTCGACGTCTTTGCGGTCCAGGAGCGCGCGGTAGTCGCTATAGATCTCGCATCGCCCGTCGTACTTGGCGGCGAACTTCTCCGCATGCGGATGGTCGATGTCGGCGCAAGCCACCATGTTTCCGCGTCCCCCGGCCTCATGGCCGATTCCGCTGCCGCGCCCGCCGACACCGATCGAGCCGACTCGCAACTTGTCGTTGGCGGCTGCGGCTTGGGCCAGGGAACTGGTCCGGAAATACGGGGCGACGGCTCCTGCGGCAAACAAGCCGGACGTGGTCTTCAAGAATTCGCGGCGCGTCGATGGCCTGCGGTTCATGAGTGCTCTCCTTGGGCTCTTTGTAGGTCAGCCTTTCCAGGCTGATATTCGTTTGAGTCAGGCTGGAAAGCCTGACCTACTTTGGTGGCGACCGCTAGGCCGCGTTAGGCCACGGGTCACAAGAAAACGATACCACTGTCAGCGGCAGGCTGCAACTGGCACCAAACGGTTGCGAGGCCGGTTGACGTTCACTTTGAGACCTGATGGTTTTCCGAGTCGCGACAGCGACTGGGGTCTGTCCTTCAAATTTCGTCTTTCGCGGCGACAATGCTCCCCGTACTGACGAGACGTCTCCGCCGCGAAAGATGAAATTTGAACGACAGACCCTCGTCTCGCGACGCCACCCATGCCGAACCGCTAAATCTTATTGACGACACCGCGTAGGACGGCTCTCCGAAGCCGTCCGAATTTGCGTCCTGCCGAACCGCCAAATCTCATGCTTGACGACACCAGCCCGAAAACCCGTTTGGTGCTGGTAGCTCGCTTCGTCGTGCCGGGAGTTTATGAACGCGATGTCGGTCGCTTGTATTCCGCCGTGAGCTGCGGTACTTTCAACGCAGCCAGCGCCGCACCCACGACTTTCCCGCCGCCTGTACTCCCGGAGGACTTTCCGCATGCCTGGAGATTTGGAGACGCTTCCCAAGACAGCCCGGGACCAACTCGACGCGCACACCTGCGAGACGGTGCAGTGGCAGTTCCATGAGTCGATCTGCCGGGCCAACATGACCAAGAACGCCTTCGTGCTGAAGAACATGGGCCGCATCCTGGACTGCCTGACGCGATCGCTCACAACGCATCCCCGGAAGCCGCGATCGTCCAGAAAGAATTCATGTTCCCCTTCACGACGGTGGTCTGCTGTCCCGAGAGTCAAATGTTCGCTAAGATTGGTTCGACGCTGATCGCCACCGTGATCACTCGAAACCCCACCCTGATTCGCGCCGCGGGCGACGCCACACACATTGACCGGCTGAACATCGGTCCGATCCCGACGACGCGAATTGACTGGCTCCAGCCCCACGAGGGAAATATTATTGACTTCCTGTTCCGTTCCCGTGCCTACCAGGTGGCGGAGAGTTAGAATCTGCGGTTGTGTGAGGCGCGCACGGTGCGCGCAATTTCGCTTACCCGCGACCGGGTATCCGGTCGCGGTTTAATAAGTTTGGTTGCGGCCACAAGCCGCGTTAGTCCACACGAAAGGTGAACCATCATGGCCAAGAGCGTCCTGTCCCGTTACCTCGACCCGGAGGTGCTCAGTCAAATTGGCGATCGCCATTTTGATCCGCGGGGGTTGGTGATCGGTAACTTGGCGGGCGCTCACAAGTCGCCCCTTTCCGGCTTCGCCGTCGAATTCGCGGGACACCGGGAATACGCCCCCGGAGACGATCCCAAACACATTGACTGGCGGGTGTACTTCAACCGCGATAAGTACTTCGTCAAACAGTACGAGTTGGAGACGAATTTTGTCTGCCACCTGCTGCTGGACGTCAGCGCCTCGATGCGGTACGGCGAAGGCCGCGAACAGAAACTGCTGTATGCGGCGCAGATGGCGACCACGCTCGGCTATGCCATCTTGCGGCAGAGCGACAAGGCCTCGCTGGCGACATTTGATTCCCAAGTCCGCGGCTTCGTCCCGCCCAGCAATTCGATGGATCAGATTATCCGCATGACCCATCATCTGGACGAGGTCCAGCCGGTCGACAAGACCGAGATGGCCGCCTGTTTGAACGAACTGGCTGGGCGTATGGGACGCCGCGAGATTGTGTTCATCTTCAGCGATTTCTTCGCCGACCTGGACCAGATCGAAGCGGCCATACAGCGGATGCGGTACAACCGCCACGAGGTGGTGCTGATCCACGTCCTGCATCACGACGAACTGGAGTTCAAGTTCGATGCCATGACCAAGTTCGTGGGGCTGGAGATTCCGGAGGAACTGCTGGCCCAACCCGAGGATCTGCGGCAGGCCTACCTGACTGCGTTGCACCGGTTCGGGGACCGCTTGGAGCAGGTGGCCGAGCGGAATCGTTGCGAGCGGGTGCTGGTGGATACCAGCCGCCCGTTGGCCGAAACGATGGCCGATTATCTGCAACGCCGCGTCCGCCGCAATCGCCGGTTGCGGTGACCGTGCGGCAGGAAACTAGGGCGATGCAAAGTTGGGGTTGACCTGAGAAATTGGCACAGTGGCAAGGGCGAGAGCCTATTTCGCTGCTTGCCCCGCAGGGGCGCATACGACAGATCGGGACAACGCCCTGATCGTGATCCCAGGTTTTCGCCCCGAGTTGGGGGCGAGATGCGTGAGCGGCAAGGCGCTAGCCGCCGGTTCCGAACGCCACCGGCGGCTAGCGCCTTGCCGCTCGCCTCACCCTAGCCGCCCCCCCTGCTGCTGGCATTTCGCAAGGTTACAATCAAGGCCAAGTTTAGCCGGCGTTGATCGTAACACTGCGAAATGCCGTCACTGCCAGCTGATCCCGTCCGAGAAGCTCCCGGTCGGATATGGGGCTCCGGGTTAGGCACAGGGCGGGAACACTCCCACCGACTTACGTCGGGAGCTTCTCGGGGGCGATCGCGGCACTGCTAGCACCAAGCGGCTGGTGGTGTCAAGAAGGGGGTTTTCCGGTTTCGCATAGACGGACCGCCGGCTGGGGGCAGTTTGTGCCTGTCAAGGCCAATTGATTTGATCCCGTTTCTATTCCGCGTTTGGGGCAGGGGAAGGCTTCCCGGTGGAGGCCGGCGTGATCCGCTACTCTTCCGCCCCAAAGGGGCCAAAACAAATCAGCCCAGGGCAGAGCGTCGCGGCGACAGCCGCAGAGCGCCGCCCTGGGTACGGATTCGATTCAGCACGGTAGCCCTGAAAGGGCGAAACAAAACGGTTCATCTCGCACGCATTGTTCGTCCGATGCGGCCAAGGCTTGTTTCGCCCCTTCAGGGCTGGTGTTCTCAATCCGCTCGTAACCCAGGGCGGCGCTACGCGGCTACGCCGCTCCGCTCTG
>JAPLNJ010000727.1 GCA_026692885.1 Planctomycetota bacterium | reverse complement strand
CCGCCCCTTGGCCCAGTCCCAATCTTCCAGGCCCAAGGTGAGCACGCCGCAGTCCCGCCAGGTCTTCATGTCCTTCGACCGCTTGACGCCAACGCCGGTTTGCGGGGCGTAGAACAAGACGTACTCGTCGCCGTCCACGATGACGCAGGGGTTCTCGCCGCCGGCGCCAATGCCCGCCGGAGTCCACGCCTTCAGGTCCTTGGACCAGGAGTAGCGAACCTGCCCCTTCTCCTTGTAGAAGCACCACCATCGCGACGTGTCGTCCTTGTCCCGCAGGAGATAAGGATCAATCAGTCGGCCCATCTGCTCCTGGGGCACATCCGGTCCCTTGACCCGCAGCAACTCCGGCTCGCCCCAGTGTTCCAGATCGCGGCTGCGCATGGTCCACAGCCGGGCTGTGTCATCTCCGTACTGCATGACCCAGCGCGGGGCACCGGGCTTGCTGGAAGGCGTCGGCTTCTGCGGCGTGGGATAAGTCTGAAGGCAGAGAACGAAATCCTCGCCGTCGCGGATGACGTTCCCCGGACTGGAGTAGTTCTTGGAGCGATCCTTCGGCGTGAACGGCTTGGGCTCGGTCCAGTGCAACAGGTCCCGGCTCTTGCTCCAGGCCGTCTGGGCATAGATCAGCCCGTCCGGGTCGGTCGTGGTTAGGGTCATGTAGAGGTAGAACGTCCCGTCGTGGTAGACCGCCGCCGGATCGCGGTAGCCGGTGTCGTCGTCGCCCTGAATCACGACGGGCGATGTCAGCCTCCCCAGGTCCACCGTGCCGGCAGGGGAATCGCCAGCCGTGGCTTCCGCCGCTGACCAACCGGCCAGAGCCAAGGGCAGCAACCTCAAGGTCGTCGTCAGCGTGTGCGCAGACATCGTCGAATCTCCGCGAGGGCGATCTCAACCGGTCGTGGGCATTGCCATTCTAACCTTACCCGACCGAATCAGAAATCATCGCGGCGGCTGGTTATGTCAGCGGCTGGTTACGGGCGGTACAATTCGCCAACAAAGGGTACGATCCCCCGCGCAGCCTGGAGCCGTTATGCACGTCCTGCGATGCTCGATGACCTTGCCCCTGCCGCTTGACGAGGTGTTCCCGTTCTTCGCGGACGCCGTGAACCTGGAGCGGATCACCCCGCCGGAACTGCGTTTCCAGATCGTCACGCCGCAGCCGGTCCAGATCCAACAAGGCACGCTCATCGAGTACCGGCTACGGCTGTTCGGCGTCCCGTTTTCCTGGCTGACACGGATCGCCCAGTGGGACCCGCCACACGAGTTCGTGGACGAGCAGCTGCGCGGGCCGTACAGGCGGTGGGTGCATACGCATCGTTTTTCTGAATCGGACGGGCAGACCGTGATCGACGACCAGGTTGACTACCGGCTGCCGCTGTTTCCCCTGGGGGAGTTCGCGTATCCGCTGGTCCGTGGGCAACTCGGTCGGATCTTCGCCTTCCGCCAACACGCGGTCCGGCAGATCCTGCTTGCGGGACGGATGTAGCATCTGTCACCGGGTTTGGTTCAATCCCGGTCGCCCCTGCGGTAGAATCACGCCGGGTTGAACCAACGAGCCAGAACCAGGAGTTGGGCTATGAGTCGATCGACGCACGCGGTGTTGGCGGTCGTGTTGCTGGTTTGCGCCGCGGACAAAAACCGCGGCGATGCTCTGGCCAACGACGCCGTTCTGCTCGATGTGGCCGATTTGCGCATCCGCGATCCGTTCGTTTTCACGGACGTCCCGAACGCCCGGTACATCATGGTCGCGAGCATGAGCAATCGGCAGCGGGGAACGAAAGGCTGGGAGTGCTACACCAGCAAGGACCTGCGGCACTGGCAGACCCCGGTCACCGTGTTCACGCCGCCCGCCGGATTTTGGGCCGATCGCGACTTCTGGGCGCCGGAGATTCACGCCTATCGCGGCAAGTTCTACCTCTTCGGGACACTCAGTGCGGAGCGTGCCAAACGCGGCACGCAGGTATTCGTCGCAGACGGTCCCCTGGGGCCTTTCCACGCTCACACCGACGCCGCTGCCACGCCGCATGACTGGATGGCCCTGGATGGGACGCTGTACGTCGATGACAACCAGCCTTGGATGGTGTTCTGCCACGAGTGGGTCCAGGTCGCTGACGGCACGATGAACGCGGTTCGGTTGGCAGACGACCTCTCGCAGCCCGTCGGCGAACCGATCCTGTTATTCCGGGCCTCGGACGCGCCCTGGTGTCGACCGGTCCAGCCGGGGAAGTACGTGACGGATGGACCGTGCTTCTATCGCTTGAAAAGCGGTCCGTTGCTCATGCTCTGGTCCAGTTTCGGCGAGCGGGGCTACGCGGTCGGAATTGCGCGTTCCGGCAGCGGAACCATGCAGGGACCGTGGACACAGGATCGCCAGCCGCTGTACGAAGGCGGCGGCCACTGCATGGTGTTTCACTCGCTGGAGGGCAAGCCGATGCTCGTCCTCCATGCCCCGAATGACTCGCCCAAGGAACTGGCTCAGTTCTTTGAGATTCACGAAACGCAGGACTTGATCCGTCTGAAAGCCGTGGTCTGGCAGCCAGGAAAATGAGGACGCTCGTCGGCCTGAAGAAGGGGGGACCGCGGATAAAGGTGCCATGTCACGTTACCGCGGTTTCCGCTGCACTCACAAGCCTTCACCCGAGCGTCCCGGTACTACTCGTCGAGAACCAGATCGCAGACGACCATGCGGTGGTCGGAGTGGATCGTTCGCTGGGCGTACACGGATTCGGCGCGGAGATTTCCACTGGCCCAAATCTGGTCGACGCGAAACAACGGGAAACCATTGGTACCCGTGTTCCCCCATCCACGCCCCGCTTGACGGAATGTGTCGCGCAGCCGTTGTCGTAGTTGGGCGAGGGCGCCGTCGTTTGGCGGCGCATTGAAGTCGCCTCCGATGATCAAGGGACTCGTCGAAGATACGTTGCGAAGTTCGTCCATCACGTCATGGATCTGGCGGCGGTGTTTGAGGCGGTTGTTGTGATGATCGATCCAAAACCTGGGCATCCAAAAATCGAGCCGGAACACCGGCGGATTCAGGCGTGCGCTGATCACCTCCGCCTGGAATCCGCTCGGCAGCGTGACGGCAGCGTGAACAAAGTGCGACGTGCTGTCCACACTGCGGGGCGCAAGTTGCCCACGCGTGAGAATCGCCGTGTCGCCTCCCCACAGGAAAGCTCCCTCGGCACCGAACATGTCGCGGGATAGCGACTCCAAGTGTTCGCGGCTCGGCGACTCCTGCAACAAGACGATGTCCGGTTCATAGGCTGCCACTTCGGCCGCAGCCCGTGCGTTGGCGAGGAAGCAATTCAGTGATACCACGCGGACGGCATGGCCACGCGCATGAGCAGCCTGCCAGGCCGCCGTGGGCGAACTGCCGAGAAGGAGCACCGTGCGGACTTCCTCGACGAACAGTCCCGCAAATCCGATCCACGGCGTCAGTACCAACAGGCACCAACGCCGATGCCTCCGAGTGAAGCCGAGTCGGGTCAGGATCAACACAGGCACCAACCAACACCAAGCGGGCACCAGCGTTACAGGAGCGAGCCAATCGGGCTGCCGCCAGTAGCACAGCGCAATCGCTGCACAGGATACCGCGGAAGCCACCAGCGCGAACCTGCGGCGGCGAGTCAATGACGGTCGGTCGCCGTTATCCGTGTTCATCGGCCGCCGTCCTAACTGCTTGGTGCCACGGGTTCCAGTCCAAGATCAGACCGATGTAACTACCTTACCACGACTCAGTTGATCGACACGTTTGAGCAGCGTCGGAATCCGATACGGCCCGTGCATCGCCTGAATATGGCTGGCCGCCTCGGCCAAGTCCATCCCCACGGCGGTGACGTACAGCGGACATCGGCTCCGGCCACGCAGGATCAAATACACGGGTTCCGCCCGCACGAACCTCGTCTTCGCCACGCCGATGACAGCGACCCGCCGCCCCAGCGCCTCGTACAGGTGTGCCCCAAGTCCCGGTTGCCGTACTCCGAGCCAAGCGTAGCCATCGACGGTGACTACCTGGGGTGATTCAAGCAGCGACTTCAAGACAGCAAGGATACACGGCAACTCTCGGCGATAGAACTGGCCAGACTCGTACGGCGCGACGCCGCGGATCTGCACGAGTGCTTCCGACGCCGACGTGCCGTCGCTCCAAGCCTGGAAACACACGCAGGCTGCCACGCCACCGGTTTCTCGGTAATCCACGTTCACGCAGGCGATCATGCCCTGATGGGACATTAGTCGGGCGACGTCGTTAACGCCTGGAACCGCGCGGATACGTTGGCGGACGATGCGGTGCAGGGCCCTGCCGGAATAATCGCCTTCAGCGCCCCGTCGCGACTTCAGGGATGTTGCCGCGTCCCATCGTCGGCGGCCCTCCGACATGTTAAAATTCGGCCATGTGTCTGCGAGGATACCCATCGGTCGATGTGACCGAATCGTTGAACGCGTATCTAGCCAGCGATGACATCTCGGTATCGTCCCAAACTCTGTAGCTGTCTCGAATACGCAAACGTTTCGAGGTGGCGTAAATTAGAACGTTCACGTATGCGGAAACCGCAGACTCGAACGCCACTAGTGATCGCGACCATTCCCGAGTATTATTGTTGGATTCTTTGCTGAGCGACCCGCTTGCTCAACCAGAAGAGGGGAACGTGAAAGCTGCCCCTGCAATCCCATCGCCGACGTACGTCCCCATTCCGCCACCGAACCGTGGCGTACGGCCGAGCACGCAGGATTTGTTACGCCGAGCTGCCGCTCACCCCGTAGAAGTCATCAGCACGTGGAACCCCGATCTATTTGAACTGTTCGCACACGAATGGGTCTTCAGTTGTGTCCAGCCGAAGTATGGGAAGGTGGTGTGGGCCGCGGGGGCGGGGGACAAGGGTCGGGACATCCGGGCGTATGCCACTGATGAACAAGGGGAATGGGACAGCTACCAGTGTAAGCGTTACGCCGACAAGCTCGCGCCGAATGAGGCGTGGCTGGAACTCGGCAAGCTCTGCTACTATTCGTTCCTTGGCCCTTTGAATGGGGGCTACCGATGCCCTCGCGAATTCTACTTCGTGGCACAGCACGGCGTGGGGCCGAAACTTCAGGACATGATTGAGAACCCCGGTCTCTTGCGAGATGGACTGATCACAAGCTGGAACGACAAGTGCAGGGAGAATATCAGCTCGACCGCGGTTGAACTGAACGGGAAGCTACTCGACTACGTCGGTCAGTTCCCGTTCCAGATCGTTTCCCACAAAACCCCGCGGGAGCTTGTAAAGGACATCGAGGGCACCCCGTACTACCCGTGGTTCTTCGGCTACCGCAAGTTCGTCCGCGACCCGCTCGGCCCGATCCCGGACGCTCCGACAGCCATCGAAACCAAATACGTCAGCGCCCTCTTTGATGCGTACGCCGAACACCTGAAGTACTCTCCCGACGGTTTTGGGGCAATCCACCTAGAGCCGCACGAAGAGATTAGGTCACACTTCCGGGAGTCGCGCGAGTGCTTCTTCTACGCGGAGCAGCTGCTCCGCCTGGGACGGGACACGTTCCCGATCGGGACGGACACGGACCTCCTGAAGCAGATGTACCACGGGGTCATCAGCACCGCGCGCGCGAACTACACGGACGGGTATGCACGAGTGGTGGCGGTCACCGAAAGAGCCGGTACGGTCGTGATCGGAGGGAATGACCTTGGGAATGAATTGAAGGTGCAGGATAGGACGGGGTTGTGCCACTACCTGGCCAACGAAGGAGATTTGACGTGGGTACGCAAGCCGAAGGCGGAGACCACAAATGCTTGAAAACGATGAGAAGTCGACCACCCCGTTCAATAGTCCGGTGGAGTGTGGCGTTAGAGCGATGGTCCTTTTGGGTGCGGCATCCCCTGCCGGGTGCGACTTACGCAGACTGGTGATCTACGACTACCTGCTCGTGCATTCCGGCGACGTTCCGGCGGACGTCGTTGCCCGACTGTCTTCGTCGACGGATCAACCCGAAAGCTTGCATCCGCCAACCCCGCATCGGGCCGGTGAACTGCTTGTGCGCCGCGTAACCCTCGCCGCCGGATTGAGGCTCTTGATGACGAAGGGGCTGGCAAAGCCACGGTTCGGAAGCGACGGGATCTCGTACGTAACGACCGAGTTGAGCCAGGCGTTCCTCGAATTGCTGGAGAGTGACTACGTCCGCGCCCTTTGCGAGCGAGGCAAGTGGGTCGTAAGCGTGTTCAGTAAGATGGCCGACGAGGATCTATCCGGCTTCGCAAATCGCCACCTTCGCGATTGGGGAGGTGAGTTCGTTAACGAGTCGCTCCTACGAGGGGGAACGTAATGAGCCGGATCATGCTCAACCGCCTGGAGTTGACCGACGGCGATCTCATGGCCGCCACCCTCGATTTCCAGCGTGGACTGAATGTCGTTTCGGGGCCAGAGGACCGCGGAAAAACGTATGCATTCCAGTGTCTTGACTTTCTCTTCGGGGCCAAGAAGCGGCCAAAGAGAGATGTACCGGAGTCTGCGGGGTATACTGCGGCTTGGCTTTACTTCACCCTCGATGACGACCGAAGAGGTGCGGTCAAGAGGCTGCTCGATAGCCCTCGCTTCTATGCATCCCCCTATTTCGACGCAGATAGCGAAATTCCCGCGGAGGAAGAATGGCGAAAGATAAGCATCAGTCACGCCGCCAAGAGCGAGAACATTTCGTCCATGTGGCTAGCGATCTTTGGGGTCGAAGCGACCAAGTTACGATCCAGCGCGAAGGGCGATGTTGTAAGCCTCACCGTGCGGCACGTCGTTCACATGGCGCTGGTGGATGAAGGCCGCATGAACCGAGACGATTCGCCCCTATTGGGGGACAAGGGCTTCAGCGATACCGCGTACCACGACGCCTTCGCCGTCCAAGTCGACGCCAGGGCCAACCCGCCGGTAGCAAGAGTCGAACAGGACAAGGCCCAACTAGACGATTCCAAGCGAGCGTTGTTGTCGGGTTTGCTGGAACAGATCGAGGAGTCTTTGGGAGAGAGTGATGCTTTGAATCCCGCGGGAGACGCATTCGAGAGGTTTACCGCCGAAATTGAAGCCCATCGGACGACGATAGCTCAGTTGTCTTCTGGCCTTAACGTGGTTTTTGCTCGACGCGAACAACTCCAGCGTCGGTTGACCGAGGCACGGTCAGCCGCGATAGCGCGGAGCGAACTACGCTCCCGCTTACGACTCCTATCTTCGTACTACGCCACCGACCTTCGCCGATTGGAAGCCATTGCTGAGACCACGCATTACCTGAATCAGCTCGACAATGTACCATGCCCCACCTGCGAACGCGACTGGGAATCAGCGGACAGCGCTCAGACGGTCGATCTTAACTCGATCACGCAGGCGTGCAGTCGAGAAGCCGAGAAGATTCGTTCGCTTTCGAGAGACCTGGATCACGAGCTGGTTATTGTCGGCGGTGAGGTCGCGAACGCGGAACAAGTCGCAGAAGACGCTGCGTCCACGCTGGCCTCGCTCAACGCAGACTATCGCGAGCTTGAGTCGAATCTCTCACGGGCGGATGGTGCGATTTCCTTGGTACTTCGCGACGCCCCAAACGCGGCCAATAGAATGGCTTTGATGCATCAACGGGACTGGTTGAGGGAGCAGATCGGTCCGGAAGTCTCGGCGGTAGTTACGCAGGAGGATGTCCCTGAAACCCAGATTGGCGAACAACCCGTCAAAGACCTGTGCAAAATCATCGAGCAGCTACTCGTGTCATGGGGGTGGCACTACACGCCCGGGGACCTAGTTGTCGATTTTGATTGGGACGCGTTTGATCTTCGTGTCGGTGGTCGCCTGCGCGAGTCGTTTGGGAAGGCCGTACGGGGGCTGATCGTGTCAGCCTTGAGCCTCGCCATCTTGGAATACTGCGTCAAGAAATCACTGCCGCACCCCGGCTTCGTCGTTCTCGATTCGCCGCTGACAGCGCACGGCGGGCAGGACTCGGCGGGGAACACAGACAAGATTTCTCTTGAAGTGCAAAACGCTTTTTTTGAGGAGATTGCGGAGCGGTTCAAGGATCAGCAGGTGATCGTGATCGACAACAAAGTGCCTCCTGATTCATTGGCCGAGAAAATCAAACACATTCGGTTTGGATCGGAAGCTCGTGATAGGTACGGGTTCTTCCCTTCGAGTGCGTCGGCGTAAGGTTCGCTCAGTCCCTCTTCCTGCTTTCCGCTACCATCGACCCTCGCAGCGTAGGTATCGCGACGGCACAACCGCCTCGCGACTACGGAGAAAACAAGAGGCGGCCGGGTTTGGAGGGGCTTATCTGCTTCGGACGACACACCGAAGCGACTTAGACGAGGTCGACACCACGCGTTGAAGATGCCATCGCCGTTTTCGTTTTCAACTTCACCATCTTGCCGCCTCTGTTGCGCCGGCAGGCGACTCCCGCAGCAGGGAGGGCGGTAATCCGCGACCAGTAAGGCGATCCTGCTCGATCACAGCAGATCAATCAGATGATGCCGTCAACGCCTGGACCTGGACATTATCGACACCGACCTCCTTGCAAATGGCCTGCACGGCAGCGACATGCTCGAACAGGCACTGGCGGTCCACCTCGACGACGACTTCCAGGCGGATCGTGCCGTCCTCACGGGCCTTGACCAGCAGATTCTTCAATCCGTCAAGGTCCATCGTCTGACCATCGGCCAAGATCTTCCCATGCTGATCGAGTCTCACCGTGATCTTGCGAGTGACCGCCGCGGGCGACGAGACTTCGGCCACTTCCTGGGCCTTTCCTTCGGCAGCCAACTCGACTGGGCGCGCGGGTTCGGCTGTGACTCGCTGTTCCAAGACCGGCGGTGGCGGCGGCTCAACGAACTGGGGCGCCACGCTCAGTCGCAAGAAGAAGAACCCGGCGAGGCCCAGAACCAGAAGCCCACCCATCATCAACAGAACGACAACGGCCACGACAGCGATGACCGTTCCAGAAGATGACGAACGCGGTTGGTCTTCGTAGCTCATCGCCGGGATCGCTTTCGTAATGAAGACAGGCTACCTACCGCTGCGGCGGACTGGCTTCCCGCACTACCGCCCCATGTTCTTCGCTCAACACCAGCAGCGAGAACTTCTTCACGAAGTCCAATTCGTTCGTGCTCAGCGACGTGTAGTCGAAGCGCCCACGCAGGTCGGTGTACCCGTCCTTGTAGAACTTCACCGCGCCGTCCTGCATCTGGGCGTAGACCTTCACGTACACCTTCGCCAGGGGCTTGCCCGTGTAGCTGTGCTTGACGTGGATCTGGCCGTAGTTCTCCACGACCTGGACCGCCAAGGCATTGGCGTAGTAGGCCCGCGACTTGGTCTGGCCGGCGCCGGTGATCTCGACCAGCACGTTGCTGCTGTGCAACTGCTTGGGCAGCTCGAACGTGAGCGCGGCCTGCTTTGGCGGCAACTCCACCGTCTGCGTCAGGTTGGGCCGGATGTTCGAGAACTGGCCGGAATACTGCTGGACGAACGGATTGCGGCTGAACAGCAACTCGATGTCCATCAGGTAGTAGTTCACCTGGACCTGCTTCAGGTTCTGGTAGTTGAGCGTGACCTTCTTGGCCTCGACCTGGAAGTCGAAGCTGGCCTCGGTGGACGCCAGCTTGGTCTGGACCTCCGTGCGGCTTTCCTTGTCGACGACCTTCGTGTCCTGGCCGGCGATCTCGTCCAGTTGGGCGAGCATAGCGGCGAACAGGTCGCGCCAGCGGTCCACCGGATACTGGGCGTACTTCGCGGCAATCTCGCGGGCCTGCTGCGGCTGCTGGCGAACCATCGCCAGGTACGACGCGAAGTAGTCGTACTGCAGACGCGTCGCCAACTGTTCGGCACGCACTCGGTCGAACGTGACCAGGGCCTCGTCGATCCGGTCCTGCAGCAGCAGGTAGTAGGTCACCGCCAAGAGTTCCGCATCATTCAGATCGGCCCGGTAGCTGAGGATCTTCAGCAGTTGGTGGTACTGGGCATGGAACCGGTCATTGACGATCTGGCGTCGCTGCCCCAGCTGATGGGCGCGGGCGTTGATCAAGGGCCGGTAATCCAAGTGCTGGTACGCGCGGCGGGCCACTGGGTCGATGGTGAGCAGCGGACTGTCGATGAAGGCTCCGCATTGGCCGACGAAACCGTCCGCGTGCTGCAAATACTCACGAGCGGCGGCCGGCGCGTTGTGCTTGAGCGAGTAGGACCACAGCGTGTCGCTGTAGGCGTGACGCTGAGCCAGCAGTCCGGTCACCGTGCCGAAAAACGCCTTGTCCTGAACGCGGAAGGCGATCTTGTCGAGGTTCGTGCGATGCAGATTGGCCTGCTGCAGATACTTCAGCACGTCCTCGCTGGTGCCGAACTGCGACAGGTAATCCCAGGAGGTGGTGTCGATGCGGCTGAGCTTGGCCACGGCCTTCAAGGTGACTGGCGCCGCATGGGCCACCAACTGTTCGTTCTTGGAGATTTGGACCGGGTAGTGTAGGAACTCGCCGGGCGCCGGGAAGTAGAAGTGGTACTCCAGCGTCTGGGTGTGGTACGGCTCCAGGTCGATGTGGACACTGCGGGTTTCGCGGCCCTTCAGCACGGGGATCGCGCCGCGCGGGATCTGCAAGAGCACGTCCAGCTTTTGCTTCGACGAGGTCGGATTGGTGACGACGACTTGGCAGCCATAGACCACGCCGACCAAGAATTCGTCGGTGACGAACTTGTCCACCTGCTCGTTGTTCACCTGCTGTGTGCGGTCGCCGTGGCGGAAGAAGTTCTGGCTGACCAGGATCGGAGTCTGTTCCTTCGCAGCCGGAACCTGCTTAATTTCTTCATGGAACAGGATCAGCGGCGAGCCCGGCGTGAGCGTCATCTGGGCCTGATCGAACTTCGTCTCGTGCTTCTCGGCCGCGAACGGCAGGTCCAGCACGGCCAGCGCGAACATCATCTCCGGGAAGTTGTGCGAGGCTTCGGCGAAATTGACCGAGCGGAACTTCTGACCCTTGCTCGGATCGAACTGCGCGTAGTCCCGCCAGAAGGCGTTGACGGTGATTAGGTCGGCATTTTGCTGGTCGATGGGCAGGTGGTAGTAGTTGTTCTCGGCCCACTCCTGCGTCTTGTCCAACTTGCGATAGAACTGACGAGCGTCGGCACGTGCCGCTGCGTCCCGTTCGAGGAACTCCTCGGCCTTGTCATCGGCCTTTCTCTTTGACAACTCTGAGGACTTCAGTCGCCTCTCGGACTGGCGGAGGGCGCCCAACATCTTCTCCTGCTCCATCGGCTGAGCGGCCTTGCCTTCAGGTCTTGCGGGGGCGTCGGCAGCGGCGGCAGACAAGTCCGAAAGTTGGAGCGCAGGGGCTGCCAGCGTAGCCGCTTTGTTTGCTCGGGGGGCACGTTCATCCACCACCACGGCGCCTGTAATTCCCGCGTCCGCATTCACACCCGCTCCGAACTGAAACCTTCCGGTTTCCGCCAGCTTCTGGGCCGCATCGATCCCCAGTGCGTCGCCCGTTTCCAGCGCACTGCCTTTCATCGCCGTCTCGAACAGGGTGTTGAATCGCTCAACGTCGGGTGGGATCAAGGCGAAGCGGTCGGAGGTGTCGCGTACCGTGTGCTGCCGATCAGCTACCACACGCTGCGACAGCAAAATCCGTTCGGCGGCGTTCAGTTGGGCGTAGCTCCAGGGTTGGACGTAGGCAGCCAGATCGTCGCTTAACAGCGAATGATCCAGAAACTGCTTGTCCTTCTTGTTCTTCAAGTACGGCTGCACGACCGTGCGGAAGAACTCCGGGTCCTTGTGGTACTGGAAGAAGTGCAGTTCGTGGCAGGCGTACTTCGAGTACTGCACTCGCTTCTCTTCCGGCTTTAGGTTCGGCCAGTTCATCAGGAACCCGAACTCGATCAGCGTCGGGTTGTTGCTGATCGTGACGTACAGCGAATAGACCTTGGCCAGACTGTCGTAGGTCTCCAGCCGAGCCGAGGTGATGTCGGCGATGACAAACGGCTGCTTGCCGTCCACCACACTGATCTGTTTCTGCTGCGCGAAGTTCAGCTTCGGGTCCAGCGCGTTCGCCAGCCGCAAGTCGACAAACGCAGCCTTGGCCTCCGGCAGCGACACCGACCGATACGCCGTGCTACGCGGATCAACGGCTACGATGTGCAGGTGCTGGTGCGGGCCGAGTTCCTGACGCGGGATCGACACCACTCCCTTCTCGTCAGCGGCCAGATTCAACAGCACAGCCGACGCCTGGGCCAGGAAGTCCAGGTTGACGAAATCACCGCCGGCTGCAGCCGCAGTAGCCTTGGCTTCACCTCGGCCTTGGCCACCGCCAGCCTGATCGCTCTTCTTCGCGAAATCAGCACCAGCTGCCGCCACTTGCTCGCCCGTCTCCGTGCTGCGTACGGCCCACGGGTTCAGCAGCAGGCTGGGACGTTCCAGCATGTTACCGGGGTACTTCTTCGCGTACTTGCGGTCCAGAATATAGCGATACTCGTCGCCGATGTTGCGGCCAGCGATGTACAAGGCTTCCAGTTTTCTGGGTTCCAGCCAACTCGGTTCGGCATCCCGCACGTGGCTCAGATACCCGAACGCCGCGTAAGCAGGGTCGTACCGGGTGGCGAACACATGGACGCGGGCGAACTTCGACGGGTTCTGCAAGCGGATCGTCACGGCGTCCTCGGCCGTCTCCACCGCCGCGATCTGCAGCGGGCGCTCGCCCCGGATCTCCAACTGCCGGTTCTCGGCCAGCACATACCCGTCCCGCTGCTGGCCGGCAGCGACCCGGATGCGAATCCGCTGGTTGTCCCTCTTCAGCCACAGGTCATAGTCGCCGCGGGCCAGGTTGGTGATCCGCAGCAGGCCGCCATCAATCGCCAGCGACTCGAAGCGATCAACCACGAAGGAATCCGACCGGAGTTCCAGCAGCGAAACCTCGTCTCGTGCGGGTTTTCCCTGGGCCTTGCCCAGATAGGGCACCTCCAGCGGTTGACCCTCCACGCCGTGCAGCGTCTGGTAATACGTGTGCTGATCGCGGTCCAATGTCCAGGTCTGGGCGACATCCTCCGGCCCTGTAGCGGTCACCGACGCGATATCCAAGAGCGGTCCCAGGCGGACACGGCCCTGCGGATCGGTCTGGAGCGTCACCTGCACCGGCTCGCGGAAATCCCGATGCTTCAGGGCGAACCGCACCGGCCGGTCCGCCTTCGTCTCGCCCGTCTTGCCCAACAGATCCACCACGTATTCGCCCGCCACACGCAGCAGATGCAGCCCTTCCACCTTCTCCGTCTGATCGATCTGGTTCAGTGTGAAGGACTCCTGCACGGCCAAGTTCAGCTTCTTGTTCTGGCTCAGGTTCTGGACCTTGGCCTTCAGCTCGAAGCGGATCTGCGACAGCCGCTGCGGGACCTGAAACTCGTAAGTCGCCTCGCGGTCCTCAAACAGCTTGAAGTCCTTGATTTCCTTGGCTGTGGCCACGCCGTCGTGATCGGTCGACGTGATCACCAGACGCACGTCCTCCAGCACCGAGAGCGTGACCGGAATCCCGTCCAGGTACAGTTGCGATCGGACTATGACCTGCGCCTTCTGACGCCGAAGCAAGGACTCGCGATCCACGTAGATCCCGGCTGCCAGTGAGTATTCTTCCGCTTGGTGCTGGAAGTAGTCGAGCGCGCAGAAGTCGCCGTGCTGCAGCACGACGGCCTGCCGTTGCGGTGTGTTGGTGAACGGCACCACGATGTCGCCCTTGTCGTTGGGCGTGTACTCCCGTCCGCCAAACCAGAGCGTGGCCTTGGGCAGCTTACGGTTCTGTTCGTCCAGCACCGTGAACATGTGCCCGGCGGTGGTGGTGCGCACCAGATGCCGCAGTTGACCCTTGCGGATTACGGCCCGGCTGCTCTGGCCGTTGCCGATGAAGTCGATCACGTAGACGCCCGGCTTGGTCAATTCCGCGAACTCAAAATGCCGGCTCACGCGCCGCAGCGGCGGCTCGGGATACTCGTACGTCTTCTCCTGGTTGGCCACCAGCCCATCGAGGTTGATATCCGTGTTGACGTCCGTCTGGTTCTGGCGATAGAAGTTGGCCGCGTTGATCTCGTAGACCTTGACGATCAGCGTCTTCACGTTCTTGACGGATAGATCCAGGCTGACCGCGTCTTCGGCTGCGAATTGCTGCTTGTTGGTCTCGGCGAAGTCCAGGTCGATGCGGTCCTTTAGGGCCTGATACTCGGCAGGCGACAGCATTGCCGCCCACTGCTCGCCCTCGCCCAGACCGTTGACGATCTTGGTCTCGGCGAAGATACGTTTCAGATGAAGGTCATTCACCCACGACGTGTACGGTTCGTAGGTGGTTTCCTTGACGAAGAACTGCTGCAGGTAGCTCCGGACCAGTGGCTCGTCGTTGCCTACCGGCGGCAGCAGCGTGACGTTCTCGAAATTGGCTGCCAAGTCCGCTGTGTGGCGGCGATTGTCCTCCACCTCCATGAACTTCCGGCTCATGTAGTTGGCGTTGCGTGGCAGCTGCAGGTAGGCCATGAACGTCGGCTTGTCGTAGACGCCCTGGGAGCGATCCAGGACCAGCCGTTGGTACAGTACGTGGGCCTTCAGTGAGTTGTGGGCCGGGGCCAGCTTCTGGACGAAGCTCCACAGTCGCTCCAGATACGCCCGGTGCTCGGCCGGATCGTGCCGCCAATCGACGTCGGCGTTGGGACGCAGCTTGGCCAGGTAGACGTTGACGAAGTTCTGCTGGTTGAGCAGGTCCGGCTTGAGCTTCAGGCATTCGTCCAGCTGGGCGAGCAACAGCTGCCCGTGAATCCCAAAGCAGCCGAAGCCGCCGCTGTTCTGGTAGTTCAGATCGTCGACCACCACCTTCGGCAACTGCGGGTAGTCGGGCCGCTGCAGGCGTTCCAGCAGGTGACGCCGTCGATCCGGGGTCAATTCCGTGGCGACCAGCCAGTCCAGGGCCTCGTCTTCGCAGGCCTGCAGGTTCGGATGCTGGGCGAAGGCCCGGGCAAGAAGCGTCTGGCGGGCGCGGTGAGCAGTTCGTTGACCTTGTCGAACTGCTCGGTGTTCTGGAAGTGCAGGCAGTGGTAGTAATAGTAGTCTTCGGTGCCCGGAATCAGCTGTTGCAGCGGAACGGCGCGGTCCTTGGCCAGGGCGAAGTCCTCCAGGTACCCGATCTCCGCCGCCTGGGTCTGCCAGGTAGCCAGGCACAGGAACACGCCGACCGCGAATTTGGCTGCAAAACGCATACGGGAACCTCTCATCGGAACCTTGCGACAACTGCCGCGACGGGAAAGCTGGGAAGAATGGTGTAATTCTACCACGGGCACCAAGCTAGACGGCGAACACGAGCCAAGAGTTCTGCTAATTGCCGGAAAAGCCGCTGGTTCCTCGTGAGACGACCGCTGGTGAGGGGTCAAAGTTACGGCGTCACGTGATAGAGCGGCAGATAGCGGTAGTAAACCTCCAGAACCATCGTGTTGACGGCGGTCTGGAGAAGCCGTCCGCCCTCGCCGGCCCGAAGGTCGTCAGGGTTCCACCAACTGCCGCTCTCTGCGTCCAACCGGATCTGCGAGTCGATCAACTGCCGGCGCATGCGGCGATTCCACGCATCCCACTCCGGACCCGGGCTGTGGTGCATGAACACGGTGGCGTGGAGATTGTAGATGCCGTCTTTCGCGGACGGGCCGGTCTGGCTCAGGTACTGGATGCCGTCCTTCAAGGCTGGGGGCTCAGGTTGCTCGTCCGGCGAGCGCAGCGGCAGATATCTGCCGCCCAAGGACCGGGCTGAGCCATTCTGTTTCCGGTTCAGATACAAGCGGCTGAGCAAGCCGGCAGCCGTGGCCCCATCGCTGACGTCGTGTGGGCCGGTCTCGCCATACTTCGCGCCGTTGTCGGCCTGCACGGCGTCCAGGAATTTTGAGGCTTTCTCCAGTGTTGCCGTAGGAACATTCAACCCGGCCTGTTTCGCACTCTGCAACGCCAAGACCTGCCACACCGTGGCCGTGACTGTGCAAGCCTGCCCCGGAGCATCCGCCCAGCCGCCCGTCTTCGTGTCCTGAGCGGCAACCAAAAAGTCGACCGCCGACTGAGCTGCCGCGCCGATCGTCTTGTCGCTGGTCAGGCCGTAAGTCTCACCCAGCACCAGCGTCGCCAACGCATGGGTAAGCCGCTTCTTGTCGGTGGTGTCCGCGGAGAGGTCGCCGTCCGCCTTCTGTTGACGGGTCAGCCGGCCGAGGCCAGCCACAATGTTCTTCTGGTACGGCCCTTTGGACTGATGCGTCTGACCAGCGCCAAGGAAAGGCAACAGCGCGAAGCTGGTCGCCGCGGGATCGGACTTCCACGTACCGGGATCGGCATAACCCTTGTCCGACTCGGCGGGCGCCGAGAAGGTCCAGCTACCGTCCGGCCTTTGATGCCGGGCCAACCAATTCAAGGCCGACGCGACAGTCCGCTCACTTTGCTTCGTACCGCCAAAGCCACCGACCAGGACTTTTCTTGAACCGGCACCACGCCCGCCGAAACCGACTCCGACGCCGCCCCCGCCGACGTTGCTCCCTAGGATCTCATCCCTGCCAAAAACACCCTCATAGCTCACGCCTTCCGGCATCTCGACGGGCACCGATACGGTCTTCGGTGCGCCGCCAGAGGTAATCCGCTGCTCCTCGACGGCGACGAAACTGGTGAACTGCGTCAGCAACTGATAGCGGAGTCCCAACTCCAAGATCCCTTGCTTCACGGTGGCGTCCGGGGAGCCCGATTGCATGCCGGCCAAGTCGCGTGGCATCAGGTCGTCGACTTTGGCCCGCGCCCAGAGCGGCGCCACCGGCTCGTTCTTTGGCTCTGCCTCCGGCAAATGGACCGCAATCTTGCGTTCAAACTTCCCCTCGCCCGTCTTGCCGGTCAGCGTGATCGTGCCCTGGCCCGCCGCCCTGTACTGGCCCTTGATCACCACCGGCGTGGCACTGAACAGATCAGGGATTTCCGGGGGTTGGACCTCGCAGACTTCCAGGCCGCCGAAGTCCACTTTCACGTCGGTCAGGACAGGTGTCCGGACCCGCTCGTAGAACTTTTCCGCTGCACCGGCAGCATCTCGCTCGTCGAGGATGTACTGCACTTCGCCGCGCCCGAAGTGGGCCATACGGTCCAGCAAAAAACGGTTCACCGCTGTTCCGACGCCGAAGCAGAACACCCGGGCCCGGCCCGCGTTCCGCTTCACGGAGTCAATGATTTCCAGGTCATTGCCCACGCAGCCGTCGGTCAGGAAGCACACCACTCGCACGCGCTCCGGATCGTCCTGTCTCGCGAGGCAGCCTTCGATCGCCTGCAGCATTTCTGTTCCGCCGCTGCCGCTCAGATGTTCAAGGAAACGTAACGCGGTCCCCCGGTGCTCGGGCGTGTTGGGCATCGGGCGCTCGAAGCAATAGCTCGTATGTCCCGAAAACGTCATCAGGTTGAAGGTGTCGCGTTCGTGCAACCCGGCGATGCACTTGTGCATAGCCAGCTTCGCAGTCTCGATGGGAAACCCTTGCATCGAACCGCTGGAGTCGACGACGAAGTACAGTTCCTTGGGCACAATCGCTGGCTGCCGCACCCGCTTGGGAGGCTGTAGCACGAGCGTGAAGAATTTTCCCCGCTCGTCCGTGTGCGTGAGCAGCGTGTCGGCAATCTCGTCGCCCGCCGTCTCGTAGTGCAGCACAAAGTCTTTGTTCGGAATGGTCCGCTGCGGTTGAAGACGAATCACCGCTTGGCTCTTGTCGGGTGTCGTGTATTCCACATCGACCGTGTGTAGCCGCGAGTCCAATCGCCGCAGGGGAAGTCCGGCATGAAGATTGACCGTGATCGAAATGTCATGCCCGGCACGGGTTCCCTCAGGTGTGACCGGTGGCGAAATCTTGTGGGCATCGGGGACGAGGGTAGTGGGCGGAGCCCAGCCCGTGGTGGGCGAACCGGTCGGCTGCCCTGGCATGTAGCGTGGCCCGACGACGGTCGGAAAGCTGAACTGATACTCGCCGTCCTTCCATGTCAAGGTTTCGGTGTAGCTGATGGTGATGTCTACCTGTGCGCCCGGCTCGATGTTGGCTACTGCCTGGGTGAAGATATTCGGCCGCTCCTGGTCCAGCAGACTAGCCACTTGGCCCTGGGCCTTGGCGTGCTCGTAGATCTTCCGCGCCTCGCTCCGTTCCTTGATCTCACCTCGGATCGTCCGGTCGCCCACCCGCATGGTCATCCGGTCCACCGCGGCGTCCTGCGACAGCGGGAAGACGTACACGGCTTCGATTTTCTCGGTAAACGAGTTGTGAAACTGCTGGCGGACGGTTACGCGGGCGATACAGCCTGAGATGTCCGCCTGCACGTCGGTGTGCTTCAGCGGACAGCGGCCGAGGGCCTGATGCTTCGGGTTCCAGGCTTCCAGTCGCCCCGGTGTGAGCAGACCGTCACTCTTGGCCAAAGCCATCGAAGAGAAGGCCAATACCAGGACGACGCCGGGCAGACACAAGGATCTCATCGGGCGACTCCCTCCAGCGCGAGTGCGCGGGGCTACCGCTACTCACCCCGACCCATAGGGCCGGTGAGAACGGAATGCGAAACGGGTTGCGAACAACCTAGGTTCGCAGGGAGACGGCCAAACTATTCACCGGAAGCTGTCCGGCCGGCAATCGCGTGTAGCCGAAGTAGCTGCGGGCCGCGACGTAGGATCTGTGCAACGCGGCAGCGGTCTCGTGACGGTTCCGGTTCACGGGAATTCACCTGGGGGTTGCAAGCCCGGCCCACTTGTAGTCCTTCACCGCTTGCCAGGCCAAGCGTTGAAAGATCGCCGCTTGTTCCGGGGTCAGGCCGGTGGTCAGCGCCGACGCCTTCCCGTCCGGGCTTTCCCTGAAGAGGCACGCGTAATGGACCAACGAAATCAGATAGCGACCCTTGGGCGTGAGATGAATCCCGTCCGCGAAGATCTCGGCGAAAAAGTCCTTCAGGCCCGGCACGTGGCCGGCGTCCACCTCGGTCTTCAGCAACGCCAGGGCGGTACCGCCGGGAACAATGCGAACCGGTTTGCCCTGGTACGTCTTGTTGATCAGTTCCGCTACGGCCTCGGTGTAGGCCACGTGATTGGCTACGCCTGCTTGCCAAGTCTGGGCAGGCTGGAGATGCAGTTCCGTAGTGGCACCTTTGCCCTGCGACCAGCGATCCTGAAACTCCGGGCCTGGCCACTGCACGTACAGCCACGCTTGCACCTCCGGGCTATGCTCCCGACACGCCTCAAAGAACTTGCTGCTGTGTTCCGCTTCGTTCGGGATCGAGCGGTCGTGGCCGGCGAATGGCTGCGTGATGATGTGGTCGATCGGTGCCAGGACGAAAAACGCCTGGGCATAGTGTGAGTCGCCGAACCCGCCGCCCGGATGCGTCCACAACCAATCCGTGGGCGCACCGGGAATCGTGAAGCGGTGAAAGTCCAGGCTGCGGTCGGCGCTCTCCACCACCGGCTTGAACCAGCCATCGACGGTATCCGTCAGGCTGTTGCCGATGTGGAACGTACGGACCAGTTTTTCGTTCCGGCTGGGTTGCCCGATGCGGTACGGGGCAATCACCACGGGGCTGCAAGCCAACTGTTCGGTGTACGCCACCGCGGCCAGCACAGCTCCCTGCTCCAACTTGACCGGCTTCTTGTACTCTTCGCCGTGTTCGGCGTTGGGCGTGCCCCCATTGCGAGTGAAGCGGATGTGCGTACCGGGCGTGATCGATCGAATGGTGACTTCCTGCGGCGTTGCACAACTCCCCGATGGCGGCGAGAACTCCGGTGCTGCCGCTTGCGACTGTGCACCTAGGTCGATGCCCACGTACTGATTGTGCGGTTCTACGCCGTCGAAGAACGTGGTCAGGTCTCCGTCCAATGCTTTTGAGAAATCGTTGCCGAGGTGATCTTTCGATCCTGCTGTTCCGAACGCTGTGCCCGAGATCTTGCGGTCGCCGCTGTAGTATTCGATCTCGGCGACGTTGCCCCAACTGTTGGGCGGCGCCTCATACTTCAGATACCGGAATCGTACGGGCTTGTCGAGCCGCAACGTCGTCCACTGGCCCTCGGCCGGCTGGTCCTTGATCTCAACCAGCGTCTGGAAATCGGTCGTCTGCCCGGCGTTCGATCCGGAGAAGCGGCCTCGCACCATCCGCGCGGCGAATCCTGTACGCGGATAGATCCTCACGTGGGTCAGTGCAGGGCATTCGCCCGTTCCGGGCAAGAGCGTACTGCGACTTTCGCCCTCTGGCTGGGCAGCGAGGGTGGTCACTGTGCAATCGCAGAGCAACAAGAGACCTGCGACCCAGCAGGTCAGCCGGTTCGAGTGCCGGTAGTGTCGTGTCATGCTTCTTCCTTTCTCGGAGTTCAGTCAGGATTCTACCCGGTTGTTGTCTTGTCGCCATCCTACGCGGTGTCGTCACGGGGCCTGCGAAGCGACTTGCGCTGAGCCTGGGGCAGCTAGAGCGATCTGCCGTTGGCCTGCGACGCACACGGGTCAGGATGCTAAATACCACCCCATTTCGGTGTCAAAATAACATGGAGACCAGGCTTAGGTGGCAACGCCCTGTCTTCACGGCCTGACGGCTGTCCTTCCGGCCTAAGTTGAAAGTGCTTTCAATCTAGGCCGCCTATACGCCCGTTCGCCGGCTCACGTCCCAGTCCCGCCTGCCACCTTGGTGTGACTGTTCCTCGTTTCAGCACCCGCACATCCCTGGCCGAAGGCTGCTGTCTTCACCGCCCGTTGACTTGCCCACAAGCCCGGTCGTTGAAGTTTATCTTGCGCCTTGGCACTGTGCCGGGGCGACTGTGTTCTCCCACACGGTCGCCCGGCGTGGGCGGCCTTACCTATCAGGAGGTTGCCCCATGATCGCCCGTGCGAAACAAACCCGCCCGTCAACCGTGTTCGCGTGTTACGCCAAGTTCCTGTCGCTGCTGCCTGCGATCCAGGAGCAGGCCCGCTTCGCGTTCCGCAACGAAGATCCAGAGCGTCGCCAGGACCTGACCGCCGAAGTCATCGCCAACTGCTGGGCCGCGTTCGTGCGACTCGTCGAACGCGGGCTGATCGACGTCGTCTACCCCACGCCGCTGGCTCAGTACGCCATCAAGCAAGTCCGCGATGGCCGCCGCGTCGGTGCCAAATTGAACGTGCGCGATGTCAGCTCCGATTATGCCCAGCGGCTGAAGCAATTCACCGTCCAGCGTTTGGACGTGTTCGACGAACGCGAAGGCGAATGGAAGGAAGTTCTGATCGAAGATCGTAAAGCCGGACCGGCCGAAACCGCTGCGGCTCGGATCGACATCGCGGAATGGTTCGCCCGTCTGCCGAAGAAGAAGCGTCGGATCGCGGCTATGCTGGCGACGGGCGAGACGACGAAGCGTACGGCCCGCAAGTTCCGTGTGAGCCCCGGCCGGATCTCGCAGACCCGCCGTGAGCTGCAAACGGCGTGGCAGGAGTTTCAGGACGAGCCTGGGATCGACTGAGTGCCAAGGAGTGTTGCCTCTCTGAACGTGATACGATTACCGTGAAAGGGTCACCCATGGTCGATTTCGCCAGGCCGAAATTCAGCTTAGGCCGGACCGTCGCGACGCCTGCGGCCCTCAGGGGCATCGAGCGAGCGGGACAGTCTCCAGCGGAGTTCCTGGATCGCCATATCTGTGGCGATTGGGGAAATCTGTCCGCTGATGATCGAGCGTTGAACGACGAGGCCATCCAGGACGGCACGCGTATCTTCTCGGCCTATCGCACTCGCACGGGCACGAAGATCTGGGTCATCACCGAGGCGGCTGATGATCACGGTCAGCGTGCGGCGACGACCATTTTGTTGCCGGACGAATACTGACCGGTCGCCCGCTCGCTCCCAACTCGATATTCCCCGTAAAGCCCGGCGGCAGGGGACCTCCGTCTCCTGCAGGCCGGGCTTTTTCATTTCTTGTCCCGTTCGGTTCCGAACCCTGACCAAGGAGGAGACATGACCACCGCTGTTGTCTTGGCCAGCTCCGTGTTGGCTGTATTGCTCGTCACCGTGCTTGTCCGCGAGATCCGGCGTCGACGAGCGACCCAAATTCTGGCATCCCGAATCATTCAACGTTGGAGGTACCCGCATGCGGAAGACCTGGTTGTGCCGCGCCCCGTGGATCGTCTTGATTGTCCTGTTGATCGGCTGCGGAGAGACTGACCCCCGTGTCGTCCAAGTGGCGATGGAGTCAACCCGGCGCCAGGCCGAACAAAACCGTCAGATGGGTGAGTTGCAGCAACACGTAGCCGAAGGCACCAAGCAACTCGTGGACGCGGACGCTCAGGCCCGGCAGCAGTTGGCCGAACTGCAGCGCGAATTGCGGACTGATCAAGCCGAGGTCAGCCGCCAGCGTGATGCGTTGGAGTCCGAACGCAAAGCGATCGCCACTGAACGGCGTTGGGACTCGATCCTCGGCACGTCCGTCTATGCCGGCGCCGGAATTCTGGCATGTCTGTTGCCGCTGCTCGTGTGCTGCTGGCTGCTGTGGTGTACCCGCGACAAGCAGGGCACCGACGAAGCGTTGGCCGAACTGCTCGTGGAGGAGTTGGTCACCGACCGGCCACTGCTGCTGCCACCGCGACAGCCAGTGCCGCTGCTGCCACATCAGGCGTCGACACCGTCCGCGTCAGCGGCAGGCCGCGATCCGTCCGACCCGCTCAACACCGCCTGATGCAGCCTCCGACCGTCCGTTACACGTCCGTCAACCACTGAGGATCAATTCCATGTCGCATATCGTGTCGATCAAAACGGAAGTAAGGGACGCGGCGGCGGTGCGAGCCGCGTGTCAACGTCTTCAGCTTCCACCGCCCGTCCAGGGCACCCATCGTTTGTTCACCAGTTCTGCCACCGGACTCGCGGTGCAACTGCCCAAGTGGCGGTACCCAGCCGTCTGCGATCTTGGCACCGGCCAGGTGCAGTACGATAATTTCCGCGGCCACTGGGGTGACCCGGCGAAGCTCGATCAGTTCCTCCAAGCCTACGCTGTCGAACGCGCAAAGGCCGAGGCCCGTCGTCGGGGACACCAAGTCACCGAGGCCAATCTGTCCGATGGGTCCATCAAGCTGACCATCCAGGTCAACGGAGGTGCCGCGTGAAGATCGAGATCATCGTCTCGCCCAAGGGCGAAGCCACCGTCACCACCACAGGATTTGCCGGCTCGTCCTGCCGGGAGGCCAGCAAGTTCGTCGAGCAGGCGTTGGGGCAGCAGACCAGCGAGCGTCTGACTGCCGAGTTCCACCAACCGGCAACGGTCCAGGAACACGTGCGGCAGCAAGGCTGATCCGAGCGGCAGCCCGGCGTCTGCCCTACTTCCTGCAGAGCTTCTTCATCGCCTCGCCCATCGCCGCACCAATCAGGTAGTACGTTTCGGCGTTGCTGTTCCAGTGGTAGCTCTGTGAGGAAGGAGACTCCTCCGGAGGGCGATAGAAGTCCTTCGTACCGACGAAGGCCACGTTGCCCTGGAACTCGTCGTACTTGGCCACCGCGGCCTGAGCACGCATCAGGGACAGGGCACGGGGGTGACGCTCCTCGTGGCCACTCATCCCGGTCTCGGCGATCACGAACGGGAGCTTCGGCACACCCAAGTCCTTGCGGACGTCACGGATGAAGTTCGCAAGGTTCTTCTCGTACGCGTCGTTGAAGGCTTGGTTGACCCGATCGTTCCAGCCCTGGTGCCAACCGAACCCGGCCAGCTCGTAGCCGCGGCCATCGTAGCCGGGGAAGAGGGTCTGGAGGTTGGCCAGAACTTCCTTGACGTGCCCGATCAGCTCCTTGTAGCTCGGGCCGACCTCACCCCCGGAACTCGGCGGCCGGAAATCCTGGGCCAGGCTCTTGCCACCCCAGGCGACCTTGATGAGCAGCACCTGGTTGTCCAGGCAGTCGCCCATCACGATGCCGAACCCCAACTCCGGGCCGATCCTGTCTTCTCGGGCGCCGTAGCCCACCGTCAAGTT
>JAPLNJ010000726.1 GCA_026692885.1 Planctomycetota bacterium | reverse complement strand
GGGTGAAGTGGGCGGGATCTTTGTACTTCGGTGCGCCCCACATTGACCAGCCGGCCGGTGGAGCAGCCGGCGCCGATGCCTCGAAGTCGGACCGAAAGACAACCGTTTCCGCGCCGTCGGCGTAGTTCACCAGCAGATGACACAGGATCAGGAAGCCCCAAAATCGGAGATGTGTCTTCTGAGTGAGATTCATGTTCTTCGTTCACTTACGTTCGACCACCTGTTTCACGGCCTTTAGGTACGCTCCCTCGGGATCGCCCTTGGTCGGCGCGAGGTAGCCTCCTTCTCCGAACTCGTTCCAGGCATAAAGCAGCACGATGCGTTCGGCAGTGGTCTGGTCCGGGTGCTGGTCCATCCAGGCGATGGCCGACTCAAGCCCCGCGGCCAACTGATCGGGCGTGCGGTCTGGGAAGTACCAGCCGGGCTTCTGGCCCAGCCCGCGCTCGCCTTCCCAGGGCCGCTTGTCCCAGCTCACGCTCAAGGTGGGCTTTAAGCCAGTGTGTTTCGGGTCCTGGTCGAGCTTTTGCGGGTCCTTGTTCCAGTACCAGCAGAAGGCGAAGAAGGCGATGCCGTGGTCGGCAGCCAGGTCGATCTGCCGCTCCATGATCGCCAGCGAGTCGTCACGCCAACCCCAAATCGGCTCCCGGTCGGCAAACTCCTCGATCATCCGCTTCGTAAGGTGCGTGGGCGGATTAAGTGCAGTCCACGCCGGGTCGTCCTTCCAGCGATCGCTCTTGCCCGCCCAGCCGTCAAAGTAATAGTCGCCCACGGTCGCCCGAGGGGTGGCCGATTGTGGAGTTGTGACGGCGGTGGCGCCTTCTGGAAGAGCAGACGGCTGCTCGGCCCTGGTGCTGGTCGCGAGGGCAAGCACCAAGTGGCAGGCCGCAAGCAACTTCAGCGTTGTGATCAGCGTGTGCGCAGGCATCGTAATAGCTCCGTCAGGGTGATCTCGGTCAGTCAAGGTCGTTGCCATTCTACCCAGGCAACGGCTCGATGGTCACGTTCAGGGGGATGTCAATCTTCTTCATCGCGTAAACGTCCGATCCGGCCGCACGAACCTGATCGCGTTTCAACTCTGCCACTTCGAGAGTACCGGACCAGACGATGCCTCGGCCTGCGGTGTGGATCTGCTCGGCCAGCAAGTAGCTCTTCTCCGGCGGATAGCCGAAGACCTTCGTGAAGGTCTCGATGACGTATTGAAAGCTGTGCAGGTCGTCGTTGAACACAACGACGGCATAGGGAGGCTGCACTTTCGGCTTTGCATCGGTGGACTGCTCTCGCCGCCGCGGTGTCGCTTCCGGTGGACTTTCCACGGCCACGGCGATACTGTCGGTCATGTGGTATCTCCCGATGACTCTCGGCCCGTGCGATCCTCCTGCGATTCACCGTCAAAGCCAGTTGGAACCCGCGCCAGCACCTCCCGATGGACCACGCTTCCTTTCCGCAACACGATTTTCGGCTGGCTCCGCCCCCGCCCTGTCCAGACCAGCGCCGGATGCGGACGACGATAGTGAGGCATGACCTCGATCTTCTCTCCTACATTCCAGCCTAGCTTGCCTCGGCGGTGAGCGCGGTCGACGTACTTGGAGTCGCCGCCGCTGGCCTCGTACTTCTGTCGGTCGTCGGCCAGGACATCCGGCGTGATGACTTCGGGGTCGTCGGCCAGGAGGCAGAGCATCGTGCAGAGCCGCAGGCAATCTTGCACCAGCGGAAATTGCTCCTCCGATACGAAAGTGCCACTTACTACGTAGCTTTTGGCGTTCGCGGCCGAATCCTGGAACGACTCCTCCAGCGTCTTGCCCGGTTCACAGCCCAAGATAATGTGCATGTTGGTCAAGCCGGTCGGCCGCATGGAGTTTACCCACAGCCGCAGGTCGCCGTTGCGTCGGTTCGACGCATCGACGCATTATCTAGCCGCCCCTTGTTTCAGGATGAATCCGCAGTTCACCCAGTTGGCGAGATCTTCCTGGTTGCCGTTGCCACCATCCATCGTGGCCAGGCTGATGATCTTGCTGCCCGGCGGAATCGGCACGTCGAATCGCCAGGGCTGGAAGGTGATCCGCATCACCGGACTGGCTGCCGCCTCCTGGCCGTCGATGAATACCCTGAACACGACGCTGGGGTGCATCGCCAGATTGGAGCCGTTGGCGACGGACAGGATGTGCTCGTCCACGCCGACCAAGGCCACGAACCGCTCGTACTCCGGCTGAATTGCGAAGACCATCTGGTTAGTTGCATGCACGCCCAAGCCTTTCGCGTACGTGACGCCGCGCAACTGCAGAGGGTAGCCCTCGTTGCTCTTGTCCTTCTGCGGTGGTTGACTGTGACCCGCGAAGCGAATGTGGTTGCCGTACGTGTGGCCCGGCCCCACGGCGCGCAGCGGCGTCTGCTCGGAGAGATGCACGTCCGGTTGCGGCGGCATGGCGCTGAGCTTGCAGAACATGCCTTCCGATTCCAGGCAGACGCGGCGTTCGCCCTCGAAGGCAGCGACACGCACGCGCGTCGTGGCGGTCACTCGGAGCGGCTGTTTATACTTCACGGACTGGGGGCCGGGTTCCGTCCCATCGGTCGTGTAACGGATTTCGGCGTTGGGCTGCCACGGTGCGCTGAGCGTGACGGTGACCTCGTGCTCGAACAGGTGCGGGCGCATGGTCGTGCCCCAGGGGGCAATCCGCACCGGATCGACAACCCACGTCTTTTCCCACTTCCCGATTTTCGCGAGTTCCTCGGCCATGTTGATCGTCGGCGCCAGATACCGCTCGAAATGGGCTACGACCTCGGCGGTGTGGCCGTCGGGGGTGAAGCCGGTCGCCGGGTTGTAGCCGGGATGCGCGTCGGTGATGTCGCGTGCCAAGATGCACTGCAACCCTGCGGCCTTAAGATTCCGCAGGCCCATAGGCTTGCCCAGCAGGCAGACTTGGGTGTGTACGCCCATGTAAATCAAGTGGGTGAGTTGCCGGTCCCGGCAGATCGTCCAAACTTCCTGCAGTGTGTCGGGCAACAGGTCGTCCCGACCGATGTGCAGGTCCGGGTGCATGCCATCCCAGCCATAGTTGACCAGGCAGCGCTCGGCCCCGCACGCGCAGCCTCCGCCATCGGGCGGCGCGGGGCAGTTGACGGTCGCCAAAGGCGGTACGGGCTGCTTGGGCATCGCAATCACGAACTCACGCTGCGGCCAGCCCGCGTACTTGTCGACCACGTCCGACGGGCAAAGCATCACGGTCATGCCCAGCTCGCGAACCACTTGCAGTGCCCGGTTCAGGCGTGGAATCAAGGCGTCTACCCGCATCGTGGCCGTCTTGCACCAGTGGAAGTTCCACGGGTCGACAACGACGACACCCACGTGTCGGGCATCCACGGTTTCCTCGCGAATCTCAGGTCTGCCATCCGAGCCGCGTGTCTGGAGCGACAGCGTGAGATGCGTCGGGGCCTCTGCATCCGCGCAGGTGGACGAGACAGGCCCACACGCGAGAATCGCGAGGGCCGCGACAAACCGACTCGACATGAACGATCCCCTTTAATACAGCGTGAAATTCTTCTCCGTTCCCAAAGGCGCCGCAGGCTGGGGCTTCCGACCATGCTCGTTCTTGTAGACGTAGACGCGTGTGAGGGCCCGGCTGGTCAGTAGCACGTCAGGCACGCCGTCGCCGCTAAAGTCGCCAATCAGCACCAAGCGTTCCTCGCCTTGGCGGTCGTCGTTCTCGTCCATGGCGAACGTGGCCACCCGGCGGCCCTGTCCATCGTACAAGCCCCGCGACTGAGCCACCACCACTTCGGCCAACCCGTCGCCCGTCCAGTCCACCAGGCCATGATGACGGGCATAATCGGTCATGATCCTGGTGCGCACCGTGCCCTGTTCATCGATCACCCACAGGAAACCCTGCCCCCACGGACGATGGTCGATATCGACGGCCAGTTGGACGCCGGGCAAACCCTCGCAGATGTGACCCGCGTTGATCGACTCGAAGTGTTCGCCCGTCAGTTCCCACAGCGACCGACCATTCCCGTCCAACAGGGCCAATGCGTTCGCTCCACACAGGGTCATCGCGAAGCGAAACTCCGCCGGTGTCTTGCCGGCGCGCACCAGCCGGAAACAATCGCAATGCCCGCGGCTCTGATCCACCTTCTGCGACTGGAACACCCACCGCGTCGATCCGTCGGGATTCAGCATCGCGTAGCCGGCGGCGACTTCGTCACGTCCGTCACCGTCGAGGTCGATCGGGACTGGGTGATGGGCGGTCCGATAGCCGCCGGGGTTCTCGACCGTCCAGAGTTGACGGCCCTCGCGATTGAAAGCCCAGATCTGCGTGTAGCGTGTCTTAACCAACACGTCCGTGGCCCGCGGGCCGCCGGAAAGATTGGCAAACACCAAGCAATCGGTGGCGTCCTTGGGTAGCGGGAATCGCCGTCGCTCGACACCCGTCGATCCGTCCAGTTCGATCAAGAACCCGGCCGTGGCCAACACCACCTCGTTACGCCCGTTGCCGTCCCAGTCGTAGATTTGGCAAGCCACGTCGTGGTGAAGTTTCTTGCGCCCGACCGTCGGATCGCCCCAACGCCAAAGCACGCTCCCATTCAGTCGTTGAGCCACCGCGGCACTCGTGTAGTGCACGTCGTCGTGATCCACATTGCGAGCGCTGACGATTTCCACCTGGCCGTCCCCATCGAGGTCGCCCGCCACGATCCAGGCCCCAGAGTAGTCGGGGTCCAGCGTGAACTGACGCCACGGCTGGATCAGGGGACCGGACGCGTTCTCAGCGTCGGCTTGGACACAGGGTGCCAGCCCGCCAGATAGTCCGGCGCCGAACAACAAGAGGCAAGTCACGAACGAGTGCCCCAAGAGCGAGTTCTTCATTGTGCGGTCCTCCCCTAGTGATCACGCGTGCGGCAGGTCCTACTGATTCCGAATCTCGGCCGTTGGCTTAACTTGAGGCGAGATCCAGACACCCCAATCATTGTTGGCGCCATCTCCGCCGTCCTCCACGGACAGTTCCAGCACTTGAATACCAATTACAGGCAACTATGCGCCGCGTCGCGACGGTCCTTCCGGCTCCTGGATTGTCGACGCTCGCATCGCCGCGCAATCCGCTCACAGAATCGATTTTCATGACGACCTCACTTTCCCCACTGCATCTGCCACCCGCGGGCGCCCACCGTGCATGATTCGCCGTCGACTTTGACCGCGACTTGTGCGGATTCTTGCGATTGACCTCCGTGGGTTGAAACCCACGGCTACGATCGGCAGCCGCTACGCGGCAAATACCAAACATCAGGAAGTTGTCCCTGCGAGCAGTGCGCAACCTTACGATCAAGGCCCTCCTCCAAGGTAGAGGCGTTGACTAATCAAGGCTTTTTACTACGTCCGGGCTCGCGTGGCTGTGGCAGAATGGGCACCGAGCGAGCGCGGGTGGCAGGAAGCCAAGATTCAAAGGGCAAGAGTCTGGACCACGCGAAACCCATAGTGCGGGGTCCGGACCTCCGGCTCGCCCGTGTACCGGCCCGCCGATCGGCAGCCCGCGCCGCCGTCGAAATTCCAGCTGCCGCCCCGGACCATCCGGAGCGAGGCTGTGCCCGGCCCTCGAGGGTCGGTCACTTTACCCGAGTGGTACGGCTCATACCCGTCGACGCACCGCTCCCACACATTCCCGAGCATGTCGAATAACCCCCAGGTGTTCGGACGCAACCGCCCGACGGGCTGGGTCTGACCTTGCGAGTTGTCCTGCCACCAGGCATGTTGACTAAGACCCATTGGGGCGTCGCCGAAGCTGAAGCGTGTAATCGTACCTGCTCGGCAGGCAAACTCCCATTCCGCCTCGGTGGGGAGTCGGTACACCACGCCGGTCGCCTTTTCTTTCGGCGACGCGCTGAGCCTGTGGCAGAACTCCACGGCGTCGCTCCAACTCACTTGTTCCACGGGGCGATTGGGATCGCCCTTGAAGTTGCTTGGGTCCTGGCCCATCACCCACCCGTACTCCGCCTGCGTCACTTCGGAGACTCCCAGGTAGAACGGCTTGGAGATTTTGACGCGATGCTGAGGCGACTCCACGGGGACCCTGCTCAAATACCACGCTGGATCGTTTTCCCGTCTGCCCTCCTCCAAGAGTCGGGCGACCTCCGCGGCGGTCGATCCCATGTCGAACTCGCCTGGCGGTATCAGGATCAGCTTCCTGCCGATAGAGTCTGTCAGAACGACCGGCACCTTCAAGTAGTTGGCCCAAGCCGCTTGGTGTCGTTTCGCGGTCTGCTCATCGAAGGGGGCTATCGCCAGCGGCGGAGCCGCCGCCGGAGAAGGAACTGGGGAAGGCTTGGAAAGCTTGGGCAGGTCCGCGCCGAGTTTCGACACTTCTTCCAGCCGTGTGGTGACCTTCACTTCGGCCAGCCCCGCGGCAAGCTGGGGCTTGGCCTGCTTGTACCAGGCCCCCGCGCGCAGCCGCAGCGATTCCTGTTCCCGGCCCGATTGGCTGTCCGCCAGGGACCACCACGCGTCGCCCACCGCGACTTGCTCCTCGGCGGAGTTCGCCCTCTGCAATTCCTTCTTCGCCGCGGCTTTCAATCCCGGGTCGCTGCCCAGAGCCAGCAGCGCCACGCCGCGGTCCCAATCCCTTTTCACCAGGCAGAGGTAGCGTCCGGCCGCCAGGTTGGCCTCCGCATCGGTCGGGCTGGTCTCCAACACGGTCACGGCTGCGTGGTACTCCTGGAAGGCCGCGGACCGCTGCTTGAGTTCGCCCGCCCGAACAGTCAAGTCTTTGGCCAGCGGAGACTGCTTCGCGCTTCGGGCACATCCTCGCGCCGCCTCGCACAGGGCCAGCGCCGTCTCGTACTCTTCCGCGGTCGCCAGTTCCTCCAAGAGTTTCGGGGCGGCCTCGGCCACTGCTTTCTGTTGGCCGGACAGGGTCGCTTGGCGCGCGGTCGTCAACAGGGTCTCGGCTTTCAGCTTGGCGGCTGGGACGTCGAACCGTCCGGCCAGTTGCTCCGCCGCCTTCAACGCGGTGGGGGCCTCGCCCGCGCCGGCAGCGATGTCCCGCACGATTCGCAGCAGGGCATACTGGTCGGTGGAGCCGTCCGGAAGCTTGGCCGCCACGTCCAGCATTTCTTTGGCCAAGGCCAATTTCTGAGCCGCCGTCTTGGCTTGCGTGAACCGCAGGCCATAGATTTCCTTCGTCGCCTTTTGCGCTGCCTCGAACGTCTTGGCGTCCGGCGCAGGCGATTTCTGCTGCCCCAGCAACTCGCCCGCTACAGCGATCACCGTCAGCAACAGAAGAGTTCGCACGGCGACACGATGGGAAACGATTTGCATGGCGGGTCTCCTGCTTAGGGTAGCCGCCCAGTGTAGCCGGCATATACCGGGGCGGCAATCCTTGGAAAGCGACAACGCCGGGCGGTGGCGGGTGGCCGATGATGGCGCCAAGCAACTGGGAAGGAAAGTTGAGAGACCCGGTTGCAGGTGTTGCAGGCGTAGACGAACTGATCGTAATCAACGACTTGTTCTTCGCTTGTAGACCGGGGATTGACATGTTCCACGCCGAATCCATGATGCCCGTTTGCTTCCCAACACTCGCGCCACAGGCAATACACGCACCGAAACCCGAACTCATCACGCAGCCAAGGCTTGCACGACTGGTAGGCGCAGTAGCCCTGGGGTTGATGTCGACGGGGCGGCGGTGTGTCGGGATACCGAAAAACACGGTCACTTGCTCGGCGCAGGGCGTCATCCATCGGAGTGCTGCATCAGTTGCTGGACCAGTTCCTCATACGGCCTTAGCAGTTCCAGACGTTCCCGATCGATGGGTTCCAGCCAGCGGTCTGCCGTGGCCTGGAGTTCTGCCAGTTCGGCTTCTTCAGCTGCGCTCAGGCCATCGTGGTGGCGTTGGGAGATCAACTGGAAGCGTCGGGCGTTCAACTCGCGCCAGCCGTCGGCCTGATCGGGGAAGCCTGGGGCTTGGCTCAAGATCTGGATCGCCCATTGCTGTAAGGACACATGCCTCGCTTGAGCCTGCCGTTCAAGTTGCTGGGCCAGTTCATCTTCGACGGTGATGGTCACGGACATGGGACTGATCTCCAGGCGGACGGTTCCACAGTGCGTTGATGTTACCATCCCCAGTTGATCCGTGAAAGCGCAGGCCATCCGACAACAGGCCATCCGACACTGCGAGCGAGCAGTGCCACACGGCCTGCCTCGGAATCAAGTAAGGCCGTCTAGACGGACACCGAAGCTGATCGTTTCGGGCCGGCGACGGAGGGATCTTCTCGCAGTTTCTGACCGACATGGCTGCCGGTCATCGCCGTGGCTTTCAAGTCAACAATCCCAGCAGTACTACCGTGGAAAGCAACCTTGTCCTACCCATGAGACCTCCAGTTGAGCTAGCCCTGGCCGTTGTCGAACGCGAAGTAGTGCGGATCGGCACGGCTGACGCGCACGAAGCCGGGACGATCCGCAGGCAACGCTTGAAAGATTAGACGTGTCGTTGTCAGATTCGATCTCATGGGTGACCCCTTGGGCTACGGCGATTGACATCACGGTTACCGCGCGGCTGGCGTCAACGGTCGATAGTAGCGAGCACGAAACAAGGGATCGCGAAGGAGCACGGCCTGCAGAAAACGGAAACTATCGGCGAGGTAGCCTTCATAACCCGTGGCATTTCCGTTCCAGTCGGTCCAGTCGATGCCTTGCCCGCCAGCATCCCGTACGCCGTTCTGGAGAGGGAGCAACTGGCCGGATCGCTGATGACATTGTTGCCCAGGATGCCGGCCGGGGCGCTGAACGGCCGAGTCTGATCGCCCCACCGAGCGCTCGACTGGAAGGCGCCGAACCAACCTCACCGTGCTTTCTCCCACAGGGACTGATCGGTCAGGCCCTGCGGCGCTGGCAGCCGGAGCGGCGCTAGATTCAGCGAACGGCTTTCGCCCGACTTCAGCGGCGGCAGTTCCACGACCAAGTCCACAGTCTTATCAGCCCGGCTGCCTTCCAGGCGTGCCTTCAGTCGCTGGCCACTCGACTCCGAGAGCAGCATTTGGCCGAAATCGGGAGCATTGATCACCGCCGACAGACGCCAGCTGCCGTCGTCATTCATTGGTCTCCAGCGGCTCGAAGCCCAGCAGTTCGGCATCCAGGTACAGATCCTGGTGCTAATGGTAGAACTGGCTCTGGCGAGCGATTTCGGACAGCGTGCCGTCCTGGCGGGCGTCGTTTCCACTTGGCCCATGCACGGGGAAAGCGAAGAAGCCGCCCGCCGCGTAGATCTCCGCTCCGCGGACGCGAATCCACAGTCGCCGGTCCTCGGGCGGGATCTCCATCCAGGGAAATCCGCCAAAGCCCCAGTCGTGAAACAAGACGACCGGGAGCCGTTTGCCGGCCAGTCCCCAGCCCGACGCCACCGTCGAACCCCACTGTTCAATTTGGCTCTCGGAGAGGTCGATCCGGCCCTGTGCCGTACGCCACTGCTCCCACACGCCTAACACCTGAAATTCCAGGCGTTGACCAACTGGCCCTCGAAACCGCGCGTGGCCATATCGAGCACCTGCTGCTCGGTCAACCCGTTCTCGCCGTGGTACAGGGCGCTGCACGTGATCCCGCCCCCGAACAGAGCGCCCATCGCGTGAGCCTTGGTGACCTGCGGAGCGAGCCGAGCGTAGTCGGGTGGCGTACCCCACTTGAACCAACCCCGGATCAGCACGTCGGAGCCGGTCTTACGAGCCAGGTCAAGGCCGTCGTCCGTCTGGATCGTCTCGTTGATGGTGTACACGATCGCCCGGCGAATGTCCTCGACCGGCTGCGGTTGACGCAGGGCCGCAGGGAAGTCCGGCTGTGGCTTGGTCCACTGCACTTCGGGCTCTGGGGCGACGGGCTGGAAGTTGCTCGCCAGTTTCTTTCCAACGTCCAACAGTCGCTCGAGCTTCTTGCCCGCGGCCGACACATCCGCAGGCATCGGCGCCAGCCAGGCCCAGGCGTCTTTGGTGCTGGACCCGCGGCCTGCGATCGCCGGGTAGAAGTAGAGCTGGTCGCGGCTGTATGCCTGAAGGAACGAGTGGGCGTGGAGCCAACGGGCCTCGTAGTCCAGGAACACCACACCCAGGACCAGCCCGGCGGATTCGCTCCGGGCAAGGAGAGCGGGGTGCTTCGCACTGAGCCGCGCCGCTGTATCACCCTGCCGGCCCCACGGTGAGACGCCCGCATAGACGGTCGGTGTGCCGAGGTCGGCGATCCGGCCTGAGTGAAGCTCGTCGTCCGTCCGCCAGTAGAAATATGCGTCGAGCACTGTCTCGTCCAGAGCCAGCCGGGGCATCGCCCAACACGCCGGTATCGCATCGCCGGACTGGCCCTCGGGTGCGAACTGGATCAACAGCCCGTCGTCGGTGCAGACCAAGTGGACTCGAACGATCGTGGGTGGCGAGTTGGGCAGGACCGTGGTCAACCCGACCACGATCGCCTCCCCGGCGACCACATGACGAAGCTTGGCCGGACCATCGAGGCTGGTATGCACACCCTGAGCATCGACGACAGCGAACTCCGGCTGAGTCCGTGGTTTGGTCACCGCCTGCCATTGGCCCCGACCATCGCGCAGTTCCAGCCGGAACTCGTTTCGATAACGGTGGAACGTGATGCGATACTCCTGAACGGTGACGATCAGCCCCTGCGGCTCCAGCATAACCTGCGGAGCGGCTACGACCGACCGCGGCACAATCAACAGGGTCAGGAGGATCAGGTTTGCTCGAACTGAAGCGTTCATGGTTATGAGCATACCTGCTCGGCGATCGCGGGCAACCCGTCCACACCGCGAGCCAGACGAACGCGGCCCGCACGGAGACCCGCCTGTACAGCCTCGATGCGTCGGTCGATGTGACCGAGGCCGCGCAAGTCGATCCTCGATCGTGCTGAAGCCACACGAAGCTCACCAGGATATTCACTTTTTGGGCAAGGGAATGGTGGGCAGAGGAATCGGGAACGGGGGCAGCAGCGGCAATAGCCAGCCAGCATCCGTTCCTTGATTCCCTTGCCCCACA
>JAPLNJ010000725.1 GCA_026692885.1 Planctomycetota bacterium | reverse complement strand
CCAGCAGGAAAGACGGGCCGTAACGTTCGGACATTCTCACGATCTGAATCGCCTGGGTGTAGCGGCGGCGGTCGTTCACGTAATGGTTTTCGCTGCTGCTGAATTCCCAAAACGGCTTGTCCGCATCCGCCCGGGTGATGTCGCGGTGGTATTTGGTCAGCAGGCCCCAGGCAAAGTCCTCGATCACCGTTTTGACCTTTGGGCTGAGCAGGCGGCGTGTCTTTTCCGTCAGGTAGATGCGGAAAACCGCCTCCGTGCGGGTTTGCGGCACCGGCTTTCCCAGGTATTCAGTGAGGGGCGACCCGCAGAACTTCAGGATATACTGTTCCGCTTCTTCAATGCTTTTGTTCTCGTTGAACAGCAGCAAAGCCTTCCAGATATCCTGCCCGAAATTCTCTTTCCGGGAGGCCATGCTGGGACTGCGGGCGATGGAGACGAGGCCCTCCCGGAGCCGCTCCTGGACGAGCTGATGGTAGGATTTCTCCGTCCGCTCCTCCGCCGCAGCCGGGGAACAGCTCGCAAACGCCAGCAGCGAAGGAATGAACAAAGCAAGCAGGTGTCTCATGGCCGCGGTTCCTTTCATTGCTCCTTAGCCCAGATCATCGCAGAGGATGTTGGGCTTCTCCGCTGCGGCAGCAAAAGCCTGAGCGCAGAGGAGCAAGCAGGTTGTCAGTAGGCCGGAACAAGCAACCGGAAGCACTGCCGGAACTTCGGTCGCTTCCGGCGCGTGGCGTCTGCACCAAGCGGGTTCTTCCTGCGAGCGTCGGTTGCGCCGTTCCGGCATAGTCTTGCGCGACCTCGTTCCGGCCTACATAATCCGGGATGAGGTGTTCTTTATGAGGTGGTTGGTGTGAATGACTTCAATTGTCAGAATTCGAAGGACCGGACTTGCCCCGTGGGAAGCGGCGCACGTTGACGTCATTCGGTGGCGGTTTGCCCGAAGTGCTGCGTCCATTGGCGATAATCTTTTCCAGCGTCTCCTTCGGCCTTGATCGTAAGGTTGCGCACTGCTCGCAGGGACAACTTCCTGATTCTTGGTATTTGCCGCGTAGCGGCTGCGGCGTAGCCGTGGGTTTCAACCCACGGAGGTCAATCGCAAGAATCCGCACAAGTCGCGTAGCGACGGTTGAAGATACGCCCTCGCGCTCTCGGCAGTTCAGCCGTCGCTACGCGACTAAAGCATCTCGGAGAAACTCCCGCCGTGGGTTAAAACCCACGGCTACGTTCAGGATGTCGTGCTTCACCTCCCCTTGAGGTCCACCACCAGCCCGCGACTTTGTCGTCGTAACGCGAAGACCATGCGTGGATGACCTTGGCCCACTGGTGCGCGAACTCCTCGTTGAGCGGCTGGTCCTGGCTTCCCTCCGGCAGTCCAAACGCCCGTTGGGCACGGCGGTCAGCGTTCGGCGTCTGGCAAGGCAGATGTCCCTGACAACTGTAACCATCGCGATAGCGGAACATTTCCGTGGGCAGATTTGCGAGGCGGGTGCGGCCGGGGTAGCATGTGGTGGTTGAGCCTCAACGGTTTGTGGGACTACGCCATCACCGCCAAGAGCAGCCCTGCGCCGGCGACGTATGCGGGCAAGATCCTGGTGCCGTTTCCCGTGGAATCGGTGCTGTCGCAGGTGAATCAGCGAATCAACGAGAACAGCCTGCTTTGGTATCGCCGAATGCTCCCGGTCCCGGCGGATTGGTCAGGGCAGCGGATCTTGCTGCACTTCGGGGCCGTCGATTGGGAAACCACGGTGCTGGTGAATGGAAAGCCCCTGGGTGTCCATCGCGGTGGGTATGACGGGTTCAGTTTCGACATCACGGACGCGCTCACCCCCGGCGGCCCTCAGGAACTGCTCGTCTCGGTCTGGGACCCCACCGAGGGCGGCCAGCCCCACGGCAAGCAGGCACGCAAGCCCGAAGGCATCCGTTCAACATGAGCTGCAAACATCTCAAGGTGGAACCGAACCGTTGGTACTACTGGGCCGACAAGCTCGGACTGCTGGTCTGGCAGGACATGCCCTGCGCTTCGGCGCTGTCGAGTCCGAAGGCCGGGGTGACGATTCCCGACATGCCGGCGCAGTTTGAACTGGAATTACGCCGCATGATCGAGGGCCGGTTTAATCATCCATCGATTGTCATGTGGGTGCTGTTCAACGAAGGCATGGGACTGGCGATGAGCCGCACAGAAAAGGACACGCCGTCCGAGGACACCAGGACCCTGGTACGACGGATGGTCAACGCGGCTCGTCAGGAGGACTCGACCCGACCTATCAACCACGAGAGCGGCGCCGGTGGTGGAGCCTGGCAGGGGATGAATCCCTGGGATCTCGGTTTGGGTGACATTGTCGACTATCACTGTTACGGGAAGTCGAACGGCCCCCCGCCGAAGAAGCAGCGGGCTGCCGTGATCGGCGAGTTCGGCTTCGCGGTTTCCCCGGTGGGTTCCGTCCTGCGGCTGGGAATGCCGGAAGTGAAATCGCCGGGCGTCAGCGGGCTGGTGCTCACGCAGCTCACGGATGTCGAGAACGAGCGTAACGGAGCGCTCCACTACGACCGAACCGCCAAGGACAATGTCCCTGTGGAACAAACGGGTGCGGAGATGCGTGAACAGCTGAAAGCATGGTACGGTCCCAGCGCTCCCAGCCAGCCTACTGCCAAGACAAGCAAAGCCACAGGGAAACTTTCGACTTCCAGGTAGAGGCCAAGAAAGTCAAGCTCAACCACCAGAACCTAAAACAGGTCCAGGTCAACTACTACCTGATGGAGTTCGAGCTGATGCGACGATCCTAAATGGCCTGCGTTTCCGTGTTTCCGTCCTGCCCGATTGAATACCTTTGTAGCCGTTGGTAAGTTCACGGATTCCCACCGTCAGTGGTCAGTGGTCCCGAACGATTGGTTTCTTTCCCATACCTTCTCCAACTGACAACGGACCACGGACCACTGACCAAGAACCAATGACCAAGAAGTTCTGGACTACCGTCGCCGAGTCGCAGTATCCCTGGGAACGGGATGCCCTCGACTTCATCCGGCAGCGATTTCCTGACCACGATCAATACCGTGCTTGGTCGAACTTCGAGTTCATCGCCGATGACGGCAGCATCAACGAGGTTGATCTGCTTCTGCTCACCCCCCAGGGATTCTTCTTGGTCGAGATCAAGAGCAGCCCGGACATCTTAGTCGGCGACGGGCACACCTGGACGTGGCACCACGACGGTCGTTCCAAGCTGGTCGACAATCCCGTCTTCCTGGCCAAACAGAAGGCCCAGAAGCTGGCCTCGTTGCTACAGCGGCAGATCGCCGAGACCATCGAGTTTGCTCACGGCAAGCACGTCGTCCACCGCAGCCTGAATCCCCGCGCGATCCTGGTGGTTCAGCCGGAAAGCGATCACCCGCAGACGGTGATCATGAACTGGCAGCTGGGCTATCGCCAGACCGTCAGCGGCGGAACGGTCGTCACGCACGAGGTGACGCCTACGATCCATGTGGACCAGTTGGCGGAGGAGACGACGAAGGTTTTCATGGCACCCGAGACGTTCAACGATTTCGACACGTTCGGCGAGCATCACGATATCTTCTCGTTCGGCGCGGTGTGCTACCAGATTTTCACCGGGCAGGCGCCCGCCGAGAGCTCCCTGGCCTTGGCGGAGAAACTGCGGGTTCACCGCGGCCTCCGCGTCAGCGCGGTCCTGAACGGTGCGCCCGAGTCCCTCGACCAACTGGTCCAGCAGAGCACCGACCCGGACGTCAGCAGCCGCCTCGATACCGCGGCCGAGTTCATCGAGTGCCTCGACAAGGTCGAGCAGGATCTGACGACGCCGAGCAACCAATTCATCGGCGATCCCACCCACGCTAAGCCCGGCTACATGCTGCCGGGGGGCTACGAGGTCATCCGCAAGCTCGGCACGGGTTCGACCGCGATTGCCCTGCTGGTCCGCAAGGAGAACCAGGAGTTTGTCGCCAAGATCGCCGTCGATACGGACCACAACGACCGCGTCCGCGACGAAGGCGAGGTGCTTCAGAAGCTCGATAGCCCGCTGATCGTCCGCTGCCACAGCATTCTTCAGTTTGCCGATCGTCTGGCCCTGCTTCTCGATCAGGCCGGCGAGAAGACCCTGCGCAAACGCCTCGGCGAAGAAGGCCGGCTCAGTCTCGATCTGCTGCAACGATTCGGTGAGGATCTGTTGGAGGCCGTGGTCCTGCTGGAACGCGAGGGCATTGCCCATCGCGACATCAAGCCCGACAACATCGGCGTCGCCTATGGCGGTCGGGACGGAGCGTTGCATCTGGTGCTGTTTGACTTCTCCCTATCTCGCTGCAGCCCCGATAACATCCGCGCCGGAACCCCGGGCTACCTCGACCCTTTCCTGCCCCTGCGCAAGCCGCCCCGCTGGGATCTGCAAGCCGAGCGTTTCTCGGCGGCCGTCACGCTGTGCCAGATGGCGACCGGTGATCTGCCTAAGTGGAGCGGCGGCAGCCTGCCAGATTTGGTCGACAGCGAAGCCACGATCGACGCCGAGCGTTTTTTTGACCCCAACCTGCGCGAACAGCTCACCGCTTTCTTCCGCCGGGCGCTGCGTCGTAACGCGAGGGAACGGTTCGACAACGCCCATCAGATGCTCGACGCCTGGCAACAGGTGTTCAGCACCGCCCCAGGTACCCTGACCGGCACGTCCGAAGGCCACGAGCCGGACAACTCGTCCCTCCTGGCGGAGGCGACCATCGACACGAACGTCGCAGAGCTCGGACTGGGTCCCGCCGCCGTGGACGCGTTGGACCGCATCAACGTCGTCAAGGTGCGTGATCTGCTGCACGTCTGGGGTCGCCGGTTGGCTCGTATGCGCGGCGTCGGTAACAAGACCCGCAAGCGTATCCTGGCCGCGGTGAAAGTGCTCCGCGAGCGTCTGGGCTCCAGCACCACGGCCGAACCCCTGGCGGTTCCCACCGACGACAGCGACGCCTACAAGAGCCAGATCCCCAAGGAACAGCTCAGCATCGACATGCTCTCCGCACGCATCCTGCGGGCCAAGGCCAAGAGCCGCAATGCCACGGAGACGACCTCGCTGGAAGCGTTGCTGGGGCTCGACCAACGCGTGGACCTCAGTTGGCCGAGCCAAGGTGATATTGCCCCGCTGGCTGGTGTCACACGCGGCCGGATCAGCCAGATTCTGGTCGAGGCCCAGGCGCGCTGGCTGAAAGACCCCGCGATCACTGCCGTCCGCGATCAGATCGCCACGCTGCTCGAATCCAACGGCGGCGTGATGTCCGCCGAGGAACTGTCCGAATCCCTGTTGACTGCTCGGGGCAGTATCGAAGACGAGCCCCGCCGCAGTCGCTTGGCACATGTCGTCACGCGTGCCGCCGTGGAGACTGAGCATCTGCGGGACGAGCCCAAGTACGTGGTCCGCCGCGTCGGCTCCAACGCCCTGATCGCCAGCGACATGTCCCTGGCCGATTACGCCGCCGCTCTCGGCCATCGCCCGCTTCCGGCTGCTGGTGGCAGCAATGCGTGAGTGCCACATCACGAAGCTCGAAGACTCGCCGGCGTTCACGTTCAACCTGGTCTGCGGCGATTCGCTGCTGTACAGATCTCTGGGCGCGCAGCAACAGGTCCTGGGCTTCCACGAATTGGCCCACGCCTACCAGAGTGAAGACCTGCCCGAGTTACAGCGCATCCTGAAGCCGGGCAGCTACCACGCCGTGGTCGCCAACCCGCCGTACATCACCGTCAAGGACAGATCCCTCGACCAAGCCTACCGCCATCGTTACCCGCAGGTCTGCTACCGACAATACTCGTTGGCGGTGCCGTTCATGCAGCGACTATTCCACCTCGCGTGCGAAAACGGTTTCACCGGCCAGATCACCGCCAACAGCTTCATGAAACGTGAGTTCGGCAAGAAACTAGTCGAGAGCTATCTGCCAACAATCGACCTCACTCACGTCGTCGACACCGGCGGGGCGTACATCCCTGGTCACGGCACGCCGACGGTGATTCTGTTTGGGCGTAACCGTCGGCCTGTCGCCCCGGTGATCCGCGCGGTGATGGGAATCAAGGGCGAACCCAGTACGCCGCATGATCCGTCGCAGGGATTGGTGTGGACTGCCATCACGCAGCAGATCGACCAGGTTTGCAGCCAGAGCGTCTTCATCAGCGTCAACGACACGCCCCGCGAGCAGTTCGGCAAGCACCCCTGGTCGATCGGCGGCGGCGGGGCAGCAGAATTGAAAGATCTGTTTGAGTCTGCGTTCGCGACTACTTTGGCGCAGAAAATAACTGCAATCGGACGTGGAGCACATACCGGAGAAGACGACGCCTATGTCATGCCCAAGTCGTCACTTCTTCGACATTTGATTCCCGAATCGCAGCAATCCTCATTTGTGACAGGTGATGTGGTTCGCGATTGGCAACTGGGGAACGTGGAATGGACGGTATTTCCGTATGATGCGGAATTCGATGCGTTCGGATCAAAACTCCCGGTCCCCGTGTTCCGTCATCTTTGGCATTTCCGGGAGCAACTTTGGAATCGCGTTGAGGGAGCTGGAACTCACCGTACGATTGGGCTGACCGGCACGAATTCTCACGTTTTCACCCGGAACGGTTCCAGGGACCGGCGATTTGCTACGGCGAGATCGCGACGCACAACCATTTTGTGCTGGATCGCGGCGGGAAGGTGTTCAACCGCACGGCCCCGGTGATCAAGCTGCCGGCCACCGCCACCGAAGACGACCACCTCGCCCTGCTCGGCCTCCTCAACTCCTCCACTGCGTGCTTCTGGCTCAAACAAGCATGCCACAATAAAGGCAGCACGGTCGATGACAAAGGTGCGCGACAACGAACGGCACCATTCGAGGACTTCTTTGCGTTCAACGCTACGCGATTGAAGCAGTTTCCAGTCCCCCCCGAGAGTCCTGTTGGATTAGCCAAGCAGTTGGAGGGAATGGCGAGGTTGCTGTCCGAATTGGCGCCCAATGCCCTGCTGCGAACGACGCTGGCGGAAGCGAACCGCGAGATGATTGCGGAGCGACGTTGGCAATGGGAAGGCATCCGGCAGCAGATGATCTCGCTGCAGGAAGAACTCGACTGGGAATGCTACCGGCTGTACGGGTTGACGTCAGTTGTCCGTTGTCCGTTGTCAGTTGCAGAAGACAACGGACCACAGACAACGGACCACGGACCAAGAACAACTGACCAAGAACAACTGACCACGGACCATCCGCCACCTCTGGCGTTGGGCCAGCGTGCCTTCGAGATCGTCCTAGCTCGCCAGATGGCTACAGGCGAATTGCAGACCACTTGGTTCGACCGGCACGGTTCGACACCGATCACCGAGATCCCCGCTGACTGGCCCGAGGCCTACCGCCAGATTGTCCAGCGGCGGATCGAGACGATCGAGAGCAACCCGAACATCGCCCTGATCGAGCGGCCCGAATACAAACGCCGCTGGAACACCGAGCCGTGGGACCAGCAGCAAGAGCGGGCGCTACGGAGTTGGCTGCTGGACCGGCTAGAGAGCTACTTCGATTTTGACAAGAGGATGTCCATTGTCCGTTGTCAGTTGTCCGTTGTGGAAGATCACGGACAACTGACCACTAATCACGGACAACTGACCATCCAACTCGTGTCTGTTGCCAGGCTGTCCGACGTCGCGCAGCAGGATACGGACTTCATGCAGGGCGCCGAGCTGTTCACCGGCCGGATGGACTTTGCCGTCGGCTCGCTGGTGGGCGAACGGGTCGCGGCCGAGAGCGTGCCGGCCTTGTCGGTCCTGCGCTACAAGCCGGCCGCGATGGACAAGTGGGCGGCGTGGGAACGCACCTGGGACCTGCAGCGGGTGGAAGACGCGGTGGACGCGCTGTTCGAAGTGGAACGGATGCAGAAGCTTTCAGCAGTCAGCGATCAGCGGTCAGCGGGAGTCGATCAGCTCTTGGCTGAGAGCTGTAAGCTGACTGCTGACCGCTGGGCCATCGTACTGGATGAGGCGGTCAGCGCGGCGGGGTACGTCGCCGAGGCGATCAAGCAGAAGTTGGACCTGAGCAGCGACCTGATCCTCAAGCCCGTCCACGACGCCGCCAAGCGAGCGAAGAAAGCGGCCGTCGGCGACATCCCCGTACCGCCCAAGTACACCAGCGCCGACTTCCTTTCTAGCACTGTGTGGCGGCTGCGTGGCAAGCTGGACGTGCCCAAGGAACGCTGGGTGAGCTTTCCGCATTGCGAAGGCGAGGACGGCACGCTGATCATCGCCTGGGCCGGCTACGACCACCTGCAACTGGCCCGGGCCATCGCCGAGCGCTTCGAGCTGGCCAAGGAGCAGGAAGGCCGCCAGCTCGTGCCGCTGCTGGCCGCCATCGGCCAACAGATCCCCTGGCTCAAGCAGTGGCACAACGAGTTGGACCCGGTATTCGGCACCCGCATGGGCGACTATTTTGAAGGCTACTTGGCTGAGGAGGCCAAGGCACTGGGTATGAGCGTGGAGCAGGTGATGGCGTGGAAGCCGCCGGAGAAGGTGAAGAAGGCGGGACGGAAGAAGTAGTTCTTGGTCCGTTGTCAGCTGTCAGTTGTCAGTTGTCAGTTGTCACGGGCGGCGGCAAGCGGGACAATGGACCCCTGACCACGGACAACTGACCACGGACAAAGAACAAATGACCCTAATCAAAGACCTCCTCGACCTCCCGCCTCAGGTGAGCAAGGGCGACTTCGTCCTGAACCTGGCGGCGGGCGTATCGCAATCCAACGCGGCGGCGACGTTGCGCAGCTACGTGGTGACGCCGCAGTTGGCCGCCTGCTTCGACCAGGCACTGAGCTTCATCCAAGGCGCGGCGGATGCCAACTCGAGCAAAGCCTGCTACCTGCACGGCAGCTTCGGTAGCGGCAAGAGCCACTTCATGGCGGTCCTGCACCAACTGCTACAAGGCAACCCCGACGCGCGGGCGATCCAGCAACTTGCGTTCGTCGTCGCCAAACACAATACCTGGACGCAGGGGCGGAAGTTCCTGCTGGTGCCGTTCCACATGATCGGCAGCCGGAGCATGGAACAGGGCATCCTGGGGCAGTATGCCAACTACGTGCGGCAGCTGCATCCCCATGCGCCGATTCCGGGGATTTACCTGGCCGAGAGCCTGTTCGAAGACGCCAAGAGCTTGCGGACAGACATGAGCGATGCTGGGTTCTTCCAGAAGCTCAATCAGAACAAGCTCGCCAGCGGCGGCGGCTGGGGACGCATTTCCGCGGGCTGGAACGGCACCAGCTTCGAGGCGGCCGCTGCGGCGCCGCCGGGCGACAAGGAGCGGACGCGGTTGGTGGGCGATCTGATCGGGGCCTTCTTCCGCAGCTACCACAACGTGGCCGCCGGCCAAGACGAAGGCTATCTCGACCTGGACAAGGGATTGGCCGTCATCTCGCAGCATGCCCAGGCGCTGGGGTACGACGCGCTGGTTCTGTTTCTGGACGAACTGATCCTGTGGCTGGCCAGCCACGCAGCCGATTTGAGCTTCATTCACCGCGAGACCCAGAAACTGGTGAAGCTGGTCGAGTCGCAGAACGTCGATCGGCCGATTCCGTTGGTCAGTTTCGTGGCCCGCCAGCGTGATCTGCGGAAACTGATCGGCGACACGGTGCCGGGGGCGCAGAAGCTGAATTTCGACGACTCGGTGGATTGGTCGGAGGGCCGGTTCGGGGTCATCAAGCTGGAAGATCGCAACCTGCCCATGATCGCCAACAAACGCGTGCTGCGGCCGCGGAGCGAAGCGGCGCGGCAGGAACTGGATGCGTCGTTCGACCAGACGGCGAAGATTCGCAAGGAGGTTATGGATACGCTCCTGGCCAACGAGTACGACCGGGAGATGTTCCGCCTGATCTACCCGTTCAGTCCGGCGCTCATGGAAACGCTGATTTCCGCATCGAGCATGCTGCAGCGCGAACGTACGGCGCTGAAGGTGATGATGCAGCTGCTGGTCGAGCAGCAGGAAACGCTCCAGGTCGGCGACATCGTGCCGGTGGGCGATTTGTACGATGCTGTGGCGCAGGGCGACGAAGCCTTCAGCCAGGATATGAAGGTTCACTTCGATAACGCCCGCAAGCTGTACCACGAAAAGCTGCTGCCGATGCTGGAGGCCGAGCACGGTGCCCGGCGCGAGGAACTGTTGGCCAAGCCGTTTGGCGATCAGGCCCGGATCAACTTCGTCAACGACGACCGCCTGGTGAAAACACTGCTGCTGGCGGCGTTGGCACCGGGCGTCAGCTCGCTGCGTGCGCTGAATGCCACCCGCCTGGCGGCGTTGAACCACGGCACGATCCGCTCGCCAATCCCCGGCAAGGAAGCCGGGCTAGTGCTCCAGAAGGTCAAGCACTGGTCCAGCCAGGTAGGCGAGATCAAGGTCGAACGCGATTCGCCGAATCCGACGATCTCGATCCAGCTGAGCGGCGTGGACACCGAGGCGATCATCGCGGCCGCCGAGCACGAGGACAACTTGGGTAACCAGATGCGAATGGTGCGGCAGATCCTGTTCCAGGAGCTGGAGATCGAGAACGTCGATCGGATGTTCCTGTCGTACGAGTTCCTGTGGCGGAACACCACGCGCCAATGCGACGCGATCTACGGCAACGTGCGGTCCTTGCCGGAGACCAGCCTGACCGCCAACGCGACGACTTGGAAGGTGATCATCGACTACCCGTTCGACGAGCCGGGCCACACCACGCGCGACGACGTCGGCAAGCTCCAGATCTACTCGCAGCACAATCCCCGCGGTACGCGGACGATCGTGTGGCTGCCGGCGTTCTTCTCCGAGACGGCCCGGCGCGACCTGAGCCGGCTGGTGATCATCGAGCACATCTTGGCGGGCGAGCGGTTCGCGGGATACGCGGCGTCTTTGTCGCTCCAAGATCGGCAGACAGCGCGGACGCTGTTGGAGAACCAACGCAATTCGCTGCAAGAGCGGGCCAAGCAACACATCGAGGCGGCGTATGGCATCCGCGGGAGTCAGAGCAAGTCCATCGATGACTCGCACACGCTGGCCAATACCTACAACTCACTGTATCTAGGGCTGGATCTTCAGCCGCCGCCGGACAGCAAACTCAAGGGGCAGTTGGAGCACTTGCTCGGTCAGGCGCTGCTCTTCGAGTTCCCCGCGCACCCCGACTTCGGCGCCGAGATCAAAAGTTCGAACCTGCGTAAGGTCTATGACGAGATATTGAAAGCCGTCTCGGAAAAAGGCGGCCGGGCATTGGTCGAGAAGAGTGTCCGCAGCTTGCTCAAGCAGATCGCGGAACCGCTCAACCTGGGCGAGCAGGGCGAGACGCACTTCGTGCTAGGCCAGCGATGGAAGGATCACTTCACACGAAAGGCTGCTGAGTCCGGTGCCACGATGACCGTGCAGGCGTTGCGGAAATGGATCGACGAGCCTCGTGCCATGGGCCTGCCGAAGGAGTGTGACAACCTGATCATCCTGGTCTTTGCGGCGCAGACGAATCACAGCTTTTTCCGCCACGGCACCCCGTTCGATGCCACCCTGGCCAATCTGCCGGACGAAGTGGAATTGCGCAAAGAGCAGTTGCCGCCAGAGGCTGCGTGGGTGACTGCCGTGGAGCGAGCTGGTCACATTTTCGGCGCGGTGTCGTCGCCCCTGCTGAACGCCGTGAACTTGGCGAAATTGACGGACGCCATTCAGGTCCAGGCAAGTCAGGACTTCGACGCCTGCCGTCGGCTCGTAACCGAGATTGCGAGTCGTCTGGCAGACTTCGGCGAAGCCAAGGAGAAGGCCGCACGGTATCTGACGGCCGAGGCAGTGCTGAATCTGCTGGAAGGCCAAAGGCGGTCAAGTGGCGCGGATCAATGTGTCCTGGGTGCTTGAGGAGTGACGCAACCAAAGGGCTCAGACGTACAGAATTCAATTTTGCCGGGGAACCCGTTAGCCATGTGGTGAAGTCTATGGCCGGCAAAATTGAATTCTGAACGTCTGAGCCCCGGATGCCTGCGCGACAGAGTTCCGCGACGCGGCGAAGGCTTGGATTGCCGAAACGGCCGGGGAGGCCGCCAGCACCGTATTGGGTTGTATCGGGGGGGAGCATGGTCCCCAGGCCCTCGCCATTGGGTTGGTCATGGGGGTCGTTTGTCACGACACCATCGGGCACGAATTGGACAAGGCGGCTGGTCGGCTGGAATCCTACGTCGGCACGACCAACCTGCCGACGGAGATCGCCAAGCGATGGCGTGATGCCGCCGTCGTTGCTGCCGCCCAGCTTTCCAAGGTGACACTGCGACGCTGTCTGGATGAAGCGGAGGCCATTCTGGAGACCATCGGCGCGACGAGCCAGGCTTGGCTGAGTGGCGAGCTGGAGAGCGGCTTCGAACAGCGGCTCTCTCGGTTCGGGAAGGCGCTGGCGGCGCATGTTGACGCACGAGCGACCGCCCTCTCGGAGGAACTGCAAAACCTCTACGGCAGCCTCCAGCAACACCGGCTGGGACGCCCAGGCGGTCGTAGGATGGAACGTACGGCGATGGCGATTCGACTGGCTCGCTGGCTGGCAGACCAGAACCTGCACGTGGTTGCGTCTCTCCGGGACGCGGATGCCGGACTCGGAGAGACCGGCCCACGTGGGGCGACGACCTCGAGTCTGCTAGCCATCGCTCAGGGTTATGCGGGCGACGGCGGATTTGTGGATTGGGCACGTCGGGTTCTGCGTGGAGGCGAACCGAATAAGGATTTGGCCGCAGCGCTGGTGCGTCTGGCGGATCGGGTCACCGAGCTGCGGGAGGCCGAGAACCTGAGGTTCGGTCAGGCCGTTGCAGATCAGCGTGCCATGAGTGACGCGGCCTCGAACCTGGTCACCGTCGAGCAGATGCTTGACCAGGTCGTCGCTAAGGCGGCCGAAAAGGCCCCCGTGCTGTTGCTTCTGGTCGATGGAATGAGTTGGGCTGTATTCCGCGAGTTGGTGTCGGACATCAAGGCGGTGGTTCGATGACCGCTCCGGCCCTGGCCGGTGCCATCGAAGTGCCCGAACATCGTCTGCCCGGACTCCTGGCCGCGACACAGCGGTTGCTAAACGTGGAGGGTTACGCCATCCTGGACCGCCAGGATGCCGCCAACACCGTGGTGTTGAATGTGCCACTGTTGAAAAAGCAGTTTGAGTTGAACCAAGAACATGCTTAGTCCTCAACGCCGCGACGAATTGATCGATGCCCTTCGCAGGGGCACGGTTCCTCTGCAGAGTCTCGATTTACTGGCGGTGGGCCTGGATCGTTTCGCCGCCACGTTCGTCGAGGAACTTGAGTCCGTCCAGGCCGGCGGCGCCAAGTTCAAAGCCGTTCGTCGCCAACCTGCAGGCCGTGATTCCTGGGCGATCACGCTGGAAAGGTGCCGGCCGCGGGCTTTCGTACCGCGTGTGCCAAGTGATCAAACAGGTCCTCGCCGGCCCGGAGGGACTGACGGCGGCCAACCTCGTGCGGCTCACGATCGACGAACTGCGGTCGGTGGGTTTGTCGCCGCAGAAGGCTGCCTACGTGACCGACTTGGCGTCCAAGGTGAACGACGGTACGGTGGACCTGCGGCGGATCGGCCGGCTATCGGCTGAACTGCGCTACTCGCTGCTCACCGGTCGTTACCACTGGCGCCACCCTGTTCGTCGCGCGTGCTGATGGCAGGCGACCGGCGCGCGTCATTCGCCGCCGGCGCGGGCCCTTCAGACTCTCCGCTTCTTTTTCTTGGACTTGCTCATCGTTCGCTAGTCGTGGTCGATCGTTTTGATCTTGATCGCGACGTCCGTCTCCAGACCGGGAATCTTCAGCAACAACCGGCCGTCCTTGACGGCGCTCCGTTCACGTTGTTGCAGCGTGCCCTTCCAAGTCTTCGCGAAGGAACACGGCCTGCAGAAAACGGAAGCTTGCGGCGGAGGTAGCCTTCATAACCCGTGACATTTCCGTTCCAGTCTGTCCCGTCGAGGCCTTGCCCGCCAGCATCCCGTACACCGTTCTGGGAGGGGAACAACTGGGTACTGGAGTATGCCGAAAACATTGGAGGTCAGGACGTCCTCCATGTTCTCCTGTTCTCGCGACAGCTTACCACGCAGCAGGGCCTCGATCATCGTGCGTTTCCTCCGCTCGACGAATCGCTCAACCCGTCAACGTCTTCCGTACGTCCTTCAACAGCAGCATCAAGTGCAGTTCGTCCAGCGGCGAGGGCTGGAAGCCGAACTTTTCGTAGAACGCCTTGGCCGCTACGTCCTTCGCGTGCACGATCACGGCGCGCAAACCGGCGATGTCGGCTGCCTGGAGCGTACGCAGCAAGGCGTCTTTCACGAGCCCTTTGCCCAACCCTTGGCCCTGCTCGCCACGGTCCACGGCCAGCCGCGCCAGGAGCATCACGGGGATCGGGTGCTGGGCCAATCCTTGGCGAATGCGTGGAGCGGCGGCTTGATGTTCGACGCTGGCGTACGCCAGCGTGTAGTAGCCGACGACGAGTTTCCCACGCGTCGCGACGTAGGTCCGGGCTGCGCCCGCCTGCTGGTTCGTCCAGGCGAATCGCTGCAAATAGTCGTTCAGAGGCTCTTGGCCGCAGTCAAAGTCCTTGCAGCGATCGTCGCGTTGCAGCGGCCGGGGGCGGCCCAGCGTCGCGTCACTCATCGAACACTCCCCGTTGGGTCAACAGTTTCCGCAAGGCCGGAATGTCCTTGGGAGGAGCGTCGAGGGCCCTTTTGAATTCACGCCATTTCTTGTCCGGCAAGCGAAACTGGCTTTGCTCAGCGAGGATCACCTGTGCCTCGGCGTATGCCCGCTGCACCACAAAGCTGCTGACGCTGGTATTCAGTGTGCTGGCCGCGCGCATCAGCACGTCCTTCTCATGTTCGCTGACGCGAATGTTCAACCGACTAGGCTTGCTGGCGGACGTACGTGGCATGGCGAATCCTCCGAACGTGGAACGGCTGGCCAAAATCGTGTGATGGCATTGTACTCACGCCAGCCCTACGCGGCAATCCGAGATGCACCTGTAATCCGGCGAAGACGCAGCACGCCGTCAATGTCGCAGCACGCTGCAAATCTGTGACGGCGATCACATCGGCGGGGCGGTGGGCGATGATTGCGGCCTGGTTGCTGTTGGGCGAGCCGGTTTCGAGGGGCGAGCCGGCAGGCAGCGCGTCGGGCGGGCCGCTGGAAGCGGCCATGATCGGCGTGAACTTGGCTGGCGGCGAGTTCGGCAAGTTGCCCGGCGTGGCCAACCGGGACTACGCCTATCCGGGACCGCAGCCGTTCGACGACTCCCAGGTTAAAGGGCTGACGGCTCAGCCACACGGTGAGGATAGATGCGATGAACGAGAGCTCACCCAGGCACCACCCGGCGAGCGTGTCTCCGATTCCGGCGAAGGCCCTACTTAATACCCAGGATACCCCCCACCCACCCCCCCCCGTCCATCAGGACGTAGATCTGGAGCCAGCCTTTCCGATTGTCGGTATCGGCGCGTCGGCCGGTGGGCTGGCGGCCTTCGAGGCTTTCTTCTCGGGCCTACCCGCTGACGTCGATCCCGGCATGGCCTTTGTCCTGACGCAGCAGCTGGCCCCGAACGTCTCAACCACCCTCACTGACGCAGCAGGTGCATCATGAACACCGAAGATCACCGTCCCGAAGACGCCGCGGAACTGCGTCAGCAGGCCGAAGGGATCGCCCAGGAAAAAGCGGACTCGGCGCCCGATAACATCGCGGCGCTGGCGCCTGACGAGACACCGCGTCTGCTGCATGAACTGCGGGTGCAGCAGATCGAATTGGAGTTGCAGAACGACGACTTGCGCCGCGCACAGCGGGAACTGGAAGCCCGATACCGTCAACAGCTCTGGGAGACTAGGGCCCCCCAGGCCTGCGACCTACAGCTGGTGCACTTGGACGAAACACCTTTCTGGGCACATCTCCAGGCCACCGTGGCGCAGGACGGCCAAGCCAACGAGCCCGTGTGTTACGTCGTCATCAGCGACATTACCGACCGCAAGCGGGCGGAGGAGGCGTTGACGGCGAGCGCGGATAAGTTTCGCGCCATCGCCGGTTACACGGCGAACTGGGAGGTCTGGTTAGGCACGGATGGGAAGATGCTCTGGACGAATCCCGCCGTGGAGAGCATTACTGGATATTCTTCGGCGGACGTTCTGGCGATGCCGGACTTCATGGCAACCATGGTTGCGGCGGAAGACCGCGACTTGGTCGCCGCGACCATCCAGGACGCCCTGGGCGGCAGCATGGACAACGACGTGGAATTTCGGTTTATCCGAAAGAACGGGTCGAAGCTCTGGTTGGCTGTGTCATGGCAGTCGATTTTTGACGAGAAAGGCAATTCACTTGGCATCCGTGCCAGCGGCCGCGACATCACCGAGCGCAAGCAGGCGGAGGAAGAACTGCGAGCCAGCGAGGAGCGGCTCCGCGAGGTCAACGCCTTGCAGCAACTCTTGCTGGCCTCGAATCCCGTGGAAGACAAGGCCAAGCTCGTCACGGAGGCCGTGGTGCGGATGGTGGGCGCCGACTTCGCCCGCATCTGGTTGATCAAACCCGGCGACCGCTGCGACACCGACTGCGTTCACGCGCAAGTGACGGAGGGGCCGCACGTTTGCCGGTTCCGGGATCGCTGCTTGCACCTGCTGGCCAGTTCCGGCCGCTACACCCACACCGACGGGGGCGCCCACGCCCGCGTGCCCTTCGGCTGCTACAAGATCGGAAAGATCGCCGCCGGAGAGGAAACCGGTTTCCTCACCAACGAAGTGACCACCGACCCGCGCGTCCACCATCACGCCTGGGCCAAAGAACTGGGCCTGGTTTCCTTTGCCGGCCAGCGCCTGACCGATGCCGATGGCACTCCCGTGGGCGTGCTGGCGCTCTTCAGCAAGACGGCGATTTCAGCCGCGCAACAAGCGATGTTGCAGGGGATCTCGCAGGCCACCTCCCAGGCGCTGCTCTCGGCCCGGGCGGAGGACTCGCTCCACGCGAGCGAAGAACGCTTCCGCCTGCTGTTTGACGAGGCCACCGACGGGATGCTGCTGGCGGACGCGGCCACCAAACGCTTCAGGCTCGCCAACCGGCAAATGCAGCGGCTGCTGGGTTACTCGGAAGCCGAACTCCTCCAGTTGACGGTGGCGGACCTGCATCCGGCCGCCGATCTGCCCCAGGTAATCGAGCACTTTGAGAGGCATGCCCGGGGCGAAACGGCGTTGTCACCCGATCTGCCCATGCGGCGCAAGGACGGGACGGTGTTCTACGTCAGCATCAGTTCGGCGACGATCCGCTTGCAGGAGCGCGATTACACCCTAGGCATTTTCCGCGACGTCACCCGAGCGCAAGCGGGCAGAGACGGAACTGCGGGAGAGCGAGGCCAGCCGCCGCGAGCAAGCGGTGCTGCTGGAAAGCGAGAAGAAATACAGACTCCTGTTTGACAACGTGAATGATGCGATCTTCGTCCACGACGCACAAGCCCGGATGCTGGCCGTCAACCTCGTAGCCTGCCAGTGGCTCGGCTACACACATGCCGAACTGATGTCCATGACGGTCGAGCAAATTGTTGCACCTGAGGAATTGCCGCACGTGCTGAATCAAGTGGCCCGGCTGCTGGAGTCGGGTCAACTCATTTTTGAAAGTGTGCACCAGCATCAGAACCATTCACGCATCCCGACCGAGGTGAGCTCGCGGGTCATCACCTGGCAGGGTCAACCGGCGATCCTGAGCATCTGTCGTGATATCCGCGAACGCAAACAGGCGGAGCAAGAACAGCGGGAGGCCAATTGCCAACTGGAAGCCGCTGTGACCCGCGCCCAGGAGCTGGCCGTGCAGGCCCAGGCGGCCAACGCCGCCAAGAGCCGCTTCCTGGCCGCCATGAGCCACGAGATTCGTACCCCCTTGAACGCCGTCCTGGGGTTTTCCCAATTGCTGCAACGCGACACGCGACTCACGCTCGATCAGCTACAGCGGGTGGCGATCGTCAACCGTAGCGGGGAGCACCTGCTGGCCCTGCTCAACGACATTTTGGACTTTTCAAAGATCGAGGCCGGACAGCAGACCCTGCTGGCGTCCGCCTTCGACCTGTCGGCCCTGCTGCGAGATCTGGAGACGATGTTCCGCCTGCAGGCCGACGCCAAGCAACTCACGCTGCATCTGGAGGGGCTGGACGACGTCGAGCGTTATCTCCGCGCCGATCCACGGAAACTGCGGCAGATCCTCATCAACTTGCTCAGCAATGCCGTGAAGTTCACGGCCACGGGTGGCATCTGGCTGCGGGCCTCGACCTCGCCGCAGGGGACCGCTGCGGTGCGACTGATAGTGCTGATCGGAGACAGCGGTCCAGGCCTTGAGGCGGAAGCAATCGGCCGGTTGTTCGCGGCCTTTGAGCAAGGCGAGGCCGGCATCGGCAGCTGTTCTGGTACGGGTTTGGGACTGGCCATCAGTCGCCAACTGGCGCGGCTGATGGGTGGCGACCTGACCGTCACCAGTGCGCCCGGCCAGGGCAGTCTCTTCCGTCTGGAGGTCCTCGCTCAGCTAGCGACCGAGTCGCTGGTGGCGAGCAGGTCCGAGGGTTCTGCAGTCGGCTTGGGGCTGGGCGATGGGGATACTCCGGCGGCTCCCGCGGACCGGACGAGCGCTGCACGGCCGCCGGCCCTGACCCGGGAAATACTGGACCGCCTGCCCGCCGAGCTCCGAAGTCAACTCCGCGAGGCGGCTCTGTGCGGCCGCCAGGGGCAGTTGCGTCAGACGCTGCAGCAGGTCGCCGATCCAGAGCTGCGTCAGCAGCTGCTGGACCTGGTCGCGAAATTTGACTATCAACCGTTCCTGGAGCTACTGAGCTAGGAGACTCGGATGCGGCAACGGGGCTACACCGCCCCGATCGTCGCCCTGACGGCGTATGTGATGACCGAGGACTTCCAGATGAGGCTCAGGCTCAGAGCCGAGACTGGAACGGCTTAGCGCGATCTGCCCACGGTCTCAAGGGAGCGGCCGGCAGTTATGGATTTGGCGCGATCACGCCGTGCGCGGCTCGCCTGGGCCAGCCGGGGCGGCAACTCCACGGTCGTGTGCTCCTCGCAGAGGATTCGATCGATAACCAAGTGGTAGTTCGTTTCCTGCTGAAGAAGCTGAAGCAGGAGGTCGACTTGGCCGAAGATGGCCAGGTGGCGTGTGAGCTGGCAGAGCGGTCCCAGGCCGACGGTCGGCCCTACGATCTGATTCTGATGGACATGCAGATGCCGCGTCTGAACGGCTTTGAAGCCACACGCCGGCTCCGGCAGCAAGGCTGGCGCGGCCCGATCGTGGCCTTGACGGCCTACGCCATGGCCGGGGATCGGAAGCGATGTCTGCAGGCCGGCTGCGACGACTATCTGGCGAAACCGATCTCCATGAACGAGTTTCAGAATGTCCTGCGACGGTGCTTGTGTGATGGTTCTTTGACCAACGCTGACTTCAAGTCCTAGACACGGTGGCCTGATCTCCGGCCCGTTTAGAGATGTTCACAGCAGTGGGATTGTCCCCGGTTCGCGAAACATGATTTAGTTTCCCAACGTGACTTCCACGGAGACGGTATTCGGCGTGCCTTTCGCAAAGGTGTATCCGGCGTGACCCGGCGGAGGCGACGGCTGGACGACGGCTTCGCCGCCCCTGAGAATTTCGGGACCGGCGAGCGTTCGTTTTTCAAGCCAGGGTTCGATAGTCACCCGCAACGGGGAATCCGAGACGCGAATCGACTTGATCACTTGGCCGCCGATCGTCTTGCGGTCCAAGCGGACACCGGTCCACACGGTTTGCGCGCTCGCGGATTTCCGGATCGGTACGCTCAGCTCCATCCAGTCCCAGTCGGTCGGCATCGTATCGCAGACGCGGAAAGCATCGTCCGGGACGGAGTACTCAATCCCTGCCAGCCCCTCGAGGTAGAGCAGGATCTTGCCGGCGTTGAAGTTGGAATACTGGTCGCCAAACGGGTGCCCGAATCGATCGTACGCTTCCGGGGCGACCGGCAGGCCCCACGGCTCGCAGTAGTTGTAATTCTTGAGATGATTCAGGGTGAGCCTCCAGGCGGGATCGCCGAGATACTGGCGAAACATGCCGATCAGCGTGAAGTAGGCGGTGTCGGAGGTGTAGCCGAAGGACTGGTCCACCGAGGTATGGAAGGTCTGCATGGCTTGCTTGCTCATGGCCAGGGGAAAGAACTCGCCGAAAAAGCCCCGCTCCCGGTCCAGCGCCCAGGCCTCGACCATCCGGATCGCATACTCGTGTGGGAAGTACTTGGTGCGCATCGGCCAGAAACCGGTAGTCATCAGCATTCCGTCCTTGGGTCCGCCGAAAAAATCTCGGTGGCCGTTGGCTTCCCAGCGTTGGTCGTAGACGGCGCGGACCTTCTTCGGGTCGAGAGGAACCAGCTGCCGCCAGTGGTCCACGTCTTCCGGGCGGCCAGTGATCTTCGCCATTTCGATGAGTGCTTCGGCCACTTCGAATTCGTTCAGAAAGAACGAGGGGATCCGCTCCCAAAAGACGTCGTGGAAGTACCCATCGTAGCAATCGCGAACGAACGTCTGGTCGCCGGTGTGCTGGGAGATCTGCCAATCCCCCAGCACGTGTTCGGACAGCTCCAGGCCGTACACGCCGGAGTGCCAGGTCGTTCCCTTGTTGTCGGCGAGCGCGATGGCGCCGTCGGGGAATCTCTTGTAACGACCGTGGCGGAACAGGTGCTTCCACGTGAGGACATTGCCGTAGGCATAGCGGGGTTTGTCCGCCGTCCACGCCCCCACCTTGATCTGGAAGGTCGCGTCGTAGCGGTGCATACCGAGGAAGTTGTTTACTGCGGTCTGGGTATGGTGCTCCATTTCCCAGCCCTTCTGGACGTCGATGTAATACATCAAGTACAGCGACCAGAGATAGTAGTAGATGTCCTCCAGCTTCTTGTCCGAGCAACGGAACCACGGGATCTCTTCGTTCAGTTGGCGGTTCATCTCCACCGTCTTCGCGGTCAGCATCTCACCAGCGTGCTGCGCGAGGGCGACGGCATCCTGGAGCGCCTGCCGGTAGTCGTCGTGCATGGCCCAGACCACGGTTACGCCGTGGGAATCGCACGGGACCTCGAAGGTGTATTCCACCTGCCCGTGTTCGCCCTTGGCGAACGTGTAAGTGGCCGAGAAATCCCTGGACGCCGCGAGCACCGTACTCATGCCCTGGTACATGATCGGGCCGGTGCGCGGAGTGCGGTCGGTTTCGGGCAGACACGTGGTGGTCCCGCCTTCGAGGACGTGGATGGCGTTGTGCTGCCGGTCGTATTCGATGGTGGCGCTGCTCGACAGACTGTCCCGCCCAAAAAAGCTCTGGCCGCCGAACGAGACCGTCACCGGCTTGGACGAAGTGATGATCGAGCAGGCAGCGTCGTTGTCGGCAATGAATTTCTCTTCGTGGAGCGTCACGCCGCCAACTTCGTACTCGCAGATCATCCGGTCCGGGCGCCAAAACATCTTGGACGGAATGGGGTGGCGATGGGTCTGACCGTCGAGGAGGACGCTGCCGTAGAGCACGCGGGTGTCCTTGTAGAACTCCCATCCAGACAGATCGTTTCCCAGGCCGGTATTGTCAGGGCCCGCCCCCGCGCTCTCGACCACTCCGACGCCGCGGCTGCGCAGGTCGTGATAGAAAGGATGGGTCAGGCCCAGGGTTTCGTGTTCCTTCAGATTCCAACAGGCGTGGAAGCCGCCGATGTAATAGGCGACGTTGCCGGCCAGGAAGCCGTGTTTCTTCCCCTGCACCTCCTGCTGCAGTCGCTGGCAGTAGTCGGTGTCGGGCGGCTTGGCCGCCGTCGCGCAATTGCAGACGGCCATCGTGCACGCCAGCAGGGCGGCGGTCGTGATGCGTTGGCTTGGCATCGTTCGAGAAACAAGTGGCGTAAGCTTCCAGCTTGCGCCACGGAGAAATCGGACAGTCCTTTCTCGAACGATGCTTACCATCTGGCCGTCCTGCCCTGTTCGACGCGTTCCAGGCGGCCTCGTGGCCTTGGATCGCAAGTTGGTGTTGTTCGTCGTCCCACAAGTTGGCTCCTCATTCCTGGAAATATCGTTGTGTCCCAACGGCTGCCGCCCTGACTTCAGGTGGCTCTCAAGATGACCACCTCCAAAGCGGCCTCTTCATTTCTTCCTCCATTGCTTCCAGTCTTCGGCGATGGCGTCAACCATGGCCTCGGCAGCCTTCCGCAGCCAAGGGCCGTGCCGCTGCTGCCAATCCTGCTGAATCGCAGCCTTCCCAGAGCCGTCGCCCAGATGGACGTTGGCCGTCTCCTCGCCCATCCGCCGCAGGAGCTTCTGCTCGTCGCGGTCGCTGGGCAGCGCCGCCAACTCCACGCGGCTGCAATCGGGGGCCAAGCGGCGGACGATCCAGGAGCCGCAGATCCGCACCCACGGATCGGGCATGCGCACGGCAGCGTCGAGAATCTTCTGGTAGAGGATCTCGCCGGCTCCCCCCGCCTCCTTCGCCCACAGGCAAGCCGAGACGGTCAGGGCCTTGGCCTCCCGAGCGATACGACCGCCCCGCCATTCGGCTAGGGCGACGAATCGCTGGCGGCCGAGGCTGCCCAGGCCCGCGATTCGGTGGACCAATTTGTACGACAACCCCTTCTCCGGGAGACACTGCTCCAGGGCTGAAATCACCTGGGCCGGAGCGTCCGACGCGACGGGCATTTTGTCGAACTTCTCCCAAAAGGGTATCGGGGCGCGAAGGTTGCCCGTGGCCACTTCTCGTAGCCAAGGGTGTCGCTCGGCCAGCACCAGTGGGCAGCCACCTTGCTCCAGTGTCCTGCTGTAGCCATCCAGGATCGCCGCACAGGCGGCATCCGGATCGAGGGCCAGGTGGTTCTCACGGGTCGCCACCAAGACGCTGGTGGCCAACCGCACCAGATCGTTCGTGTACGGCATGGGGTAGGCTTCGTCGAAGTCGTTCACGCCCCAGATGAGTCGGCCCTCCGCATCCCGCCAGGTGCCGAAGTTCTCGACGTGGAGATCGCCGACGCTGAGGACGGCCGGAGCGGTGGCCAGATCGGGGCAGACCTCCGGCCAGCGCTGGGCCCAGCGGTAGAACGTCGCTCGCAGGAAGGGAAACGGGCTTTCCGCCATCCGCTGGTGTTTCAGTCCCAGGTCGGCGGGGATCAGTGTGACGCGGCTTGCCAGCCACGCCTCGTAGCTTTGTGTGGCCTGCTTGATGTCCATGGAAACCTTTCGCCTATTCTGCGAACTCGCCCAGTTCCGGGTGCTCCACTCGCAAGTCGCATCGAGTTGAAGCCGATACGCTGATAGCGGCGCCACGTTTCGAGGCAGCCCAAGACCGAGCCGTGAGGCGGCTGAAAGCCTGGGGTCTCGGTCCAGCAATCATATTCGCCGACCTGTCCGTAACTGTTGGCGGTGTCCGAGGCCAGATCGATCTCCCGCTGGGCGTCCGGCGCGAAGCGGTAGTTCACGACGTAGTGCTGGTTGGCTGCGCGGATGCCATGCGGCGAGTCCACGATCGTGTTGTCCAGTTCCTCGGCACCATAGTTGTCGGCATCGGCTCCATCTGCTGCCGGAAGCCAGATCGCGGAAACGCAGGACGATAACAGCCAACCCAAGAGGATCTGCTCAGTACGCATGCTGGTCCCCCAATCAACAGGCTTCCGGCGGTTGCCACATCGAACTTGTCTGAGTCTGCCGTCATTTGGACTGGTCGAGTCGCTTCAGCCGGACGTTCCGGTAACGGACGAACTGCTTCGTGAAATCGCCGCCGCCGTGGACCTGCAGTCCGATGCTGCCCTTATCGGGATGTCGCTTCTCGGGCTCCGTCCAGTCCATGAACTTGACGTCCTTGATCCAGGTGGTAATGTGCGGTGGGTTGCCGACGATGCGGGCACGCAGCTCGTTCCACTGGTCATGTTTCCAGAACTTCGGCCAGTCCTCCAGCGGCATGGGGAACGCAACCGGCACCGGCAGACCCTTGTTTTCGGTCACCAGCTCGATGTGATCTGGCCGGTCCAGGAAGGTGAAGTTCCGTACGCTGGGCTTGGCCCCCAGGCGTCCCTCGCCGTAGAGCCCCATCAGGTTGCCGCCGCCGTGATAATCGATCATGGCCTGATAGCAAGTGCCCTGCTCGTCGGAGCGGAGGAACAAGCCGCTGTCCGGACCGAAGTCGTTGTTCATCTCCAGCACGATCTCGAAGTCGCCGAACTGTTCGTCGGTCAGGAGGATGCCGCCGTTGCCGAGCATGTCCTGGCTGCCGACGATTGCGCCGTTTTCAACGACCCATCGGCCGCCGGTCTTATTCCCGCTGGCACGGCTGTGTCCCGTCTGGGCGCTGGCGTGCCAGCCCTTGAGCGTCTGGCCGTCGAAAATGCGATCGAAACCCGCCTCCTGTTTCTCCCCTGCCGATGCTTCGCGGATCAGACTGACCGCTGCCAGGGAGACTCCCAAAATCGCCGCCGAAAGAAATGCGCTCTTCACGGTCTCGCTCCTGTAACGAAGAAGATGCTTGCTGCCCGGCCGCCCCGAGCAATCCACCGCGATCATACTCGATGCCGGCCACGATGCCCACGGTTGCCGTTTCCTGGCAAGCGGCACGTGCGGTGCGTGATCAACCTCCTCCCCGTCCGCCAAGCCTTCTGTTCGCGGTTTGTCCAAGTCGTTGCTGCCGTCCTGGAGGAACGCCCGAATCGGCTTCGCAGGCGTGGAGCGGATGAGCGAGGGATAGACGTGCCCGCCCCGAAAGTTCGTACTGGACCGCGGCCGCACAGTCGATGACCCAGTAGCCGGGAACCGTTTCCAGGCTGCTGTCGCCGCAGACCAAGATCGCCACGGGAGCCCTGAAAGGGCGAAACAAATCGGTTCATCCCACACGCATCATTCGTCAGCTGCGTCAAGGCTTGTTTCGCCCCTTCAGGGCTGGTGTTCTCAATCCGCTCCTAACCCAGGGCGGCGCTACGCGGCTACGCCGCTCCGCTCTGCCCTGGGCTGATTTGTGGCTGCCCCTGTGGGGCGAAAACCTGTGGATCACGATCAGGGGTAGCCCCTGGGGTTACTCGGTGATCCTTGAAAAAGACGAATTCCGGTGTACACAACGTGAGGGGTGAAGGGGCGCGGTATCCGATGTACTACGTGAGTCAGAACGAGGCGCTGGAGTTCTGCCGGCAACTAACGGATTCGGAACGGAGTGCGGGGCGCCTGCCGGCCGGCTGGGAGTACCGGTTGCCCACAGAAGCCCAGTGGGAATATGCCTGCCGGGCAGGGACGACGACCGCCACAGCATTCGGAAGTAGCCTGAGCAGCACACAGGCGAACTTCGATGGCAATTACCCGTACAACGGCGCGGCGAAGGGACCGTATCTTGACAAGACGGCAGTGGTGGGCAGCTACCAAGCGAATGCGTGGGGCTTGTGCGACATGCACGGAAACGTCTGGGAGTGGTGTCTTCACTCAGCAGTACGGCGACCGGATTCAACGAATGTGTCCGCCCCAGGGCCTCGCGTCGAGCATCGACGAACCCGTAACATGTTCGCAGGTGCGCGAACTGCTCCGGGGCCAGCTGATTGACCCACAGGAACCAACTGGAGCCGCTCGACATCTGCTATGGTTGCCCCCCTGGCGGCGTTCTTCCGAACAACATGCGCGGCATCTTGTCCATCTTACCGGCTGGAAAAGAACAAGTCCGTAGTTTGACCGTAGGACGGATTGGCACTTCAGCCCGATGTTTCGGGCCGAAGTGCCAATCCGTCCTACCACCGATTCGCCAAGTTATTTCTATACAGCCGCTTACCGGCCTTCGTCGCTGTTCGACGTGACCAAGAAAGGCCCTGGGGTCTCGCTAGGCGAGATCTCGCGACTTGATCGGGTTCGGTATGCCAGTGCCTTGTAGCCCTGGCCTTGCTGCCCAGATAGAATCGGCCACGAGGCCGTTTGCTCGTGCGGCAGATCGAATGGAGGGAGTATTCATCGAACGGACCTGGCCGATCATTGAGCCGGTCCTTAAAGAGACCGAGAGCCCACAGCTATCGGCAGGCGACTGAAACATGCGGTGAAGAAACCGGCACGGCCAGTGGCGGCGACACGGAACACATTTGGCTGGTCGATCCCAACGACGGCACCTCGGCCTATCTGAAGGGTTGGAGGGGCAGCGCGGTCAGCCTCGCCCTGGTTCGGCAGGGCGTCTTGGTACTGGGGGTGGTCTACCACGCCGTGATTGTGGAGGGTGTGTGATGAACCGATTGTGGTGGACCCGGAACACTTCGAGAGGCAAGACGATGAAATATCTGGCAGCCATGTTGGTCGTGGCGACGGCGAACTGGGGCGTGGCAGAGGATTTCGCAGGGATGCGAGGCGCCAATTACGTGCCTTCCTATGCCCGCAATGACGTGCAGCTCTGGATGGATTACGACCCCGTCGTGATCGACCGGGAACTAGGCTACGCCGAGCGGTTGAAGCTCAATACGGTGCGGGTCTTCCTGCAAGCGGCAGTCTACGAGCGCGACCCGAAGCTCTTCCTGGAACGCTTCGAGCACTTCCTCGGCCTGTGTGAAAAGCACCACCTCCGCATGCTGCCGGTGGTCTTCGATTCCTGCTTCGGCGAGTTCCCCGACCTGGTGGACTACAAGAACAAGGACTGGATGGCCAACCCGGGCCAGAACCAGCTCGGCCAGAAGCAATGGCCCAAGCTGGAACAGTTCGTGCGCGACGTGGTCGGCGGCCACAAGGACGACCGGCGGATCGTGATGTGGGACGTGATGAACGAGCCGACTTGCACCTCGTTCAACAAACCGCAGGACAAAGAGCTGATTTGGACCTTCCTCCACCACTTCCTGGATTATGTCAAGCAGGTCGATCCCGGCCACCCGCGCACGGTCGGAGTCGAACACAGCAGCCTCATCCCGCAGGTGCTCGACAAGGTGGAGGTGCTCTGCACACACAACTATCGCAAGGACCTGCGCGAGGACCTCCGTGCGGTCAAGACGCTGGCTCAGAAGCACGGCAAGCCGCTCATCATCAACGAGGTGGCAGGGCGTCCGCAGCAGCCCTTCTCCTACGTCATGCCGATCCTGGCTGAGGAGCAGGTGGGCTGGTGCTTCTGGGAGCTGATGATCGGCCGAACGCAGTTTACCCAGGGCGCAACGCCCTACCAGGGCGTGATCTACCCGGATGGCACCTGCTTTGACGCTGCCGAGGTGATGCACATCGTCGCTCCCGGTCAGACCGGCCTGGAGCCGAAACAGGTTGCGGCGGAGGTTGGCCTGCCGCAGCGGCCCGGCCCCTGGAGCATCGAGCGGGCGTGGACGTGGTATAAGACCCGCCCCTGGATCGTCGGCCTCAACTACCATCCCAGCAACGTGGTGAACACGACCGAGTTGTGGTGTGGCGACACGTTCGATGCGAGCACGATCGACCGCGAGTTGGCGTTGGCCGAGAAGACTGGCTTCAACGCCTGCCGCACGAATCTTCAGTACCTCGTGTGGAAACACGACCCCCAGGGCCTGAAGACACGGATGGAGCGGTTCCTGACGATCGCCCAGAAGTACGGCATCGCCGTGATCTTCGTCCTGTTCGACGATTGCGCCTTCGGCGCCCCACCCACGACGGAACCGTACCTGGGCAAGCAGAAGGAGCCGACCCCGGGCATGATCATGCCCTGCTGGACCCCAAGCCCGGGACTGAACGCGGTGACGGACCGCACCGTCTGGCCGGACCTGGAGCGGTTCGTCAAAGACATCTTGGGGACCTTCGCCAAGGACCAGCGGGTGCTGCTGTGGGATCTCTATAACGAGCCGGGCAATAGCGGCCTGGGCAACCGCAGCCTGCCGCTGGTCGAGGCCACCTTCAGCTGGGCGAGACAGACCGATCCGAGCCAGCCGCTCAGCATGGGAATCTGGAACGACAGCCTGCACGACCTGAACCGAGTGATGATCGAGCGGTCCGACATCCTCACGTATCACGCCTATACGAATTACCAGGGCATGCGCACGGCGATTGTTCGCCACAAGGCCCACAATCGCCCCCTGATCTGTACCGAATGGATGACACGTCACTCCGGTGCCCGGTGGGAAACCGATCTGCCGCTGTTCCGCCGCGAGGCGGTGGGCTGTTTCAGTTGGGGTCTGGTCAACGGTCGTATGCAGTGCCAGTTCACCTGGTGGGACAAACCTGGCACCCCCGAACCCAAACTCTGGTTCTGCGACCTGTATCGCAAGGATCATACGCCCTACGATCCCCAGGAGATTGAGCTGATCCGCCGCGTCACAAGCGAGAAGACGATTGATTTCGTTGCCAAGGACTACTCCCGGCCCCAACCCGGTCCCGGCGAGATTCCCGACACCGACCGTAGCCTGAAGTATTCGGACGGCTGGACCGCGTGGAACGGCAGCGGACCGCGTTGTGGAACATTACACTATCACAACGCAGCCGGTGGTCGGGTTGACGTTGGCTTCGAGGGGACGGCCGTGCACCTCGTGTACAAAATCGGGCCAGACTGCGGCTTGGCCCAAGTCCTGATCGACGGAGCGCCTGCCAACCAGCAAGACGGTGGCGAACTGAAAGCCGAGGCCTCGGGCAACGCCGTTCTTGACATGTATGGAGCAGCGGTCGAGTGGAATCACCGCACACGGATCGCTCGCGACCTACCACCTGGGAAACATACCTTGACGGTCATTGTCACCGGGAAGAAGAACGCCGCGTCCGTGAACTGCTACGTGCAGATCGTTGGCGTGGATGTCGAGGAGTCTCGATAGGGCTGCTGGAGGCGGCTGGGTGATCGCCCGCCTGCGGTTCCTGTGGTTGTGCTGCCTGTGGGCTTCGATTGGCAATGTCGACCGGCGGCGGGCCGCAGCCTTGACAAAGACGCAACACACATGGAACGACACGGTGCAGGACCGTCTGGCCGGAACGCTATTGGGCACGGCCGTCGGGCTTCCTGCTGAGGCCTGTCACCGCGTCGGCGTCAACGCCTGTTGCCCGGCCCCTGGCGTCACCGGTTTCTGTGTGGACGCGGCATGATCAGCGATGTTAGCGGCTGGAAAAGAACAAGTTCGCAGTTTGACCGTAGGACGGATTGGCACTTTGGCCCGATGTTTCGGGGCCGAAGTGCCAATCCGTCCCACCACCGATCTGCCAGGTTATTTCTTGACAGCGACGTTACGGTCTTCGCGTCTTCTCTGGGACTGGATCGCGGCGTGACCGGTTACGTCTACCACACGGTACCGGTCGCCGTGTACGCGTGGCTGCGGCACTACGGCGACTTCCACGCCTCCGTGGAAATTACCACGATCGTTGTCCCAGGGACCTGCTCCGCAATCTCGCAACCAGCCCGATACCCTTCCACCCAACGCCGACTTTCCTTCTCGGCAACGGGAAGTTTCTTCTTCCGCTTGTCTTTGGCATGCCGGTCCCGGGCTTTGGCGCGTTGAGCCGCTCGAGACTCCTCCAAGTCCTGTGCCCAGATCTCCGCCTTGACCATTCCCAGCGGAATCCGCTCCGGCGTGACGGCCAACAGCGGATGAGCGTAAAATCCCCACCGCGATTCATCGTTGGCGCTGCTCTCGTTCCAGCACCAACCTCCCGCGTCAGTTGCCAAACACGAATCGTCCCCAGAGGTTGGGCTGCAGACGCACCTCGCTGGGGACATCCTTGACGATCCGGGTGTTGGTATTGCTCCAGTAGACGCGGTCAATGCGGGTGGTTCCGGACTGGTCAGAGAGCACGCGGCCGACATCACCCGCCACCGTCAGTCCCACTTTTGCCGCGAGGTGCAGCGTACGGAGCGGCACGGCCGCTTCCAAGGTGTAGCCGTCGGCGCGGCGTACCACGGCGACCTTCGCATCGGCGAGGAGCCGTACCACGTCCACATATTCCGTGCGCCCAGGCGACGAAAAGCCGCGGCGCGTTTCTGCGGGCGTACCCGGAACACGGTAGTCGTACAGGATGGCCGCGGGCTGGCCGTCAACCACGGTGAAACTGAGGCGGATATCGCCTTCGCCAGCCGCCCTGCGCTGCAGGTCGATCCCCGGTTTGGTTTGCAGCATGACGTCCACAACATCACCGTGGATGAAGGCCTCCATCCAGTCGGCCTGAGTGGCGGCATTTTGGAACACGGCCCGGTCGTCGCCGCCGTCGAAGAGCACGTACAGATTGGTTTCGTCGTAACCGAGCGCGAACCCGGCAATGCGTTCGGTGGACGCTGGCCAGTCGTCGGCCTTGCCGTCGACGGAAATGTTGGCCACGCGCCGGATCACGTAGGTCTTCTCCTCTTTCACGCGGGCGGCGCGACGCTGGCGCAGACTGTCCGCCGCGACGAGCTGCTCCTGGGTGACTTCCAAGCTGCCGCCCGGCAGACGCTGGACCCTGTCGAGCCCCTTGAGCTCGACGACGGAACAGGAGGGACCGCCGGGACTGACCACGTAGCGGAAGTGTGCCTGGCCGTGCTCGTCCACGGTACGCTGGAAGGAACCGCCGAAGTGCTCTTGGCCGAGCGAGATCTGACTGAGTTCAGCGGGCGTGGGCGCCGCGTTATAGCTCCAGGCGTTGCCCCGTCGGCAGTCCTGGAACACCCGGCCGATGTAGAGTCCGTCAGCACAGGTCAATAGGTCGGTGGCTCCGAAGTTGGAGCCGAGGCAGAGCACTTCGCCCAGCTCGTCATTGACTGCGCCTGAGCCATAGGCACGGATGGTGGCGATGATGACCCCCGGCTCAGCGCCGGTAGCAGTTGTGCCTAGCCCCGCGTGCAGCCCCGGCCAGCGCAGTGGGTAGCGCCAGTTCACGATGCCCCGTGGGCTCAGACTGAAAATGAACGGAGACACGCCAATGCCGTTGCCCTGGCGGTCGGTGTAACAGCTCTGCACCTGGCAGGGGTCGTGGACCGTCAGGTGCGGAACCGGGACGTAGGCGGCGGGGAGTGTGTAGACAGGGTAACCCTCCGGCGTCAGGGTGCCGGCATGGAAGAAGGCCAGGCCGATGTCACCGACCACGGAACTGAAAGCCACGTCAAAGTTTTCGTTCATGCGCACGCCCCACACGGCACCGCCGGCGGCCAGCGTTCCCAACTGCACCTCCGCGGGCTGGACGCGGCCGTCGCCGTTGGCATCGGTCCAGGCGAAGATGTGCCTGCCTTTGGCTGCCTCGCCCAGCCGTTCACGCAACCAGCCGGGAAGGCCGCCGCAGGCTGCCACCGGGCGCACTTGGTTTTGGTCATACACCCACAGTGCGGTAAGTTCGCCCATACCGTAGCCGCCCCACAGACTGAAGAAGAGCTTGCCGTTGCGGCGGAAAGGGTAACTGGGCACCGGGCCGCCAAAATTGTGCGGGCGCAGGTCCACGAAGCGGTCGTATCGCGGGTCGTCGTAGCGCCAGATCAGGTTCACCGGCGCGATCGTGCCGCTGTTCGGGTCACGCCGCAGTTCCAGCCCGCGGGCGAACAGACGATTGGCGTCTCCGGGATCGATACTGGCGGCGCCGCCGCCGTATTCAGTCGATCCGAGCACCTGCTTAAGGCAGTGGCCGTTCTGGCCCCAGACGCTGGTGCGACGCACTTCGTCGCTGAATTCGCAAACCCAGACGTTGCCGTTGGCGTCGACCTCCAGGCCCGATGGCGACTCCAGCTTGTCGGGGTCGAACGGGCCGACCTGATGTGGGCCGGGCTTGCCGAGGGTGCGCAGCAGCTGGCCGTTCTTGTCAAAGACTTTGACCTGATGCATGGGGGCCATCTCGCCGACATAGAAGTTGCCCGCTGCGTCCACGGCGAGGCCGAGCGGATTGGTACAGCCCGCGACCGCGGGTGTGAGGGCGGAGGTTTGCGGGTCGATGAGCACCACGCCGCCTTTGGTGACGCAGGCGAGGCGTCCGTCCGGATACGGGCGGATACGCCCCGGTTTCTCCACCGCAAGCTTCTGCAGGACGTGGAGCTTGCTGTCGGTGCCGGACAGATTGGGCGCGAGGTCGCAGACGACGACCTGGTTCTGCAAGCGGTCTGCGACCCAGGCACGCTCGCCGATGACAGCCAGGCCCTCCGCCGATTTCAGCGCGCCGGACGTGTCGTCCTTCGGCAGGGCGAAGACGCGTTTCGCGGCGTGCGACTTGGCGTCCACGCGGATCATGGCTAGGGACTGGTTGGCGAAACCGAGCCAGCCGCCTTGTTCAACGAAGTACACGGCCCGGCCGTCGGTAGCGAGCACGTGCGGGCAGGCAAGTTCGATGCGGTTGCAGCCCCAGAGCTTCTGCATGTCGAGGTCGGCTTCGAGCAGGGCGTCACCGCCTTCGCAGAAGCTGCCCACCCACATGGTCTGGCCCGTGCGGACCACGTCCTGCGGCGGGCTGTGGTCGCCGAGCCAGCCTCCGGTGCCGTCAGGCGTAATCCACGCCTGGCCGTGCTTCTTCCACGGGTAGTACGAGTATTGGTACTCGAGCGACAGTCCCGGATGCCACAGGCCGCGCCAACGATACGTGCCGGGCGCCGCGATCTTCGCGGCCGTCGCCGACGGCTCGTAGTGCCCAGTGAAGCTCGCGGTGAACGGCGGCCAGAACTCGTCGAGCGTGGCTAGGTCCCACCACACCGTGTTGGCACCGGCGGGAAACGGGCGGCCCGCGACCACGTTGGCCACGACCTCGTGGCTCGCACTGACCACCTGAATCGTAGCATAACCCCGCTCCGGCAAGCTGAACGTGATGGGCAGAACCCCAGGGGGCGGTGCGTCGTCCTGGACGCCTGGCAGCAGTCGGCGGGCGAGGAAGGCGATGCCCGTGCCTTCATCACCGCCGACCACCCAGACGTGCGTCTTCGTACACAAAATGTTGACCGGCCGGGTTTGCGCGCCGCCGACCCGTACGGGCTCGCCCCAAGTGGTGCCGCCGTCGGTGGTGCGGACAATGTCGAGGCCGCTGAGTGCCCAGCCTTGGCGCTGGTCGGCAAAGGCAGGCAGGCCCGGAATGCGACTCCGGGCCCAGGTTGCGCCGCCGTCGGTCGTTTCCCATGCTTGAGCATTGTGCAGGAAGAAGGCCCAGCCATGTTTCGCGGTGGCGAAACGCACCGCGTGGTACATCTTGCCTCGGGACTCGGGGCAGGGAAGCAGAGTCCACGATTCGCCGGCATCGGTACTGCGGGCCAGGGCACCGCTGCAGCCGACGAAGATGGTGTGGTCATCCGGCGCCGCCACATTGGCGCGGGTGGCCACCCAACTCGCTTCACAGGCCGCCCCCAGGCGGACCGGCTCCCACGTGAGACCGCTGTCTCGCGTCCGGAACAGGCCTTCGCGGTTGGAGATGAGAAATCCGACTTTACGATCTGGCGTGAACACCAGCGAACCAAAGCCTGCGTCAGCTCGTCCGCTGCCGACTTGGACCGGTTTCCAGCTCCCGCCGCCGTCGTCGGTGCGCATCACGATGCCGGGACGTGTTCCACCATACGGGAAGCCGGTGACCACGGCAACCTCCGGGGAGATCGCCACGATGTTGTTGAACCAGTAGGCGTCAGCCCCACCCTTCTTCCACTGGTTCACCCAACTCCGGCCGCCGCTGGCCGTGTGGCTGATGTTGCAGATGCCGCTGGTCCAGCCGTGTTGCCCGTCGGGCGTGAAGGAAATGCTGACGCGCAGGGCGCTGCTGCCGGGTTCAATCGATTCCCAGCCATCGATGATTTCGGCGGCAGAGAGTGCCGCGCCGGCAACGAGCAACGGAGCGAGCAGACTGAGAGAGCGAAAAAGCAGGCGATACATCCAGGTATTCCTTGACTCCTTGGAGACAGCCCCCGTGGGCAAAGCGGAAAAACAAGCGGACATGCGTGATTCCCCCAAGTCGATGGCAAGCTCCTGTTCACGATTGTCGCCGTGTCCTCAGCCGGAGGCAAGGTCACGCTCAGTCCAACCACGCAATCCCGCTGGTCGGCCTTGATCATCAGGTTGCGATGATCCGCTGCTAGCGTTTTGCGCAACCTTATGATCAAGGCCCCGCTGGTCAACAGGCTGCCAGCTGCCTATCCTGATACCTGGGTGCAGGCGACACCAAGATTTTGGCCGGGCGTCCGGCCCAGGAGGTGCAACGTGAAGCGGACACATGTCTGTTTGATGGGGATGGTAGTGATGTTGGGATGGGTCAATCTAACGGCTTCGCAGGATCGCCCGAGGCCGACCAGGCTCCCGCAGGGCGTCAAGGTCCTGCGGGATCTCCAGTACGTCGAGGATGGTCACGAGCGAAACCGCCTGGACCTGTATCTGCC
>JAPLNJ010000724.1 GCA_026692885.1 Planctomycetota bacterium | reverse complement strand
GGATGGGGGCGGAACGAAAACAGGACCATCCGTTTGACGCCCGACTCCCCAGTTTTGCGCCCCTCAGGTCGGGGGCGCGGGGTGCGGCGAACCGTGGATGAGCAAACCCAATGCCGCTTACTTTGAGCAGAACGGTTAGCCGCCGGTGAAGACTGCCCGCGTTTTTTCGCCCAAGAACCCGCGGCTAGCGCCTTGCGGCTCATCATGTCCAAGTGCACAGTATGCGGCATTGAGGATCAGCCGCCTGTTGACGTTGCGGTTACCGGAGGAACGTGCGGCGGAACGGAAGACTCACGTAGAGGCGCAAAGACGCAAAGAAGATCCCTGTCTTCTGTTTCTTGGCGTCTTAGCGCCTTTGCGTGAGCCCTTGTCCCTTACCTGTCAGCCCGACAATTATTGATTCGCCGGTTCCCCTCGCTCCCCAAGGATGCGAAGCATGACGGACGCCAGCCCTAAGGCATTTATCAGCTACAGCCACGACTCGGACGAGCATCGCCAGCGCGTGCTACGTCTGTCCGAACGGCTGCGCGACGACGGCGTCGAGACCCGCTTGGACCAATACGAACAAGGCACGCGGGAACTGGGCTGGCCGCGGTGGATGTTAGACCAACTGGACTGGGCCGAGTTCGTCCTGGTCGTCTGCACCGCAACCTACTACCGCCGCTTCCGCGGACACGAAGTCCCGGACAGCCACGCCGGCTGGCAGCACGATTTGTCGGTGTCGCATATCAAGGTCGGGCTTGTGGCCGAGCGGCAAGGCGAATGCGATGCGGCGCGGCAGGAGTACGCCGCGGCGGTGGCCATTTCCGAACGGCTGACGCAACTCGACCCGACCAACGCCATGTGGCGAAATGACCTGGCTTGGTTGCACGAGCGACTGGAGGCGTTGTAGCCCTGGACCGACGATGGGACTTGACGCGGCTACGCTCGAATCGGCCGCGTGTTCTCTCGCCCCAAAGGGGCAAAACAAAACAGCCCAGCGGCTGAGCGGAACGGCGGCAGCCGTGTAGCGCCGCCCTGGGTTATGAGAGCATCACGAACACCAGCCCTGAAGGGGCGAAACAAGCCAGCGTCGCACGACAATGCCATTCTTGTACACACCCCACGGGCTCGATTTTGAGGAACGATACGCGTGGGATCAATCGATTTGTTTCGCCCTTTCAGGGCTACCGTGTCGAATCGATACCGTACCCAGGGCGTCGCTTCGCGGCTGCCGCCGCTACGCTTTGCCCTGGGCTGTTTTGTGGCTGCCCCTTTGGGGCGGAAGACTCGTGTAGAACGATCAAGGTGTTGCGCTGGGCTGTCATGTTGCGACAGTTCTTGGCAAAATCGGAAATCACCGCACCCAGGGTGTCGCTTCGCGGTTGTCGCCGCTACGCTTTGCCGCTGGGCTGATTTGTGGCTGACCCTTTGGGGCGGGAGACTCGTGTAGAACGATCAGGGCGTTGCACGGGGCTGTCATGTTGCGACGCTTCTTGGCAAGAGCGTAAATTACCGCAATGCTCCAGCAATCGGGGACTGGGGCTTCGCTTAGGCTCAGCCACCAGCCACCCCAACCGTTGACAACACTGGCAACCTTACCATCAAGGCCCCAATTGACGAAGGAGAAATCATGCACGTTCACTTGATCGCGGGGGCGGTCCTCTCGCTGGCAATGACGCTTTCGGGCTGGGCCGCCGATTACGGCGCTGAGGTGCGGAAGGATACGCCGCTCGCCTGGTGGCGGTTCCAGGAGCCGACCACGGCTGACGGGGATACAGTCAAGGACGAAACCGGACAGCACGCGGGCCTCTATCGCGGCGGGGTTAAACACGAGTCCGGCCCGCCGGGCATCGGGGGCCGGGCGGCTCGGTTCGACGGCCAACGGGCCTTCATCGACGTGCCCCACCAGGCCGCCTTCGCCCTGGACGAACTGTCCGTGGAAGTTTGGGTGCGAGCGACTCAACCCTGGACCGCCAAGCAGTGGCCGGGCAGCGCCACGCTGGTCAGCAAGGCCACCGCCGGGCCGGGTTCCAGCGACTGGACGATCAACGCCGGTACGCTCCAGGCAGGACAGAACGAGGGACGTATCCTGACCAGTACCGGGGCGGCAGGTTCCGGCGCCGATGCGAACCTCGCCTCCGGCCAACACCTGAACGACGGCCACTGGCATCACGTGGTCTGGACCCGTTCGAGTACCGGGCTCAACTGCCTGTACGTCGACGGCCGCCTGGCCGATCAGGCGGAGGACGAGGGCGGCCCAATCGCCAACGACCGGCCGATCCAGATCGGCGGCGACCCACTTGAGCGCGGCACGTTCTTGGATGGAGCGCTCGCCGAGCCGGCCCTCTATGCCGGTGTGCTGACCGCGGATCGCGTGCAGGCCCATGCTGTGGCGGGCGGTCTGGACGTGCCGCTTGCGACGCCCGGTGCCGCCGCGCCTACGCCGCCTCTGGAATCACTTGCGCTGCAAAACTCCACCGGCCTGACCTGGGAACTGTGGCGCGGTGCTGACGGGTGGAGCTTGGGTCAGATCGCACTGCACGGCAAGCCGTTGGTCCGGCCACAGTGCGTCTGACCGGCCAAGCCTTGATCGGCGACGCGACGCTCCGGTTCCACGCCGAAATCACCATGAGTGCCGACCTGCCCGCGGCGAGTTGGACGACCGAGTGGTCGGTGGACCGGGACGTGAAAGGTTGGGATGTCTGCCTGGCTCCCTGGGATGGATTCGTTCAGGCCTGGCGCTGCTGGCTCTATCCGTTCGCCGGCAATCATGTCGCCGTCGACCTCGCCCCGCTGCGCTACTGCGGGGTGCCGGCGGCGCTGGTCTACCGCCCGGACCTGTCGGCGGCCGTGCTGTTCGGGATCGATCCGGCCTCGGACTACCTGAACCCGACGAACTGGACCGGCACGACCGGATTCCATTTTCGCAGCCACCGGACGGCACCTCAGTTTCGTTGCGGCGGGGGCCAGTTGTCTGCGGCGATTCGCTACCGGATGCCGCTCCAACTGTTGGCCAGTGACGCCGGTGAGTCGGCGGCGGCAGTGACCCAGTTGGTGAATGGCTGGCTGCAACTGAATCGCTACCAGGTGGAACCGCTGAAGACTCGCACACCCGACGAAGCCCTGGCCATTTTTATCGCCGGGCGGCGAGTGAACCGCATGTGGCAGCCGGGCAAGGGCTATCAGATCCAAGACGCCTGGCCGGTCATCTACGTGCCGGAATCGCCGATCAACGCGTACCTGGACTATCTGCTGTACGAGCAGACCAACGATCCGCTGTGGCGCGAGCGGGCGTTCGCCATCATGGACTTCGTGAAGCAGGCCCAGCATGCCGACCCGGCGGATGTGAACTTCGGAGCGATCGAGAGCCACTACCATTTGCCCGACGGTGTGTTCGCCAGCACCGACCGCGGCGGCAATCCGGGCCTCAAGCCCGATATGAATGCTTTCGCCGCCCGCTACACGCTGCTGCTCTGGCAGCGGGTCAAGCAGCGGGAAGGACTCGACCGCCAGGATTGGCACCGCCTGGGAGTGCAGATGGCCGATTGGGTGGTGAAGCAACAGCGGCCGGACGGCGGACTGCCGCAAGTCGTCGGCCCGCACTCGCAGCGGAACGCCATGTCGGTCGTGTCGGGCCGAGCGCTCGTCGCACTGCCCGTCGTGCGGCGGATCACCGGCGACGCGCGGTATGATGCGCCCATCGCCCGCTTCGAGCAGTTCGTCCGTCGGCAGGTGGAGGGCCGCTGTTGGTTCACCGGCGCCCACACGGACTTGCCACCGCAGGACTTCGAATCCGATAGCGTCTGGCAGGTGGTCGAGTACTGGCTGGATAAACACGAGGCGAGCGGCGACCGCGAGGCCTTGGTCCGGGCCGAGGCCGACGCGCTGCTGGCGTTCCTGATGCTATGTCCCAAGCAACTGGCCTGGGTGCGGAACCCGACGCAGACCTGTCACGCCGAGCAGCAGCACTATTTGCAGTACTCGAACTACTGCTACAACAACGCCAAGATCGCCTGCCTGCATCGCTTAGCACGCTTGACCGGCCGTCCGCTGTACGGCGATCTGTGTGACCGTCTGATCCAGTGCAACTTCTGGTGCCAAGAGACGACCGGGCCGTGGGCGGGCGCGATCTATGAACGGATGAGCGATCCGTGGCAGGGCGTCTCGAAGGACGTCAACTCGAAAGGGACGCGGTACATGAGCGAGCTGGCGGTGGATCTGCAGCTGCAATTGATTGAATTGGGGCTGGCTCGTGTGCCCCGGTAGGCATTCTGGGCAAGGGGGTCTGCGGCACGGCGGCCGCCACGCGCAGGACCGTGTTTGTGGAAGATGTCCACGAGTTTCCCGGTCATGTCGCCTGCGACGCGACTTCGAATTCCGAGATTGTGGTACCCATTCTGAACTGCGCTGCAGCGGATCGTCGCTTGCAACGCACTTGGGCCAGCGGCTGACGAGTATCCCGGCGCGGTCCCCGGAACAAGACGGTTGCACCTGTTGCCTGATCCTCTCAAGGCTAGGCTGAAGGCTGAAGTCCCCCGCGAGAGACGCTCGGACTGGCGTACGCGCAGTGGGATGGCTATAGTGACGAGGCTGGGGCACTGATCCGAACGCCGCTCCACTGCGATGTGGCGAGCAAGAACGGCACCGGAGCGCAAAGACCCGAGTGAACCTCGTTTACGGATAAGGGGGGGCAGGCGGAAGCCCAACTGACATGTCAGAATCCGTCGTCAAGGGCGACAAGCCCAAAGTCTTCGTCAGCTATAGCCAAGAGGGTGAGGCTCACAGCGCACGCGTGCGGGCCTTCGCCGACAGCCTCAAGACGCTGGAGATCGACGTCCTCTTAGACCAGTACAACCCAGATCCAGCAGATGGCTGGACCTTGTGGATGGAGCGTGGTATTGAGGCCGCTGACTACGTGTTGCTCGTCTGCACCGAGACGTATTATCGGCGCCTACGACGAGAGGAAACACCGGGGGTTGGACAGGGCGTGCGCTACGAGGGGACCCTGATCCGCAATCTCATCTATACCTCGGACGAGCCCCCGGCCAAGTTCGTCCCCGTCCTGCTCGAAGGCGGGACCTCGAAGCACATCCCGACACCGCTGCTGGACCACACCCGCTACGAGGTCAAGTTCTTCAGCCTCGACGACCCAAAATTCGCGCGACTGGTGGCCCATCTGACTGGTCGAGATCCCGCGGTGCTAGTCAGAACCTCCACGGCCACACCGCCCAGGGGGCCACGGTTACTGGACTTCCAGGTCGCCCCTGACCCCGCCTCACCGGCGCACTACCTCGTCCGTCTGACCTGTGACGGCTCTGAGACCACGGAGGAACGCTTCGACGGCGATCCGTTGATCGAGCCAACCACGGTTCAGTATCGCCAGGCCATTGCCACCGGCCGCGACCAGGAAGACGACCTGCGTTTCGTCGGGGCCCAACTCTGGGGCGGACTGGTCGCCGGTAAGGTCGGCGAGTTGTTCCGGAAGTTGCGCCGCGAGGCCTCTTCGACAATCGCTATCGTCTGACCACGTTGACCGCCTTCGGCGCCCGGGAGGCGATCATCCGGCCCCTCGACCACGCAGGTGTCTCCTACTCGCAAGTCCTGGTGACGCGGCTGATCAACCTGCTGCGCGACGAGAACTTCGACCCGTCGATGCTGCAGATCATCTGCACCGAGGTCTACCGCCAAGCCGTCCGCCGCGACGCCTCGCACGTCGGCCTGACCGAGGAAGACCTGTCGGCCGTCGGCGGTCTGGAGGGTATTCTCAAGAACTACCTCGACATCGTCATGCGGAGCCTGCGTGACGAGGCCGGCCCGGCCGACGAAAACCTGCTCCTGGCCCAAATGATCTTGGACACGCTGATTACTCGGGAGGACACGAAGCAGGCCGTCACCCTGAACGACCTCACCGAGGCGGGCTTTCTCGCCCGCGAGGACGAGATCCTGAGCATCCTGCGGGTGTTCGAGACGCGACGGCTGGTCCGCTGCGAGATCCGTGACGGTCAGCCCTGGTACGAGTTGGTCCACGAGCGTTTGGTCCGGCCCGTCCAGCACTGGCTGAAGCAGGACAAGGATTTCTTCAACTACCAAATCGCCCGCGACTTGGTTGAGAACTCCTGTCGAGGTGGACTCTGGCGATCGCGGCCCGGATTGCTGCTGAACTGTGGCCAAGTCGAGGGTGTCGTGGGGCCTTATCGCGAGCGACTCCGCTTCGATGCGGACAATCTGGAGTTCCTCTTTCGCAGCGCCATGTTCAGCCGCTCGCGGGAGGCGAACTACTGGGCCCAACGCTACGGCCTGGAGGCGAGCACCGCAATTCTGCTCGAAGCGATACAGCACCCCGATGCGGAAATGCGGCTCGGTGCGGCTACCGTCGCCGGCCAATTTCCCGACCCCGACAGCAAAATCCTGGTGGCCGTCCAACAACTCGGCGCCGAATCGCGGGAGGAGCTACGCTTGGCCGCCGGTCGGTCGCTCGCGCAGCTCCGCAGGCAGGTACGCCAGCGTTCGGTCAGCCCGACGGTCGCGACGCAGGCCTCCACGCTCGGACGATCCTACGACTGGCTGGTGCGCGCTATGCCGACTCTCGCGCGCCTAGGCGTTCGCATCTTTTCGCCGCTCGTGCACCTCGTCGGTCAGATCGTCTCGCCATTCTTGCGTCCGGTATCAGCGGCCGTTCGTCGGCTGGTACGGGCTTGGAAGATTGGTCGGGAACGTGGGATTGTCGCCGCCTGGAGAGAATCCCGTGACAATTCCACGCAGCCCCAGATGGACCTGCACGTGCTCGCCGCGATGGTGCTCGAGGGCGACGATCTCCGGGAGTATTCGCCGTTTCGGCGATTTCGAGCACGCCTTCTTGCGGGTGCCCTGTTCCGAAGATCAAACGCCGACGCCATCCGCGCCCATAGCAAGTCGGCGATCCGGGACGGTGCCGCAGCGGGCGTAGCCTGGGCGCTTAGCATTGGGGCCGTCTCCCTTGGATTCTTTGCCTTTCTGAACCGCTTCGATCCAACTATGCCTTGGTTTGGATCATTTCCTCTCTTAATGTTACTCCTGTCATTGTTCCAGGGGGTTCTTTTCGCCTGGGCGACAGCCGAGATTGGCGCTGAGGCGGTTCTTCGCAGCGACAATCGATATCGTCCCTTTCGGCTAATTCGTTCGAAACTCGTCGCTGGCTGCTCCCTCTTATTCACTCTGTGGCTGTTGTACGAGCTGTTCGATAGGGGCCTCGAATTCGAGCTCCGATCTTGGGTCGGGCACTCATCCTTGTCCTTGGTTCTGTCCGTATTGGTCGGATTGTCTGTTGTGAGCTTGTTCGGCGCTTTCGCGGTGCTCGAAGGAGCGGTGACATTGGTTCTCCGCAGCACACCCGCCAGCGGCCGGCTGGGGCCTTGGCCCTGGGCACTGCTGTTGGCATTGGCCTTCCCCTTCTGCGTCTACTCCGCAGTTATTCTGCTTATCAGCATTGACTTTAGCGACGTCGGGTTGCTTTTCCCGGTCGCACTGGCCGCCAAGATTACCAGCATTCTCTTTGAAAGAACCAGGTGGCTTGTTCCGGTCGCACTGGCCGCCGAGTTGAGCTTCCTCATCATGGTCGTCAGCGTCACGCGGTGGAACGTTCGGAGATCAGCCGCGACTTCCCCTGAGGCCTCAACGACTGTCCGGCCAGCATCCAGGCGAACTCGGCTGGCATGTTTGATCGTTGGCTTGGCGATGCTGCCGATGTTTGAGATGATCATTGGGTTCGACGTGTTTTGGTGCCGTACTGTTGATTTGCCCGAATCCGGGGCGGTGTCACTCGAAATGAAATCGAGGCCCTGGAAGCGAGCTGTCCAAGAGATAGCGCTGCGCACCAAGGACGACGCAATTGTGATGGTAGACACGCCTGATGAGCAAAAGGTCGCTTCGGGGGCCGTTGGTCTACTGGCTGGCCTAACCTACATACCGCGTGGAACGCATTACTTAACGCTTCAGAATCGGCGGAGAGAGAACACTTACCGCAATCCTAATCTGGAGGCTCGGATTATTCTGACGCCCGTCCCTTTCGACCAGCGAGGGATGTGGATCGGTCGGGACGACGAGCCGCTCTTCAGAGCCCTGCTTATGAAGAGCACGTCGGCCAAGACAAATGAGTGGACAGCGACGCTTTCCGGAAAGATTGCCGTCGAGGCCAAGCAGCTCGAAGAGCGGGTGGAGTTAATCCTCAACGCTTCGTACGGGATGGCTGACATGGGTTCTTCCCTGATTGTCGGATCGGCGGAAATCGACGGGGCGGAAGTGGACAGTGAAGGCGTGCCCCGAACCGATGGACATGCAAATCGGACACCGTTCATACTAAGTCGACCGACAGTCATCGGCCGATTCTCACCCACGGGCATTCGTCGCATCAAACTTCTCCCCGTCGTCGGCCGGACAGGTGAGTGGAAGGTTACGATTCGGGTCGAACCGCAAGATAGTATCAGTGCAGAGAAGCTTGAGGATGGTGCGATCCTGTACGCTTCGATGAAGATGCCGGCGAAGTCGAATGCCTCGGCTCTATCTGCGAGCGCTCCTCAAGATTCCGTCGCAAAGCTCCTCGACGAGGCGGCGAGCTACAAGTCTCGATCGCAATGGGGTGACGCGATCGCGGCCTATCAACGAGCCTTGGGGCTTGCCAACGACTCCTCGGCGAAAGCTAAGGTTCACAATCTCCTTTCGATTGCCTTCGAGCGGAACGAAGACCTAGCATCCGCTCTTCGTGAAAGCGAGGCAGCGGTAGTGATTGAACCCGATAATCCAGTATTCCAAAACAGCCTGGCCTGGCATCTTTGCCTCGCGGGGCGTTTCGAGGAGGCACTGCCGCACGCGCGCAAGTCGGTCAGTCTGAATTCGGAAAAGTACAATCTAGATACGCTCGCCCACGCCGCGTACGGCACGGGTCATTGGTTCGAGGCGGTCTTTGCCTGGAAGACTGGCGGCTTCCTTAGCGGCGAACACTGCCGCGAGGACCGGAACCATTACGCAGAGGCTCTGAAACGAGTCAACGCCGAGGAGGCCGAGCAGCGAGCCGCCCCGTCCACGAAGATGCCGTCGGACGATGCAGATACCACTCCCTAGGTACGTCACCCAGGCCCGCGTACGGCTCTGAAAACCACCTGGCCGACACCTGGCCGGAACCTGCAACTTGCAGCCTCGTCCGGGGACGCCTACAATCAAGGCGAGCGGTTGGGAGGGCCGAGGCGGACCCGGGAGTTGAACGCCATGAGTCAGATCATCACGGCCACGTAGCAACGTGTGCCGAAACAACCTCCCGATTCTCCGAAGCAGCCTTGGAAACTGCCAACGTAAGTCTATCGCTTGGATCGGCTGGAGAGCAGACGGCAATCGACAAGGCAGCCGAGTTCCTGGACCGGATCGGCGTCAACCATGGCACTACGCCGCTGGAGTTTGAGATCCAAGACGCGACCAGCAAGCTGCCGCCCGAGAGGCCTTGATCATAAGGTTGCGCAAAACGCTAGCAGCAGGGGGTCAGGGTGGCTGGGGCAGAGTGCCGTGATGCCCCAGAAACCGGGTACTGGGGCTTCGCTTAGGCTCAGCCGCCAGCCACCCAGACCGTTACCAGCACGGACAGCAGTGCGCAATCTTACGATCAAGGCCTACTCCGGCCGTCGCTCGCCGTGATTACTTCCCCCAGAACATTTCCGCGTTCGATTCGTAAGATTTCGTGCGATAGTAATTCTCACCCATCTTTCGAGCCCAGCTCAAGTTCTGCTTGACTAGCGATACCCAAGGTGTACTTACAGGTAGGCACAATCAAGCAGTCTGGAGTTTTTGTGAGGCGTCAGAAATCATGTATGCAAACGACATCGTTACACTCCCTCGGTTCTCTGGGCTCGAACGGATAGTGAGTGATTGGCTCCCTGACTTGTCTCGCGAAGGCCTGAGTGCGAGGAAAGCAGGGTGGTTACTGATGGGGCGTTTCGCAACAGACGATGCTATCCGGATCAGTGCCATCCGCGTCTCGCCTTTTCGCATTGGCCGGGGGGGTGGCGTGGACCTTTCTATTCCGTCACCTATCGTTTCCAGAGTCCACGCGGAGATTCTCGTCGACGGCAGCAGGCTGCAAGTACGAGATCTGTCCAGCAGGAACGGTACCTTTGTTAATGGCCACCGGATCCGAGGGAGCGTGATCATCGAGTCCGATGCGATCCTGGAGTTTGGGAACATCGTGTTCCATGTCTGTTCGATGTCTGGAACGAACGTAAGCATGTGCTGAGCGGTTGGATTTTGCAGCAGCAGGTCCAGCTCCGCTCCTTGGTACGTGGCCCAGAAGAAGGCCGCCTCCGATTCCGTTGCCTTGAGGATCTCCTCGGGCTGGGATGTGGAAGGAGGCGCTGGAAGAAAGCGGGCTGTTGAAAAGCGGTGACAAGTCACCGCAGTCCAAAAAGGGGGCGTTACCGGGCTACACCAGCCCCCATTTCTTGCGCAGGAACCACTCGCCACTCAGCACCATCACCAACGTCAGGAAGAACAGCCACGCGTCGCGCGGCGTGTCGGCCAATTGCCACTTCGTCTGCACCTCGACCTCCAATTGCGGCGGACGATCCCGAATTTCTTGCAACAGCGCCGGCAGTTGTTCGGGTGCGAGGGGCCGACCGCCGGCTTCTTTCGTCAGCGCCGCCAGCCGTGCCAGTTGATCGTAATCCGCCGCCGGATTGCTCAGCTCGACGTCCTGGTCGAACACCAGGAACTCACCGCGCGCCGTCCCCAGCGGCTGGCCGTCTTTTTCTGCCATGATCTCGATGGCATAATCGCCGGGCTTGGTGACCGCGTCGAGCGTGCCGGTCCAGTGGCCGTCCTCGCGGGCCGGGCGCAATTCCTGCGACTTCTCGTCCGGCGTCAGTAAACGGGCCGTTAACTTCGCATCCGTGATAGGGTCTCCGGCGGCGGACTTGGCTCCGGCCGTAAAGCTGACTCGCGCGCCAGGGTGGAAACGCCGTTGGGCGAGCTTGATCCAGACTTCGTTCTGCTCCAAGTCCTCGCGCCGCACAAGCCAGAGAATTGCCTGCCGCCAGAATCGTTTGTGGGCTGCCTCCTGGCCATGCATCCACCACCGCCAGGTCGAATCGCCGGCCATCGCCAGCGCTCGTCCACGACCGTATTCCCCCACCACCAGCAGCGGTTGACCTGCCTCGGCCTCGGCGATCACCGCGGCTCCAGCCGCATCCTTCACCTCGGCGAACTTGTTGGCGCCGGTCAGTGGCGGCAATTGCTTCCAGGCCGCCAGATTCTCGGCCTCCGGGGCGAGGCTCAGGATGGGATGTGGTCGGACCGGCAGCATCCGTAACGGACCCGGTAGATGCAGGTCCTTGCGCAGCGGGGCGTCGAAATCCTGCCGCTCAAACTTACTGAACAGGACGGGAACCACGTCGGCCAGCGGCGAGTCGCGATACCCGCCGGCACCGAAGCTGTGATAGCCGCCCAGCAGGGCCAAGCCTTTGCCGCGTTCCACGGCTTCGGCCAGCAGCTTCCCATTGGCGGGACCCAACGCCGTGGCATCCAGGTCGCCCAGGATGAACACGTCGTGACGCGAATCCTTCAGCTGGCTGGAAAGATCGACCGGCCAATGTTCGCGGTGCCGATGATCGATCCACTGGAACTCCACTGCCATGTCCGGAGAAGCGTCCAGTGCGCGGCGTAGGAACTTCTGTTCCGGGCGCAGTTCGCCTTCCACGTAGAGGATCTTCACACCGCCTTCCAGGACCCTCAGGAAAGCACTCATGCGGTTGTTCTTCGTCACTAGTTCGCCCGGCTGTTCGGCGGCGTGCAGCGTCAATTTGTACCGCCCCGGCTCGGCGGGGACGTAACGCATTTCGATCGGCAACTGTTGCCCGTCTTCGCGGGCGGTCAGCGTCAACGGGCCGAGCACTTCCTGCTGGCCGTCGGGTTTATCGACCAGCAGCTCGACCTGGATGGCTTGGTTGACGTAGCCACGGACTTGCAGCGTGGCACGGAGGGGCAGTTCGTTCTTGACGAAGACGGTGTATTGATCTTCCAGGTTGTCCACCGCCACATCCCGCGATTGAGCTTTTTCCCCCGGCAGGCCAAAGCCGATGGTGTACAACGGATAGCCCAGGCGGCCCAACTCGCGGCCGGCTTCCTGGATTTCGACCTTGGGTTCGAACGCGGTCTGGACGCCGTCGCTCAGCAGGATCACACCGGCCAGCCGTTTTCCCAGCTCGCGTTGGACCGCGTCGTGCAGGCTGGTGCCGATGTCTGTCGTGTCCCCGGCCGGTTTTTCCGGCAACTCCAGTTGGCTCCCATCGAAAATGTTGGGCCGTAGTTGCGAGTCAAAACCGTAGACTCGCAGCTCAAAGGTCCGGGCCAGTTCCTGTAGCAACGGTTGGGATTGGCGCAGGGTTTCGGTTTCTGCCTGCCAGCGCGAGCGGCCGGCGGAGGCGTCGGGCAGCTGCAGGCTGCGGCTCTGGTCGAACAGCACGACTAGAGTCGCCGTTTGCGATTTGGTGGTCGTGCTGACGTGCGTCGGCCGCAACATGGCCACCGCAACCAGGGCGATAACAAACAACCGCAGCCCGGTCAAGATGATCCGCTGGTTTCGCGAAATTCGGCGAACCGCCGGTCCCACCACCAACAACAGCCCTAAGGCCGCCGCGACCGCGGCCACGAACAGGTAGCTGTTCAGAATCGGTTGCAGAGACCAATGTGACACAATCTGCTCAGTTCACTTCGGCCGGCCTGCCGTCTGGCGAAGCGGGGGCCTCCCAGTCGTAGATCCGGTACGACTTGGTTATTTTGGCACCGCCGCGTTTCAGGGACTTGTAGGACAGGTGGTTGCTCTCGGCCACCCAAGAAAACTCGGCTTCCTTGATGCCCCAGGCCAGCGCGGACGGCACCAGTTTGGCCAACAGCGTCAGCCCCAAGCCCCACTTCTGATATTCAGGCACCACGTTCGTGGCGATGATTCGCACGGAGGTCAGTGCCCGTTTGTTAGCCAACAGGCGAAGAAAGCCGAAGGGGAACAAACGCCCGTCGATCTTCTTGATGCGGGGGTTGTAGTCGAGCAGGCCAAACGTGACGCCCACCGGGACACCGTCGACTTCCGCGATCGCCGTCAACTCAGGCACAATCAGGTGCCGCAGGGATTCCGCCATGTGGTCGACTTCAGCCTCCGACATCGGCGCAAAGCCCCAGGTCCCGACCAGCGAGCGATTGTAGATATCCAGGAAGACCCGTACCTCCTGGTTGAACCGTGCACGTTCCATGTGGCGCAGGTTCACCTTGAAGCGGCGTTTGGTCTCCTCAATAACAAACGCCATTTTCTTGTCCAGGTCCTTCAACATCTCGATTTGTCCCCAGAATGCGAACAAGTCCTGGGTCTTCTGAAATCCGCTGCCCTCGATCAAGCGGGCATAGTAGGGCGAGTTGTACGTCATCATGAACCAGGGGGGGCTGTCGAAGCCGTCGATTAACAGCCCGCACTCGTAGTTCAGCGAGGGATTCGTGGGACCGCGCACGGCGAAAATTTTCCGCTCGGCGAACCAGGCCCGCACGGCACCGAACAGACCGTCACACACATCCTGGTCGTCAATGCATTCAAAGAATCCGAAAAATCCGCGCCGTTCACCGTACTGCTGATTGTGGGCGTTGTTGACGATCGCCGCCACTCGACCGACTGGCTGGCCGTCGCGCAGAGCCAGGAACGTCTGGATCTCATTTTGCTCGTAGAAGGGATGGTGCTTGTAGTTCAGTAACTCCAGCTGATTCTGACGCAGCGGCGGAATCCAGTTCGGATCGTTGCGGTACAGCTGCCAGGGGAGCTGGAAGAACTGTTTCTTTTCCCGACGGGACTGGACAGCCTGAATCTTCAAGGTTGACATGCGTGATGACCTGTGCAAACGTATTGGCTCAACGAAAGGTAGCGCGGATGCCGTTAATACACTGTATTCGGCCGCTTGCTGCAAGCGGGCTTAGCGATCGTGAGCCGAATTCTCGGACGGAAAGTTCCAAGGGGATACCGCGATGACCATCCTGGTGACCGGCGCAACCGGTCTGGTCGGGAATAATGTGATTCGAGTGCTGCTGGATCGCGGCCAAGCGGTGCGTGTGCTGGTTCGTAAGAACTGCCAGCCGCGGTCTTTGGCAGGTTTGGCAGTCGAAATCAAGCTGGGCGACGTGCGTGATGCGGAATCCGTAGGCCGTGCGTGCCAGGGCGTCTCGGCCGTGATCCATGCCGCCGCACTGGTGCACATCGGCTGGTCGAGACTGGAGGAACAACGGGCCATCAATGTGGACGGCACGCGGCACGTGGCGGCCGCGGCCCTCGCGGAACACATCCGCCTGGCGCACGTGTCCACCGTCAATGCCCTGGCCATCGGCCACCGCGACCAAGCTGCGGACGAAAATTCGCCGCAGGCAGGACAGGTGCCCTGCGGCTACGTGGTGACCAAGCGCGAAGCAGAGACCGTGGTCCAGCAGCACGTCGCCCAAGGGCTGAACGCCGTGATCGTCAATCCAGGGTTCCTGTTGGGGCCGTGGGATTGGAAGCCATCGTCAGGGCAGATGCTGCTGCAGGTCGCTCGTCACTTCACTCCATTGGCCCCGACCGGGGGCACCACGGTGTGCGATGTGCGCGACGTCGTGGACGGCCTGCTGGCGGCCCTGGAGCGTGGCCGGTGCGGGAGGAACTACATCTTAGGCGGTCACCCGATGTCCTTTCGAGACCTGTGGCGGCTGATCGCCGAGGTTACCGGTGGGAAGCCCCCGTGGTTCCGAGCCGGGCCGCTGATGCGGATCATCGGTGCGCGCGGTGGCGATGCGTGGGGCCGGCTGACCGGTCGCGAGCCGGCCTTGAACTCCGCAGCGGTGAAGATGTCCGGCCAGTTCCACTACCACAGCAGCGCCCGGGCTCAGGCCGAACTTGGCTACCAAATTCGCCCTGTCCGCGAGACGATCGAAGCTGCCTGGCGATGGTTCCAGGAGCACGGATATGATCCGCACTGAGTGTCGATGACTTTCCGCCTGAGTTCGGCTATCATTCAGCGGCAGAAGCATTCAGCGGCAGAAGAGATCCATGCGACAAACTTTATTCCACATACCGCACGAGTTTTGGGGCTGGCCGATGTTCGGACCCGGCTGGCTGTTGTTGTGCTGGGCGGTGGCGGCCCTCGGACTGCTGGTTTGGCAAGCCCGGCGGCAGGGTTGGAATGCGGACACCCTGGGCTACCTGCCGGTGTTGGCGATGATCGGGGCGGCCATCTATTTTTTGCTGCCCCATTTGGAGGAACAACCGGAGATTGGTCCTCCGCTCGGTCTGCCGATCCGGGGCTACGGAGTCATGGTGCTGTTGGGCGTGATCGCCGGCTTGGCACTGGGCATGCGGACGGCCCGCCGCATGGGGCTCGACCCCGAAGTGATCTTTGGCCTGTCATTCGCTATCTTCGTGGGCGGGATCGTCGGTGCCCGGGCGTTCTACGTCATCCAGTACTGGCCACAGTTTCAGGCGGATCTTCTGACAGATACCGTCGTGGCGGTTCTGAATGTCACGCAAGGCGGGTTGGTGGTGTACGGCCCATTCTTTGGCGGTGCGGCCACCGGCTACTGGTATCTGCGTCGGTATGGACTGCCGGTGCTGGCGATGGCGGATATCCTGGCTCCGACGATGATGATCGGGTTGGCGCTGGGACGCCTCGGCTGCCTGATGAACGGCTGCTGCTATGGCGGTTTGTGTGACTACGGACTCGCCTTTCCGGAAGAAAGTCCCCCGTACAAGCATCAGCGTGCTCTCGGCCAGTTGCACGGTTTCCGCCTGGGCGCGGAGGCGATTACCGGCGCGGCGGTGGTGCAGTCGGTGAAATCTGACGGCCCAGCTCTGGCGGCGGGACTGGAGACGGGCGCCGTGGTGCGCGCCATCAATGGCCAACCGCTGCCGAGCTTCCAGGAGGCCTGCGGCTATTTGGAGAAAGCTCGGCCGGATCTGACGCTGGAGACCGACCGTGGCCGCGTGCGGATTGTCCTGGGCCAGTACCCGCCACGGAGCCTGCGGGTCCATCCCACTCAGATCTACGCCGCCATGGATGCTGCCCTGTTGTGTTTTGTGCTGTGGGCTTTCTATCCGTTTCGCCGCTGGGATGGGGAGGTGTTTGCTTGGATGCTGACGCTGTATCCCATGGCACGCATCGTCGAGGAGCTGCTCCGCAGCGACGAACCGGGGCGGTTCGGCACGCGGCTGAGCATTTCGCAGTGGGTCAGCGTGTTGCTGTTGGCGGCCACCGCCGTGTTCTGGGCGTGGCTCGTCCGGCAGCCGCGCGGCAGTGTGTTGCCGCCGCCTGGGGACGCGACGCCGCCAACGGGCTGACAGCGATCGGAAACTGCGATAGACTATCTGCGTCGAAGCGTGCCCTGCGGGAGCCAGCCCGATCAAGTTGGAGTTCACGCTTTAGCGTGTGTCGACGGCGGGCTTCGCCCGCCCCGGCAGCCTGAAGGCTGTACTCCAACGGAAGCGTCTGCCCGCTGTTTTGTACTCACTCTCTTCTTCGTCACAAGGAAGCCCAAGCATGTCCGCCGTCACGATTCGCATCCGAGACAATGGTCCCCTGCTGGTCGAAGGTCCCGTCGAGCTGTTGGACGCGGAAGGCAAGGCCTTCCCCCTGGATGCCAACAAGCCGGTGTTCGCGCTGTGCCGCTGTGGCCAATCCAAGAATAGACCCTTCTGCGATGGTGCCCACAAGGCTTGCGGCTTTGCCGCCACGGAGCATGCGCCCCATTGATGGAGCGGGTATCCGCGACTTGTGGAGTGCGGTGACTTGTCACCGCTTTCCTTTACGCTTCACCGACGCAGCGGCGTCGTTTCGGCAGCGGGCCGGGTTTCGAGGGTCTGCTAGGTGTCAAGCGTGTTCCAGGCGTTTTGAAAAGCGGTGACAAGTCACCGCACTCCAAGGTCACCGCACTCCAAGGTTACCGCACTCCAAGGTCACGCCGGGACGGAGACTTCCTCGACCAGGCGTTCGATCACCGCTTCGGCAGCTTCGCGGCCGACGCCTTGCACGAAACCGCGCATCACCAGCCGATGGGCCAGCACGGGCTTGGTCAGCCGTTTCACATCGTCGGGGGTCACAAACGTACGGCCGTCGATCAAGGCCGACGCCTGAGCGGCCCGGTACAGACTCAGCGCCCCGCGCGTGCTGACGCCGACCTGCAGTTCTTCGCAGCGCCGCGTGGCCTCGACGATGTCCAACACATAATCGTACAACGAATCCTCCACAGTCACGTGCCGCACCGCCTGCTGCAACTCCAACACTTGGTCGCCCTGCAGCACCGGTTGCAATTGATTCACGGGCTCGCCGTCGCGGTGGCTGGACAACACCTGGCGCTCGGCTTCCCGGTCGGGATAGCCCATCGAAATCCGCAGCAGGAACCTATCCAGTTGACTCTCCGGTAAGGCGTACGTGCCTTCGAACTCAAACGGATTCTGCGTGGCGATGACGATGAACGGCTGCGGCAGCGGATAGGTCGTGCCGTCTACCGACACTTGGCAGTCACTCATGGCCTCGAGCAAAGCGCTTTGCGTGCGCGGCGGAGCCCGGTTAATCTCATCCGCCAGCACGACGTTGGCAAAGATCGGGCCGCGTTGGTACTCGAACTCCGAGGTCTTCGAGTTAAACAAGCTGCTGCCCACGATATCGGTAGGCAGTAGATCGGGCGTGAACTGCAGTCGGCAGAAGTCGCCAGCTAGACTTCTGGCCAAAGCTTTGCCCACCAGCGTCTTACCGACGCCCGGGACGTCCTCCAACAGAATATGCTCGCCCGCCAGCAAGGCCACCAGGCACATCCGCACTACCTCCGGCTTTCCCAGCACCACCCGGCGCATATTGGCATCCAAGGCGGACAGGGCGGCCTGCAACTCGTTGGACATCGGCTGCTCCAAGGCGGTCAAAGGTCAAAGCGGATTATTCAAAGCCCCTTATGGTAGCCTGCGGCCTGCGGGTGGGTCCATTGGGGAGGCGTCTGCTTTCCGTGTCGCAGTGGGCGTGGAGTTGGTACACTAAGCAGCCATGTCCCCGCAAGTGAGCACCCCGCGTTCCGCCGTCGCCCGAAAACCGGCGCGGCCAATCCGCCGACTGCGTAAGCGGGTTGCCCGCTCGCTCCGGCGGATGCCGCCGTCGCTCATCGGTCTGGTCGGGACCCTGGCGATCTTGACCCTCCTGGCGGCCTTCCTGGTTGGCTCGGCCCCCAAGGGCGATACTCGGTCGTCGGCTCCCGCCGCGCCGGGCGACACGGACGGACCGTCGCCCGCGACCGAAATCGCGTCACCCCCGCCAGCCACTCTGCCGTTCGATCTGCCAGTCCCGGAGACATTCGACACCCACGATCCGCCAACTCGCGAAGCCTTGCTGAGCGCCGTTCAGGAGACGCGCGAATTGCGTTTCGTTTCGAGCCACAATCCCTGGCTGCCGGATCTGCAGCAACTGCGGCAGCAGATCCGTCAGCCTGCCGCCCCACGCGTTGACTTGGCCTGCCGCGATCCGCGAGTGCGAGTCCAGATGCTCCAACGGGAGGGCGGCACGCTGCTGACCGAAACCGCGGTCGCCCGTGGCTTGGCGTGGCTGGCGCGACAGCAACAGTCCGCTGGCTGCTGGCAACTGGACGGCAGTGTCCCCAGCGACACCGTCGCGACCTCGGTGGCGCTGTTGCCCTTCCTGGGAGCCGGTCAGACGCATGTCGTCGGACGCTACCAGCACGAGCTGGTGCAGGGACTGCGCTGGCTGATCAGCCGGCAGCGGAAGGACGGCGACTTGCGTGGCGACTCTCGTGGTCATCTGGGGATGTATGCTCAAGCCCAGGGCACGCTGGCACTCTGTGAAGCCCTACTGCTGACGGAAGACCCGCAACTGAGCGAACCGGCCCGGCAGGCCACTGATTTTCTGCTCAGCGCGCAGTATCCCGACGGCGGCTGGGGGGGGCGTTCAAGTTGGGAAGTCCCGGTTGCCGAGCGTCGCGGTGACACCAGCGTGCTGGGCTGGGTGCTGCTGGCGTTGGCCACGGCCCGCGCCGCGAATCTGGACGTGCCCGACGATACGTTTGAGTTGGCCAGCCATTTCCTGGACGGCGTACAGCTTCACGACGGAGCGGTCTACGCCTATCAAAGAGCGTTCCCGCCGATGCCGACGATGACGGCGGAGGCCCTGCTCTGCCGACTGTACCTGGGCTGGGATTTGAACAGTCCGGGGCTGGACACGGGCCTGAGACTTTTGGCCACTGACCAGTTGCCCGCGGCGGATCAGCCGAGCGTACACTACTGGTATCATGCCACGCAGGTCTTCTACCATGTTGGCGGTCCGCTCTGGAGCGAGTGGAACTCGCGAATGCGTGAGATTCTGGTCAGCACGCAGGAGACGAGTGGTGAGACCGCTGGCAGTTGGGAACCGCGGGGCGAATTTGCCGCAGCCAGCGGGCGTCTAACCACGACCGCCTTGGCCGTCTGTACGCTGCAGGTCTACTACCGGCACTTGCCCGTCCTGCGGCAGCTCCCGTAGCATGACTCTGGAGATTCATGCTACGGGGAATCGAAAAACCTGCAGAGTGAACGGCGACTTTGACGCGGTGCGTGAATCGTGGTAAGTTACTTGCTGTGGAGATCCCGCCGGTGGTGACAAATCCCCAACGGAGTCACGAGGTGTCCGCCTCATCCTTTTTCCCAACCGGTATCATGAGCACCACGGTTCTCGATCGTTTCCTGGATCCCGTGACGGATTGCCTGACGGCCGCCGTGGCCGAAAGGATTGTCGGTGTGCAAGTTGATTTGCAGACCCAGGCTCGGCTGGACGACTTGGCCGAAAAGGCAAATCGCGGCGAACTCACGGAGGAAGAACGAGAGGAGTACATGGAGTACGTGGAGGGGATGGACCTCGTGGGTATTCTCAAGGCGAAGGCGCGCAAGGTTTTGGAACGTCAGGCGGGATGATCGACGAAGCGATTCGCGAGTTTGTGCGACTCCGTGCCGGCGATCGGTGCGAGTATTGCCGCCTGCCGCAGCATGCGGTGGACGGGCGGTTCCACGTCGAGCATATCGTCGCCCAACAGCACCGGCAGGATGATGGCCCCGCGAATCTGGCTTGGGCCTGTGCCAGGTGCAATTCTCACAAGGGCACGAATCTGGCGAGCGTAGATCCCGCGACAGACGTGATGGTGCAGATCTTCCATCCACGTACAGACAATTGGATCGAACACTTCGCGTTTCGCGGTCCGGAAATCAGGGGCCTAACGGCGACCGGACGAGCCACGGTGCGTCTGCTGCAGATGAACGCCCGCCACCGTGTCGAGCTCAGGTCGTCGCTTATGGCTGCCGGGATCTTTGACTGACGAGCGTTCCGCTTTGGAACATTCGACGCCGGTCGCCTGCCCATTCGCGACGGGCAACGGCGGTCTCCTGCGGGCCGTGATTCTGCCGTGTGAACTGGTTCCCGACCAAGAAAGACTCGCTTCTCCTCAACCACTGGCTTGATCTTACGGCTGCGGTTTGGGATTCTACACACATCAGCAAAGCCCGCATTCCCGTGAGCCCCGATCCTTTGCCTTGGAGATACCCCCCATGTCGGACAGCCGTCAGTCGAAAGCCAACTCCTTGACCCGTTCAGCGACGAGCCAACCGCCCGCGGAGTGCGATTCGTCGGCGTGTGGTTGCGGTGGCATCCTCGCCCGCCGCGATTTCCTGAAGCTCACCAGCCTGGCCGCGGCCGGCGCGCTGGTCCCCGGTCTGTCCGTGATGGCCGGGCCGTTCGAGTCCTCCGATTTCGAGAAACTCGTGCCGGCCGACAAGAAACTGGATCCGGCCTGGGTCAAGTCGCTGTTCGAACGCGGCACGCGGACAACGTACCAAGCCGGAGCGTTGGAGAAGATCGGCATGCCGGTCGGCGGCATCTGTACGGGCCAGTTGTACCTGGGCGGCGACGGCAAATTGTGGCACTGGGACATCTTCAACCGCGTGGTCGGCACCGGCGACGGCAACTACGCACATCCGCCCAACGCCTCGTCGCCCTTGGACCAAGGCTTCGCCCTGCAGGTGTCGGCGGGCGGCAAGACGCAGGTGCGCGCGTTGGACCACACCGGCTGGCAAGACATTTCCTTTATCGGCGAATACCCGATCGGCTACGTCACCTACCGGGATCCGGAATCGCCCGTGACGGTCCAACTGGAAGCCTTCTCGCCGTTCATCCCGCTCAATGCCGAAGATTCTGGACTGCCCGCCACGGTGCTGCAGTTCACGATCAAGAACGAAAGCACCGAAAAAGTGGAAGCCGAATTGGCCGGCTGGCTGGAGAACGCGGTCTGCCTGCACTCGGCTCAGGCGGCCATGGGATTTCGCCGCAATCGCATCGTGCGCCGGGAACGCTTCACATTCCTCGAGTGCAGCGCCGAGGCCGCGCCGGAGAAGAAACGCGATGCCCAACGGCCAGACATCGCGTTGGACGATTTCGAACGGGAGACCTACGACGGCTGGACCGCGACCGGCACCGCCTTTGGCACTGGCCCGATCGAGAAGAGCAAGATCCCCGGCTACCAGGGCGACGTGGGCGCCCACGGCAAACGATTGGTCAACTCGCATGCCACCGCGCCTGGTGCCGACGTAGTTGCCAAGGACGCCGCCACGGGCACGCTGACCAGTAAGTCGTTCATCATCGAACGAGACTACATCACGTTCCTGATCGGCGGCGGCGGCCATCAGGGCCGCACAGGCATCAACCTGATCGTCGAGGATAAAATCGTGCTGTCGGCCACCGGCAAAAACGACAACCGGATGCAGCCCCACAGTTTCGACGTGCGCCCTTGGGCCGGCAAGTCCTCCCAACTGCAGATCGTGGACAATGAAAAAGGCGCCTGGGGCAACATCGGTATCGACGATATCGTATTCAGCGATCAACCGCGGACGCCAGCCGTTCCCGTGACCGAACAATTCGACTTTGGCACGCTGGGACTGGCCTTGCTGAATGACGGCAGTCTCGACCCGAGCGCCGCGGGAAATCCGAAATCCGAAATCGCCTCGACCGCGTTGCCCGAGCGGCACGTTCCGGACGGTCTCTTCTCCAAGTCGACGGCGGGCTCGGACGCGCCAACAGCGAAGCCGTTTGGGCAAAAGCTAGTGGGGGCCCTGACCCGCAAGTTGACCCTGGCGCCGGGCCAGTCGGCCACGGTCACGTTCGTCGTGACCTGGCACTTTCCCAACATCAAGCTCGGCGGCCTGGGCGACTACGAAGGCCGGCACTATGGAAAACGGTTCGCCAATGCCGTGGCCGTGGCAGAGTATGTCGCCGCCGATTTCAAGCGATTGGGGGACCAGACCCGGCTCTGGCACGATACCTGGTATGACTCCACGCTGCCGTACTGGTTCCTGGACCGCACGTTCCTAAATACCTCGATCCTGGCCACCAGCACCTGCTACTGGTTCGGCAATGGACGATTTTATGGCTGGGAAGGCGTGGGCTGCTGTGCCGGCACGTGCACGCACGTTTGGCACTACGCACACGCCGTGGCCCGGCTGTTCCCGTCGCTGGAACGTTCGCTCCGCGAGCTGGTCGATTACGGCGTGGGCTTCGAGCCGGCGACAGGCCGGATCCGTTTCCGTGCCGAGCATAACAACCAATGGGCCGTGGACGGTCAGGCGGGCGTGATCCTGCGGACCTATCGCGAACACCAGATGAGTGCGGACCGCGAATTCCTGCGCCGCGTCTGGCCCAGCGCGAAGCAGGCGCTGGAGTTCATGATCAGCAAGGACACCGACACCGACGGGATCATCGACGGTCCGCAGCACAATACGCTGGACGCCGACTGGTTTGGCCAAGTCGCTTGGCTGAGCGGGCTGTACTTGGCCGCGTTGCGCGCCGGCGAGGAAATGGCGCGTGAAATGGGCGACGAGGCCTTCGCCAAACAGTGCCGCGAGATTGTCGATCGGGGCCGACGAGCGGTCGACGAGAAATTGTTCAAGGGGGACTACTACATCCATATCGGCGACCCGGCCCACGCCAAGACCGTCGGCTCGTACGACGGCTGCGAAATCGACCAGGTGTTCGGAGACAGTTGGTCGTGGCAAGTCGGCCTGGGCCGAATCCTGGACGAGGTCAAGGTCAAGCAGGCCCTCGCCTCGTTGTGGCGTTACAACTTTACGCCCGACGTCGGACCGTATCGGGCTGTCTACAAACCCGGCCGCTGGTACGCGATGGCGGGCGAGGGCGGGCTGCTGATGTGCAGTTGGCCGCGGGGCGAAAAGCAGCGGGTGAAAGAGAGTTTCGATTTCTACTTCAACGAGTGCATGACCGGCTTCGAGTATCAGGTCGCTTGGCACATGGTGGCCGAGGGGCTGCTGCAGGAAGGACTGGCCATCACCCGAGCGATCCACGATCGGTATCATGCCGCGCGGCGCAATCCGTGGAACGAAGTCGAATGTGGTGACCACTACGCGCGGGCCATGGCCAGCTATGGCGTCTTCCTGGCCGCCTGTGGTTACGAGTATCACGGGCCGCAGGGGCGCCTAGGCTTTGCTCCGCGTCTGACGCCCGCCGACTTCCGCGCCGCCTTCACCACGGCCGAAGGTTGGGGCACGTTCTCGCAGCAGGCAAAAGGCGGCGGGCAGCAGGCCGAGGTCGCTGTGAAATGGGGCCAACTGCGGCTCAAGACACTGGCCTTGGCGTTGGCCAAAGACGCCCAGCCGACGCAAGTCACCGTCACCCTGGGCGACAAACCGCTCGCCGCCCGTTTGGCGATGAAGGACGGCAGAGCGGAGATCGGCCTGGAGGTCGAGGCGTTGCTTAAGGTTGGCGAGAAGCTGACGGTGACGCTGGCGTAATGCCAAGCGTCTTCCTCCCAAGACGCTTGGCGGTATAATGGCGGGCAGACATCCGCATTTTTGGAGGTTGTGCAATTTATGAGCGCCCCCACGATTCTACGGGCCAAGCCCGAAATCGAGTACCCTGACAGCGATGGTCGCCCGATGTCGGACAACACCTTGCAGTTCCAGTGGATCGTCACACTTCAAGGCGGACTGGACGCGATGTTCCGGGACGATCCTGGGGTGTTCGTCGCCGGGGACCTGCTGTGGTATCCCGTCGAAGGCGACAACGCCTTGCGTGTCGCGCCGGACGTGTTGGTCGCGTTCGGACGTCCGAAAGGTTACCGCGGTTCCTATCGGCAATGGGAAGAAGACGATCTCGCACCCCATGTGGTGTTCGAAATCCTGTCACCCGGCAATCGTTCCGGCGAGTTGGTGCGCAAGTTTCGCTTCTACGAACAATTCGGTGTCGAGGAGTTCTACACCTACGACCCCCAACACGGCGAGTTGTCCGGGTGGATTCGCGATGGGGAACGGTTCCGCGAGATCGAGACCATGTCCGGCTGGGTCAGTCCTCGGCTGGGCGTGCGGTTCGACCTCTCCTCCGGCGAATTGCAGGTCTTCCGTCCGGATGGCCGCCGACTGCCCACCTACGTGGAACTGGCCGAACAAAGCGACGTGGCCTTGCAGGCGGCGGAGTTGGAACGACGACGCGCGGACGAGGCGCACGCTCGGGCTCAACAGGAGCGGGAGCGGGCCGAACGATTGGCCGCCCGGCTGCGGGAGCTGGGCATCGAACCGGCCGAATAATCTCGCGGGATTCTCTTGCGACGGTGGGGCGAGGTATTCTGGGTGCTTGTTTCCTTTCTCGGACAAGGACACCATCCATGAAGATATGGCAGTTCGTCACGACGCTGGTGATCTTGGTAGGCGGAGCGTGGACGGCGCTGACTGCCGGCGAGGCAGAGCCGCGATCCGGTGCCCCGGGCAAGCAGTCGGCCCGAACCCCGATGAAACCCAGAAAGCCGATGAAGGGCGTATTGCAACTGCCGGAACTGAACCGGAAGATCATCGCTTTTTGCGAGGCTCACGTGGGGCAGCAAGTGGGCGATGGCGAATGTGCCGTGCTTGCCCAGCAGGCCCTGAAGGAAGCGGACGGCAAACCACATCATGAGCTGGCGCCGCCGCTACCCAACATGACTGCCGATGACTACGTGTGGGGCCAGTTGCTCCAGCCGACAGACGCGATTCTTCCGGGTGACATTCTTCAGTTCTGCGACGTGGAACTCAAGTTCCTCTTTCCCAACGGCTCCCGCTGGACGCAGGCGTTCTCCCACCATACCGCTGTCGTCTACCGAGTGCTTGGTCCCGGCCAGTTCGTGATTCTTCAGCAGAACAGTGGCGGGCCGGGCACAACGGAGGAGCAGAGACGGCTCGTTCAACCGGGTACCATCGACGTGCGGGCCATGACCAAGGGCACGATTTGGGCCTACCGTCCCATCGCGAAGTGACCAAGTCGCGGGCTACCTCTCCCACCGCGCACAGCACGTCCGGTTGTGCTGCACTCAGACAACTGGTCTACGACTTTTAGAAGGTTTGGTGGAAAAAAGGGGGTCTACCGTGATGCGTGAACGTGGTCCTGTCTGGGTGACACTTGCGGGGCAGTTGTTTCTGGCAGCGATGCTCACCGCATCGGACACTGCTCAAGGCCAAGCCATCCGCGAGCCAACGGGGCAGGCCGACTTGAGCGAGGCTGCGCACTGGCGTGAGGGATGGACGGATCGAGAGTTGGCCATTGGGCGGTGGTTCTCCCAGCTCACGTTCCGGCAAGATCGTACCGCCCAGCCCTGGCCACAGTGGCACGCTGACGGCAAACAGCTGGGGACAACCAGTCTGCGGTATCAATTGGCTTTCGCGGGCTATGGCTGCGCGGTGATGGCGGCTAAAACCCCGGCCTACCGCGAACTGGTGGAGCAGCAGTTGGGCGACCTGTGCCAGCGGATGCTGGACGTCCGGGTCTGGTCTTTTGTCACGCACTACTGGCAGTACGGCGACACTCCACCGGATCCCTGCCGGTACGAAAACGTCATGTACACCGGGCACCTCACCCAGCTGATGTGCCTGTACGAACTGCTGACCGGCGACACCCGGTACTCGGACGCGGGTTGGGATTTCGTCTGGCGCGACGGACGCAAAGTGCATTACAATCTGCAGCAAGCCGTTGAACGACTGTATGTCCAGAGTGCCAACAGCCCGCACGGTGGCATCTGCTGCGAGCCGAACCTGGTCTTCGCCACCTGCAACTCGCACAGCGCGGCTTCGTTCCTTCTGTTCGATCTCCTGCACGGCACCCAGTACGCCCAGGTGAACGACAAGTGGTACACCTGGATGTCGCAGAACTTCCGCATCAAGAATCCGTCCTCCGGAGAGTTCCTGAATTTGCTGTACCATCAGGACCGGCGGTTGTTTGTGCCGGTGGGTGATGCCGGAGCCGATGGCTGGACGCTGGGCTGGGGTTACCCTTGGTTTCCGTCGCCCGACCTGGCCCTCGAAGGCTGGCAACACATTCTCGCCAAGACCCGCTGGCAGCGACCGGAGGCCGATCAGTGCTTCGCGCCGAGCAATCTGCTGGTGGCCTGCTGTGGCGGCGGCTCGGCCCCGGTGAGCAATGCGTTCCTGCCCCTGCTGGCGGTCCAGGTGGAAGGCCGCGACAGCCCTACGGCCTGCCAGGTACTCCGGTGGCTTGAGGCAAAGTTTGGACGAGAGACCGACCTGGACGGCGACGGTCATCGCGAGAGCTACTACTACCACACCGACGAGGCGTTGCGAATCGCGACGACCGGCAACATTGCGGCAGCGCTGGCCACGGACGGCGATTCCCTGCGACAGCTTTTTCGCACACCGCGCCGCCACCTGCTGGCCGAGCCCACGGTCGCGCACGTCGATTACCCGAACGTCTACCTCCGCACGGCCGAGTTCGTCGCCCCTGTGCTCCGCTTCACAATTCTCCAGGGCCAGCCCAGTTTCCACGGGCCGACCGAGATCGTCTGCACCCAGATTCCGCCAGCTGCCGTCGTAACTCGCGACGGAGAGCCGATCAGCGACTTCCAGCAGACCGGCTCAACGGTGGTGATCCGGACGGACGTCGACTGCGAGCACGTGTTCGAGGTGACGGTCAGGGCGACCCCGTCAAACTGATTTCGCCGATTCCCTGTCTATCCCTGTTTATCCCCGTTTATCTGCCCCTGAAAATCACGTACCACATGTTTAGTATGGAGCGACGATTGCTTCATGTCCGACAGGATGTTCTTTCGCTGCTCTCGCGGCGTCACCCCGGATTATTCCTATCTCCTGTAGGCCGGAACAAGCAACCGGAAGCACTGCCGGAACTTCGGTCGCTTCCGGCGCGTGGCGTCTGCACCAAGCGGGTTCTTCCTGCGAGCGTCGGTTGCGCCGTTCCGGCATGGCCTTGCGCGACCTCGTTCCGGC
>JAPLNJ010000723.1 GCA_026692885.1 Planctomycetota bacterium | reverse complement strand
CGGGTTTAGCCTCGGGTTTAGCCTCGGGTTTAGCCTCGGGTTTAGCCTCGGGTTTAGCCTCGGGTTTAGCCTCGGGTTTAGCCTCGGGTTTAGCCTCGGGTTTAGCCTCAGGCTTAGCCTCAGGCTTAGCCTCAGGCTTAGCCTCGGGTTTAGCCTCAGGCTTAGCCTCGGGTTTAGCCTCAGGCTTAGCCTCGGGTTTCGTTTCGGTCGACGTTGTTTCGGTCTTCGCCTTACCATCTTCCGGTTCGGATGCGGTGGGCTTGGCAGCCGTGCCTTCGGCCGGCTTCGGCTCCTCTTTCTTCGCTTCCGGTGCTTCGGGTTTCTTCCCTTCAGGCACTTCGGGTTTCTTCCCGCCGGGCAATTCGGGCAACGTCTGCAACTCCGGTTCAGGGAACTTGGACATGTCTACGCGGGCCATCACAAACAGGTATCGGTTCTGGCCTTCCCCTTCTTCGCCAGTGCCGGAAAGGCTTTCCCCGAACCGCAGCACGTACTGCACGCCCTCCTTCATCGTCACATGGACTTCGCCATTGGCGCTGAGGAGCTCAGGGTCGTTGTTGCCGATGCGGACCGGATAGAAACCGCGTTTGAACAAGTCCTCGACGCCTTCCCGATCCTTCATGAAGCTCTCGCCGGCCTTCAGGTCGGTGCCGAGCCCTTTGGGCTTGCGTCGAACGTCCACGATGGCCAGCTTCCCGGCAGCGTCCTTCAAGTCGTTCAACTTTTCCTTGTTCAACTCCTCGTCGGCGGCCAATTCGCCTTTCACCGGCAAGTTCTCGCGATAAGTGGTCAACTCCTGCAGTTTCCACTCGTTGTTGTCCAGCTTGGCGACGATGTCGAACTTCTGATCCAATGCCACTTGATTCATGGCTCGAGCGACCGTGTAGTTCTTGATGCGCACGTTCTCTACGTCGAAGGCGTTCAGTTTCAGCAGGTCTTTTTCGATCCAGTCCTCGAATTTCGTGGATAGTTTCTCAGGATCGATTTTCACCGCGTAGACCACATCCTGAGGCGGGACACGTACAAACCGCTGTCCATCGGCGCTCCGGACTTTCTTGCCAATCACGAGCTTCGTCAACTTCTTGGTTTTCTGGTCTTCCAAGGTTACCAGATCGCCCACATCCTCACTTCCGACTTCTACCTTGTTCTTGTCGGGCATGATGACGCCGTACAGTTTATGATCCTTCTGCTCCTGGCTGGCGACGCCCAAGATCCGCAAATCGACCAGCATGAGCGCCGCGTCGCGCATACGATCCTTGGCATCCGCTGGGTAGTTCGCGTGGGAAGGAATCGCCCAAGAATCCGCCGCCGATTTGTCGCGGGCCACCTTGAATGTGTGGAGTTCCCCCAGCTTGGAATCGTAACGAACGATCTCCAAACTGCTCGCCATAGCGGGATCGTTGAATTCCGGGAACAGCACCTTGTCCTTCAAGGCTTCTACGGACGCCTCTTGCTGCCGTGGGTACGACATCCACGCTACGAGAGCTAGTAGGCCAGCGATGCCCGCGAAGATCGACGTCTTGACACCATCACTCATCGTTCTATTCCCCCCCCTCGACAAACGTTTAGCCACGACCGAGTACCCACTTGCCGGAAGGGAGCCTGCCCGGAAACACCCAGCCGCACGGCGCACTCCCCGTTCGGTCGCGGTTAAACGAGATCTTCCCAACCCATCCTGAACCCATCAGTGGAAACCGCAGACGCTATCGCAGACGCGATTTGGCGACGCCTTCCCGTTCGCGCAACCGGCGGCGCACGAACACAACTAGCCCGACCAACAGCGGTGGGATCGGCGGCACAATCACCGCCCAGAACTTGTACCAGTTCTTGATCCCCATGATCTCACGGTCGACGTTCTTTTGGATCCGCTCGATCTTCTCGTCCCGCTGACGCTGGAATTTCTCCTTCTTGACGGTCAACTGGCGGTTGAGCTTTTCCTGCTGCTCCGCCAGGTCTCCGGCAGCCTTCTTCAGGTCGGACAGTCGGATACCGGCTTGCCCTTCTTGACGCTGCTTCTCTTCCATGTCCTTGAGCTTCTTCTCGAACTTTTCGACTTCTTTTTTGTTATCCGCTTCAGCCTTCTTCAGTTCGCTGTCGAATTCCTCCTGGAATTCAACCCGCTTCTTGAAGACGTCTTCCTGCGCTCCCTGGGTCCGCGCCTCGACCATCTTCAAGGTGCCGTGGTAGGGCTTCCGTTTCCGGATGCCGATGTAGTCCATCTGGCCACCCAACACGTCAATGATGTTCAGCAGGAACGTCACATTCTCGAACTTCCAAGAGATCTCTTCGTCCTCGCCCGGACGAGCCCGGATTCTCAAGAAGGTGGAGATCATCAAGTCGATGTCGCAGACGTAAACGACGTCGATCTCGCGTTCCTTCTTCTTCTCGCCGTCTTTCTTGTCACTCTGTTTGGCGTCTTTACTCGACTTATCTTTCTCCTGCTTGGCCGCCGGATTTTCAGCAGACGGCTTTGCCGCCGGGGCGTCCGCGTCGGACATATTCTTGTCGGCAGGCAATCTGCCTTGGATACGGGCTGCGATCACCTGAGAACCCTTGAAGCGTCCTTCGGCGGCTTGCATCAGGACAGGATTCTCCTGGTTCTGCTGGTCCATGAATTTTTCGAAAGGGATGGTGCCGGCCTTCTCGCCCGTGCTCACCAACTTCGTGAATTTCAGTTCGCTGTCCTTAGACGCCTGAATCGTTCCCGGCGCGGGGAAGAAGATTTCCGTCAAGCCGGAAGTGATCGGCGATTCCTCGTTGATCGAATCCTGACCGCCAGGCGATTCGGGGCGACAGAAGACCCATGTGTCGGGGATCCCTGCGATCTGCAGTTTCTGGTACGGATTGTATTTCTGCCACGCCAAATCCGGCGCATAGAGACCCATCATGGAACTCTCGCCTGGGCTCTTGATGCCCAGCAGATTCCACAGTTTCTGGATTTCGCCCTTCGGTTGCGGCCCGCCGCCGCCACCGCCGCCGAACATGCCACCCATGCCACCCATGCCACCCATACCTCCGGGTGCTCGCTTCGGTTCACCAGTTGCCGGCGCGGAGGTGAGGAAAATCGGGCGCGGGTCTTCGAAGATGGCCGTCGGCTGGCCGGCCTTGATGGCGTCCAGGACTCGGTTGAACTCGTCCGGACCGAGCGACGACGGTTGCACGACGATCATCACGTCAAAGGCATCCAATTCGATTGGGTTGGTCGGGTCGATTTCCTTGACGTCGTATTGCTTCTCCAACTCTTCCACAATCAACTGCTTGGGAATTTGCTGAGGACGACCCCCAGCGAAGCTGAAGCCACCGAACAACTGGGCGTCCGTGCGGACAATTCCGACCTTCTTACGTTCTTTCTTGGCCACGGTACACAGCGACCGCACCAGCTCATATTCCACCGGAACACCATAGTCGAAAAATGGCACAACGACTTTCTCCAAGCCGCAGGTGAACGCGGCGGCCAGGTAGATATTCTCGTCCTTGATTGCCCCTCGCGTCCGTGTCCGAACAGCCTGGGGCTTGATGCCGAACCGCTCTTCAGCCATGGTCGCGACGTCAATCGACGCCTCGCGGGACTCGTCCAGAATGTGGATTTGGACGTTGATCGTACTGCCCGAAGTGGCTTGGAATTCCTTCAGCAGAGAAATCAAATCGGCTTTCGCCTTGGCGTAGGATTCCGGGACCTGTCCGCTGATGAAGGCTTCGATATAGATCGGGTGTTCCGCGTCTTTCAATTTATTCACTAGCTTCTTGGTGTCGGGCGACAAGGAGCCGACTCTGCCGATCGTCAGATCGCGGCGGAGACTACTCAGCCCGCTGCTGGTCGTGAAGATGAAGTTCACGGACAAGGCGATCACGATTAAGCCTAGTGTGCGCACCAGGTAATGCCCCAGCATGGCCGTGCCGTTACGGCCGCCGGACCAGTGGCGACTGCTGATCAGCACGATACTCAGATACAGCCCGACGACGGCCACCAGCACGAAATAGGCCAGCGCGGACACGCTGAGCACACCCCGTCCAAAGTCGTCGAATTGGGCGCCCAGACTCCAGCTTGAGACCAACCGGGCCATCGTTGGCGAGGGCATGATCAAATCGGCGTGGGCCGCGAACACCAAGGGGACATTGAAGATCGCGCCCAAGATGAAACCGACCGTCAAGTTGCCGGTCAGGAACGAGGCCACCATGCCGATCGAGAGCATGGCCATGCCCAGCAGCCAGTAGCCAAAGTAGGTGGCGAAGAACAGGCCGGTATCCATATCTCCGAGGGTCAACCCCACCAGCACGAAGAAGTTGCACAACTGCGAGAACAGCAGCGAGGTCGTGAAAATGGCAGCCGCTGCCAGGTACTTGCCCATGACGATATCGAAGTCGCCAGCCGGCAACGTCAGCAGCAATTCGTCGGTACCCTGCCGACGTTCGTCGGCCCAGATACTCATGGTGATGGCCGGAATGAACACCAACATGATGTACGGCAGGTACTTATTCAGTTGGTCCAGGTTGGCCAAGTTGGCGTTGAAGAACTCATGCGGCCAGAACGCAAAAAACGAGGTCAAACCTACGAACAAACAGAGGAAGGCGTAGCCGGTCGGATTACTGAAGTAACCGACGAAGTTCCGCTTGAGCACGGCGGCGGTGGCCTTCATCTTGACGCACAAAGGCGCTACCAACAGCGCCAGGACGGCGAGGAACATCACATCGTTCAGCAGCAACGTCACGATCGAATAAAGCATAGATTCTTCTCACTACTCGCGATTCGAGTTTGCTTGGCCTTAGGACCGCGTCTTAGGACCGCGAAAGAAATCACCCAATATCCACGGCCTCGGAGGCAGTCAACTGCTTGAAAGCTTCGTCCAGGTCGCCCGCTCGCTGCCGCAATTGAGCGACGGGGCCATCGAAGACCAAACGGCCTTCGTTGATCAGGATGACGCGACTCGCCAAGGCTTCGACTTCCTGCAAAATATGGGTCGAGAGCAGAATCGTCTTCTTCTCCCCCAGCCGCAGCATCGTACGCCGGACCTCGCGGATCTGATTCGGATCCAAACCCACTGTCGGCTCGTCCAAAATCAAGACGTCTGGCTCGTGCAGGAGGGCCTGGGCCATCCCCAAACGTTGCCGAAACCCCTTGGACAACTTGCCGACAGGCTTGTGAAACACGCTGTGCAACATGCACAACTCGACCACCGCCTCGATCCGCTCGGCCGTCTTCTGGGCGGACATCCCCCGGGCCTCGGCAAAGAACTTCAATAGACTGTGGGGGGTCATATCCGGATACAACGGCCCGTTCTCTGGCAAGTAACCCAGCCTGGACGACCCCGCCAAGCGGTCGCCAGCCATGTCGTGACCGGCGATTCGCGCCACGCCTTCCGAGGGCGCGAGATAGCCAGTCAGCAGCTTCATGGTCGTACTCTTACCGGCGCCGTTAGGCCCCAGGAACGCCACCAATTCGCCTTCGTGCACCTTGAAGGACACGTCGCGCACGGCAGCAAACGGACCGTAAAACTTCGAGAGCCCATCGGCCTCGATCATCGGAGGTTTTTCTTGTTGCTGATTCATACTTGCCGTTGCTTATCGCTCAGGTGGGACGGATACGAAGGTCGCACGCGGGAAATCCAGGCTGGTACAAGACTACGAATACGAACCAGCGGCTGGTTGGGTTCATTTTGGCAGAGTTTTCTTGCTGATTGCCCTGGTTAGCATTTCGCGCGCCAAAGACCGGAGCAAGTCCACGTCACTGCCACGAACCACAAATGGTTTGTAGGCGGCTATGGTAGCGGACATAGCGACGGCGTGAAACGGGGTATCCAGGAAATTTCGGGGGAATGCCTTTTCGCGAGGAAACCGCTGTTGGCCTTGATCGTAACACTGCGAAATGCCGTCACTGCTAGCATTTCGCAACGTTATGATCAAAGCCCAGCTGTTCCTGCCCCCGTTGCGAGCGAATCCGCCAAGCCCGACCGACGTCGCCAGCCAAACGCGCCCAAGACGTCCTCCCCATCGCCGCGGAACAGGTCTTCATCAAGGACCTTCACGTTCGTTCGTTGGACGCCGGCCACTTGACGAGCAGGCGTGCTTCCCGGATTATTGGCCGGTTCAAGATGATTGGACGGGGGTATTCCGCGCGTCGTCAAGGCTTAGTCTTGGGGTGACCGATGCGGTGGCGTAAGCTTCCAGCTTGCGTTTGACGCGATGAATCGAAAGGCAAGCAGGTTGCTTACCCCACTTTTTGGCCTTGAAGAGGCACTAGGGCGGCAGCCGGTCGTTTAGGTCTGCGATATGAACGATATCGTCGGTATCTTGCCCGCGGCGGGGATGGCTTCCAGGCTGCGCCCGTTGCGGTATCCGAAAGAACTGCTGCCGATCGTGTTCGCGCTCGACAGGTCATCTGGCCGCGCCCGCCCGGTCGTCGCGGCTGAGTACTCGTTGACCGCCATGCGGGAGGCCGGGATCGAGAAGTGCATCCTCATCATCAACGAGAATAAGACCGAGATTCTGAAATATTTCGGCAGCGGTGCTGAGCTGGGGATGAAACTCGTCTACGCCGTGCAGTCGAAACCTACCGGTCTCCCGCAGGCCATCAGGGCGGCACAGGAGTGGTTACGCGAGGACTACGTGTGCCTGACTCTGCCCGACACCGTCTTCCGACCGCGACGTGCGGTCAGCCAGATCTGTGAAGAACTTCGTTCGTCCCCGGGGGATTTGGTACTGGGTGTGTTTCCTACGGCCGAGCCTCAGAATCTTGGCCCGGTGAGAGTCGCGGCCGATGGTCGGGTGGTGGAGGTCCAGGACAAGCCGCCAGCGACCGACCTGCGAAACACCTGGGGCATGGCCGTGTGGAAGCCCGGTTTCACCGCGCTGCTCGACCAGACCGTGGCCCGCTGGGAGGCGGAGCAGGGCCCGGCGACGGAGCGGCCTCTCGGGGAAATCTTCAACGACGCGATCCATGCCGGCCTAAATGTCCGCGCGGTCTGCTTTGAAAGCGGTGCTTTTCTCGATGTCGGCAAGCCGGAAGGGCTCAGTGCGATCGTCCTGGAGGGACCGGAGTGGTGAGACGCATGCGTCTCACGATCTCTCCCAGACACGCACCCCACCCGCCAAGGCAGAGAAAAGTCGCCGCCCAAATCGCAGTTCGGCGGTCGTGTGCCAACCGTCCGTGCAACTTCACCGTCGCAGGTCGAGCCCTTGCAGTTCCTGCACCAAGTCGCAGGTCTCTTGAACCGAATCAACCGCGTGGAACCACTCGGCCAGTTCTCGGCACCGTTGGCGTACCTGGGAGGATGCCAACAACTGCTTCAGCACGCGCGTCAATCGCCGACCTCGAAAATGCTCGGGCGGAATGAAGTTCGCGACGCCGAGTCGCTTCAGACGAACCGCTTCGTCCGGTTGGTTGAAGGCGATCGGCATCAAGACTTGGGGCACGCCGGCCACCAACGCTTGGGCTACCGTGCCGATGCCGCCGTGGCTGACCAGGGCCGCCGCGTGGGGCAACACGGCGGCCAGGGGCACAAAATCGAAGTGCCGCACTTCCGCGGGCAGCCGCTCCGGCAGTTGGTCCCGGTACTTGGTGAGCAACACTCCGCGACGGCCCAGCGCGGCGCAACTCTCGACCGCGGCTTGGAAGAATGCCTGGCCGTGCCGGTTATACGAGCCGGCGGTGAAGGCGATTACCGGCTCACCCGCCTCCAGGAATTCCATCGCCTCGCGATGCTCCGCGCGTGAAATCGGCGGATCCCAACGAGGAAACCCTGTGAGCCTCGTCTGGCAAGGCCAATCGGGCTGATACGGCGCGTACCATTCCGGAAAGCACCCGATCACGCGGTCCGGCGAAAAGCACCAGTGGGCAAGAAAGCCGCGGACGGGCGGCAGGCCCAATTCTGCCCGAAACGCATTCGTCTCAGGCCCGACCAACGGATCCACGAAGAAGCGGTCCATGATCCAGAATTGGAGCCGCTTGAGGAAGCGAGGAACCCAGTCGTGCAGCACCAGCGGCTTCGGTAAGACCGGTGTCCGGTAGAGACTCCGCAGTTCGTTCGGGAGCAGCAGCACGGTCGCCAGCGGTACGCCCAGCCGCTCTTGGGCAAGGCGTGCTCCAAATGCGCCGTACGGCGCCGCCACGACGGTCTCGCCAGGCACGTAACGGTCCGCAATGATCTGGTAGATTTCGCGCATTGGTGCCAGAGTGCCCCATCTGCCCGCCGCTTGCCAGGCCCGCTTCGGGTTACAGAGGTCCGGTTGCTTGAAGAACGCTTCCAGATCGGGCGAGGACTTGAGGCCAACGAAATCCAGCCCGTGCGTTCGGACGAGCGATTCGAAATAGACGTTGGCGGCGATCAAGACCGCGTGTCCGCGACGCTGCAATTGCAGACCCATACCGATGTAGGGCTGGACATCTCCCTGCGATCCCATGGGCATCAACAGTGCCTGCATGTGGCCCTCCGCACCTGGTCCCGTTTTGACAAGCTCCGGGGTAACCCACCACCCGTGGGAGCTTGTTCACGGGGACTCGTCACGCTGGCTTGTCAGTGGCTGTCGCCGTCCGCCGTCCGCCGTCCGCCGTCCGCTGTCGCGATCGGCGGGTCAGCGATCATGCGGACATCCCAAGGGCCGCGGACGTGGTAGGTCACGCCGCGCCACACAACGTACTCCTGGAAATGGGCCGACATCGTGGCCGCTAGGTAGACGATCTCGGTCAACACCAACGCAGGCACCAGCCGCCACAGGATGCGCGGCGACACCCAGGCCGTTGCCTCACCCCGTCGCCGCACCACCCGTCGCACGCCGACTTCGACCGTCCCCAGCAGCAACAGCATCAGCAGGTAGTGGGTACCCAATCCGCCGCCAGCCCAGGCGGCCACGTCCCACCGCGAGGCCAACAGCCCGTACACCGTCAACGCGACGGAAGACAGCAAGAGGAAGGTGACCGCCAGGACCAGACTCAGCAACGGCAGCCACGTCGCGTGGTACGTCCGAGTCCAAAACAACTGCCGTTTGATGAACTCGTAACTGACGGCCAAGGAACACTCCTCGCGATTGACCATCATCAGTGCCGGTACAAACTTGAGTTGTTTTCCGAGGTTCCGCAGGAGGGCCGGAAGCGGGGCATCGTCTACCACTGCAGAGCCCCATTTATCGAGCAACCCGGCTTGCAACAGCACCGATCTGCGGATGGCCAGCGTGCCGGCCCAGGGGATCGAGAAGTGGGACATCAAGAGAACCGCCGCTGCGTTCCAGAGGTAACGTACCAAGGAACCCCATTGTCCGCCGTGCGGCATGTACCAGCGGTTCCCGAACGCGACCCCCACGCGCTCGTCCTGCAGCGGCAGCACCAGTTCCCGCAGCCAGTCGGGATGGGCCGCCAGGTCGCCGTCGGCCAGCGCGATCACTTCGCACGCATCGTCCAAATCGCGGCAGGCCTGCACCAGCGCGCTGCATTTCAAACTGCACGTCGGCCGCCGCTCGCGCAGCGGCGCGAGGTGGACATGCAGGGCGCCGGTCGAGCGGATCGCTTCTTCGGCGACCTTCCAGGCTGGATCCTCCAGGCGATCCACAACCACCCACAGTTCATAGCATGGATACCGCTGTTGCATCAGGCTCCGTAGGTTGTCCAGCAAACCAGCGTCGGCGCCGCGGAGCGAGACCAAGATCGAAACCCGCGGAAATCGTTCGACCGCGGTGTTGGCACAAGCCGCTCGGAAGAACGACGGCATGACTAGCGCGGCCAGGACCAGATGGCCCACGGCAGCCAAGGCCAAGCCAGAGAATACAGCGATTGCCAAGTGCAGCATAACCCGCCTACGAAGCAGTCCACGAGGGATGCCCACTTGTAGACGAGCCTTCCCACGCTGTCAAGGACCGGGCCACTGGTTACAATGACTGCGCAAACACGACGGGACGCAACCTATGAAACGCTTGGCGATCACCGGAAGCTCCGGATATCTCGGCAGTAAACTGGTCGAATACTTTCGCCAACGGGATAGCGGGATCCGGATCCTCGGACTCGATCTTCGGGAACCGACGCGGGTTGCTCCCGACCAGTTCCTGCGTCTGGATATCCTCAGTTCGGAACTCGGCGCAGCATTGGTTAGTTTTGCTCCGGACACCATCATCCACGGGGCCTTCGCTTTTCAGCCGATGCGGGATGAGCGTCGCATGCGGGAAATCAACGTGGAAGGATCCCGCAATGTGCTGCGGGCCGCGGGCCAATCGCGGCCCAGCAGATTGCTGGTCGTCTCCAGCGCAACGGCCTACGGCGCATGGCCGGACAATCCTGTGCCGTTGGACGAATCCGCGCCGCTTCGGGCGCGTCACGAGTTCCGGTATGCCGCCGACAAGACCGAATTGGAGCAATTGGTCCAGAGTTTCGCCGCCGAACACCCGAAGATTGCCGTCAGCTGCGTGCGACCCGCTTTAGTTGGAGGCCCTCAGATGGACAACTACTTGAGTCGCTTCATCTTCGGCATGCCATTCTTGGTGCGGATCGACGGCTGCGACACGCCCCTGCAATTTGTCCACGAAGCAGACGTGGCCGCAGCCATCCATGCGATTCTGTGCGCCAATGGTCGCGGAGCATACAACCTAGCACCTCCCGACTGGTCGACGATCTCGGAGATTGCTCAAGCCACGAATCGCCGCGTGTTCAACTTGCCTTTCTGGCTGGTGTACGCGACGCATTGGCTGGCGTGGACCAGTCGGCTGCCGATCCACGAATCGCCGGCGAGTTTTCTCTATTTCGTGCGTTATCCGTGGGTGGTTGCTCCGCACCGACTCACGCGTGAGCTCGGTTACCAGTTCCAGTTCAGCAGCCGCGACACGCTGCGCGAAGTCATTCAACACACCCGGCAGACGCGACGATCTGCCGAGCCAGGAGCCTCGACATGAGCCTCGTCCTGCCACTGACCACCATGGAGGAGTTTCTGTTCTGGGAAGACCGTCCGGCCTATCCCTGGTGTTGCTTTGTGCGGATGCGATTCGCCGGGCAGCTCGAGCGGACGGCGCTGGAGGCGGCCCTGCGCACGACGCTGCAGCGTCATCCGCTCCTGTCATCGATCGTGCAGAAGCGGGGGCGAAAGCGGTTGGTGTGGGTCGCGGTGACGAACCCGGAACCGCGAATCGAATGGCAGTCGGGGCCCACGGGCGGACACTTTCCGCCCGCGTCGCACCTGGATCTGCAACAGGAAATCGGCTGCCGATTCCATGTCGTGGTGGACGACCAAGCCAGCGATTTGGTGATTCAATTTCATCACGCCTGTTGCGATGCGGCAGGCATGTTCGTCTTCTTTCACGATCTGTTGCTGGCCTACGCTCTGGCACAGGGGGCCAACCCCGAGCGGGTCCGGCTGTTGCCGATCGATCAGCAACTTCTGGCCGGGCGAGGAAGATACGGCCTGACCCTGGGGCAACTGTTGCGCATGCTACCCAAGCAACTCGTGGGCCTCCAGGGCGTCCGACAGTTTCTGATGCGTACCCCGTGTCCTGTGATTCCCCATCAGGTCTGCGACAACGAGGTTCCGCCGCCCGCCGAGTATCCGGCGGTTCTCGGTCGTGTGTTCGATATCCAGGACACCGTAGCGCTGCAAACCGCGGCCGTGCAGTTGGGTGTGACCGCCAACGATCTGCTGATCCGGGATCTCTTCCTGGCGCTGGCCGAATGGCGGACACGACAGCAGGTGCCCGCCGACGACGGTTGGTTGCGGATGATGATTCCCATGAATCTGCGTACGGCTCAAGACCGCGAGTTGCCGGCTGCCAACGTGGTGAGCAGTGTGTTTCTCGATCGGCGGGGTCCGGATTTCAGCGATCCAGAGCGACTGCTACGCAGTATCCACGACGAAATGGAACTGATCAAGCGTAACCAGTTGGGCTATACGTTCGTGTTCTCCACGCAACTCATCCGACTGCTCCCGGGCGGTTTGCGGAAGCAGGTGCGTGCGGACAAGTGTACGGTGTCCTGCGTGTTTGCCAACCTCGGCAAACTCACCGCGCGGACCTCGTTGCCGCGGCGCGGGGGGTGCGTCGTCGCGGGCAATGTCAGCCTCAGGGAACTCGATCTGGTGACGCCAATTCGGCCCTACGCGTGCGTCGCGCTGAACGCCGCCATCTACACACGCAAGCTGTTCATTTCCCTCCATTACGATCCGCGGCCCCTGACCGCTGCCCAGGCGGTGGATCTGCTCGACACGTTCGAGCGCCGCATCCGAGCTTCGCTGGCCACCGTCAAAGAGCGTGGCTTGTCGGCGGCGGGCGAGGACCCGGAGGAATGATATTTCTGTCCGCTGGCCCCAGCCGCCTTCACAAGGATCGGCCGGACTGGCCTGCGGCACGACGGGCCTCCGCGGGTCGGTCCTCGATCAGCCGGATGTGCCAGGGGCCGTCGACACGATAGACGGCGCCGCGCCACTCCACCCGGCGCAGCAGCATGGCCGACAGCAGGGCCAGCGGGTACACCACCTGCGTCCAGGGAATCGCGACCAGGAGACGCACTACGAAACGAAGCTTCAGCCACTGCACCGGCTCGCCCCGCCGGTGCACGACCTGCCGCACGCCCAACTCCAGCAGACCCAGCAACACGGCCATGCTGGACCAGTAGCAGGCCCCGCCTGCCACCAGCCAGGCGACCGCGGACCAGTGCCTGGCCGTCCCGGCTGCCAGGAGCAAGGCCAGCCACACCGCCTGCGCCGCCGCCGTCGCCACACCGTGCACGACCACCGCGGGCCAGCCGGGATGATAGAGTCGAGCGGTGAGTAACTGCCGGCGCACCCAGCCCAGGCAACCCGGCAGATCACAGGCCTCGCGGTTCACCATCATCAGGGAAGGCGCGAAGGCCACCCGGAAGCCGATCTCCCGCAAAACGCGATAGAGCATCGTGTCCTCGCAGAAGGCCGAGCGCCAACGTTCCAGCAGGTTCGACTGGCGAAACACTGCCGTCCGGACCGCCAGTGCACCGCCCCAGGGGATGCTGTACCAGTACATCTGCACGATCGCCGCGCTGTTCCACGTGTAGCGGACCAGGGAACCCCACGATGGCTCGGCGGGCATGTACCAACGGTTACCCGTCGCGGCACCGACTTGGGAGTCCGCCAGGGGGGCGACCAGTTCGCGGAGCCACATCCGATGGGGCACGGTGTCGGCATCCAACAGGGCCACCACCTCGTAGGATGCGTCCAGTAAGGCGACGGCCTGTGTCAGGCTGCTGCATTTCAGGCTGCAGGTTTCGCGTCGTTCGGTCAGCGACAGGACCTGCACCGGAACCGCAGGGTGACGTGTCAGGGCCTCCCGGACGACGCCCCAGGCTGGATCGTCGGGTTGGTCGATCACAATCCACACGGCATAATGCGGAAAGTCCTGCTGCAGCAGGCCGTCGAGACACTCGGACAGGAAGGGATCGGTGCCGCGCAGACACAAGATCACGGCGGTCTGAGGGGTATAGGACGGCTCGGACCCGGACCGCATCCTCCCGCGTAAGGCCCTTACGAAGCCCAACACCAACAGCGTCTGACCCACGACCAGCCCAAACAGCACCCAGAAGCAAAACATCGCCGCCTGAGCCATGCGGTCACCTCCATTCGCGGACCATCGCTTGCCAGCAAGCCGTGCCACACGCCCAGATTGCGGACCCATCCCCGGATCACGCCAGGCCGTTCAGGGCGTTGCGAACTCCTCGGCACCGTTGACCAGCACGCATTCCAGAGGCTGCCCGCCGCCGGTCACAGTCGTCTCGAACACGGCCGGCTCGAACACGGCCGCCAGTTGCCGCAGATCCATCCCTTTGCCCTCAATGACGACCAGTCCGCTCTGGAGGGCCTCGCCGACACTGACGCGGCGATGGACTAGCCGCTCGTAGGTCTCAGAAGTCAGGCGGCAGACGGCCTCGCTGCACCGCGTGAGTCCTTCTTTGGCGGCCACCGGACGGCCGTCGTTCAGCACCAACTCCCACTGGCCTCCGCCGCGTCCATCAACCTGGAGCCCCACCCGCGGCCGGCTCGTGGACTCCGCATCCAGTTCTCGTCCCGCCGCCAGGAGATGTTCGAGACGCGAGTGCACGTCGAACTCGGGGCAGATGGGTCGCGGACGGGGACGGCCGAAACCCGACTGGATCGCATGGCGAGCCAGCAACAACAGTCGCTCGTGGTGCATGGGGGGACAGGGCAAATGCGTGGCCGCCGCCAGGGTGTTGGTACAGTCGAAATCGGGATCGTCCCGCCAGTAAGACCGGTACACCGCCATCTGCTCTGCGAGGTTCTGTTCGAACCAGGCCGAGTCGCACAGTCGGGGAGCATTCGCATCCGCCAGCGTCGAGTACCGCTCGACCGCGTCCTGGATCACGGCGGCGATTTCCGCCAGCTTCACAGCGCGCGGGGACGTCAGATGATACGTCCGGCCACGATGTTCCGGATGGCCGTGGATGTGGGTGATGACGGCCGAGACCCAATCGACGGGAACAAAGTTCTTACCTTCGGGTCCCTGCAGTCCGATGGCGGCCACGGCCCGTTGTCCGCTCGTCGCCCCCAGCACGAGCCGATTCACCAGCGTGTGAGCCAACTTGATCGGAACGTAGAAACCATGAAAGGTAGACGTGTAGCCGGTCTGCGAATCGCCGACAATAATCGAGGGGCGATAAATGGTCGGCCGGTCGAGGAAGTCGGCGGTGCGCACCAGTTTCTCGGCTTCGCATTTGCTGGCTTCGTAGTCGTTCCCCGGCGTTTGGCCGACGTCGAGTTCACTCTCCAGGACGCGTCCGTCCCGCAGCCCACACACGTAGGCCGTCGACACGTGATGGAACTGGCGGATGCTCGTGCGGCGGCACAGCTCCAACACGGCCCGCGTGCCCTCCACGTTCGAGACCCAAGGTTCGCCGTCGGCAGTGGTTTGAAACGTCAAGCTGGCGGCATTATGGATTACGGACTGACAGTGTTCGGTCACCCAGCGCAAGATACGGGGCTCCCAGCGATCCAGCGCCAGACTACCCTCCAGGACGGTAGGCCGGGGCAGAATCTCGCCGGTCTCCCGCTCCCACCGCGCCAAACTGGTCTCAATGCGTTGCCGGGCCGATTCCCATTTCGACGGACGGGCCAGCGCGGCGATCCGTTTACCCGTGCGCAAGGCATCACGCAACAAGTAGGATCCCAGCAGGCCGGTCGCGCCGGTCAACAAATGGTAGTCCCGCGGCTTGCCTCCTGGGCTGCTTTCGCGGCGCCGCGACCGGGTCACGTCGGCGGCGCCATCACGGTTCGGCTGAGACAAATCGCGGATCATGGTCGCAGAACACCTCAACTGGTCCGGCACGCGGCTTTGAGGTTGCGCGTCGCCGAATTCGTGAGAAACTCGGGGTGTTTCGCGGGGGCCAATAACCACCACAGCCTCCGAATTCTCACGAATTCGGCCAATCCCCGTCGAAATGCACAACTTCTAAGACACGCGGCACTGATTACCCGCTTCTTACCCGCTTCGAAAAAAGAGCTTGCTCCAACCGAGATCAATGACGCAGTTGCTTCAGCGCGAGGCCCCCGTTCGTTGACGCACACGTTTTGGGCCGGGCGTGATTCGACAACCCGTCCCGCGGACACCGCGAACTTTGGCCCGTGCCGATTCCTAACGCGGGCAGCGCCCACTACTTTTGACGGCGTTAAGGTATTCGCGGCCCGACCCGTTGTCAAGTGTCATTGGCAACGCGGCCACTTGACGAGTCGGCGAGTTTCCCGGATCATTGGCGGATTCAAGATGATTCGACGGGGATATCTCGTGCGTCTAAAGGAAAGGTTCCGGAAATCGAGACCTCATTGCTGCAACGACAACGTGTCCTCGATCAAGTGCGGCGGCAGCCGGGCGTTGCGGTGCTGATCGTCGGGGGCGGGATCAACGGGTGCGGCTTGTTCCGCGACCTGACGCTGCAAGGTGTCCGCGTTCTGCTCGTCGACAAAAGCGACTTCTGCAGCGGCGCCAGCGCTGCACCATCCCGCATGATTCATGGCGGCTTGCGGTATCTTGAGTTCGGTGAATTCCGGCTGGTCCGGGAAGCCTTGAAGGACCGCAACCTGCTGCTGCAAAACGCGCGGCACTACGTCTTCCCGTTGCCGACCACGATTCCGATTTTCGCCTGGTTAGCCGGGGTCGGCGGTTCGATCCGGCGGTTTCTTGGACTCCGCGGCCCCAGGTCGGTCCGCCGCGGTGCGCTGATGGTCAAGCTCGGGCTGACATTCTACGACGTGTTCACCCGCAAGAGCCGGCTGATGCCTCGGCACAAGTTCACGTCCCGTGCCGCGTCGCTGGCCCGCCGGCCGCAGTTGCATCCGGCCATTGTGCGCACGGCGACGTACTACGACGCTTGGATCGCCTACCCTGAACGGCTGGGCCTGGAACTTCTACTGGACGGGGAAGCGTCGTGCCCGCAAGCCCAAGCCTTGAACTATGTCTCTTTGCAGGCCGCCACCGGCGACACCGTCTCCCTGCGGGACGAGTTGTCGGGGGAGGTCCTGGTGGTCCGGCCACAGGTGGTCGTCAATGCCACCGGGGGTTGGATCGATTTCACGAATCACGCCCTGGGCCACCAGACGCGGATGATCGGTGGCACCAAAGGCGCTCACCTGGTTCTCGACAACCCGACCCTGTACGAAACGTTGCAGGGCGAGATGATCTACTATGAGACTGCGGACGGGCGCGTCGCCATCGCGCTGCCCTGGTTGGGCCGGGCACTCATCGGATCGACCGACGTCCATTGCGGCAATCCCGACGACGTGCGGGTCACGGAACAGGAGATCGACTACATCCTGGAGTCCATTCGCCGAGTGCTCCCGGAGATCGATGTCAACCAGTCCCAGATCCTCAGCTACTTCACCGGCGTCCGGCCGATGAAGTCCACCGCCGGTGCGGCCACGGTTGAGGCCAGCCGCGATCACGAATGCGCCGTCCTCGAACCCACCGCCGACCTGCGCATCCCTGTCTGCTCGATGATCGGCGGCAAGTGGACCACGTTCCGGGCCTTTGCCGAACAGGTGACGGATCGGCTCTTGGATCGCCTGGGTCAAAGCCGCCGCGCTGGAACAGAGCAGCTGGCCATCGGGGGTGGCAAGGACTATCCCCAGGATGAACTAGCCAAACAGCGTTGGCTGACCCGACTTCACGAAGCCACCGGACTGTCACCGGATCGCTTGACCGAGCTGCTCAACCGCTATGGCACGCGGGCGGAGGCCGTCACCCAGTTCCTGGCTGGCGGGCCGGACGAGCCCTTGCGTCAGCATGCGGGCTACAGCCGGCGCGAAATCGAGTTCCTGGTGCGCCACGAGAAAATCGTGCGTCTGGACGACCTTGTGCTCCGACGAACGGCGATCGCGTTGCTCGGTGAGTTGACCGGCGAGTTGCTCCAGGAACTCACCGGCATCGTCGCCCCCCTGCTCGGCTGGTCGAACGCCGTGGCTGACCGCGAGCGTCGCCAGACCGCCAAACTCCTGCGGGACAGGTACGGCCTCCGGAGTCTGGGCCCGGACGATGCTGCGTGATGCCGTTCTGTTGCGGGGCTTTGGCCCAACGCCGCTTGCCGCGTCTTCTCGCCTGAAACCCGCGGCTAGCGCCTTGCGGCTCACCCTGTCCGAATGCAAAGTAAGTGGCCTTGGGCGTTGGCCTGCCGCAAAGATCGACAGCCTCACACAGCCGTACCGAACAAGGCCCCGACGCCGGCGGTCAACGCCATGGCGAGTGCCCCCCAGAATGTGACACGGAGAGCGCCTCGCGTCGCGTTTGCGCCACCAGCGAACGCAGCCAAACCGCCCAAGAGAGCGAGGAAACCCAGTGACGTTCCGGCGACCATCGGGATGAGATACGTGTCGGGAACCATGACCACTGTCAGCAAGGGCATGGCAGCTCCCACTGCAAAAGTGCCCGCCGAGGCCAGTGCCGCCTGCACCGGCCGTGCACTGAAGGTGTCCGAAATGCCCAGTTCGTCGCGAGCATGGGCGGCTAGCGCGTCATGGGCCGTGAGTTGCTCGGCGACCTGTTTCGCGAGCGCGGGGTCAAGGCCGCGCTGGACGTAAATCGCCGCCAGTTCCGCCAGCTCTGCCACTTCGTCTGTGAGGAGTTCCTGGCGTTCGCGTTCGATGTCGGCCCGTTCGGTATCCGCCTGGGAACTGACCGAGACGTACTCACCGGCAGCCATCGCCATGGCCCCCGCGACCAAGCCGGCGACCCCCACGACCAGGACTTCGTGGCTCGTCGCCTGCGCTGCTGCTACGCCGACCACCAAACTGGCCGTCGACACGATGCCGTCGTTCGCACCCAGCACCGCCGCCCGCAACCAGCCGATGCGATCGGTGCGATGTCGCTCGCTATGGGGCTTGGGCATGGTCACATTCCTCAGTCGGTGGGACGCAAAAAACTTCCGCCGCCTAATCCTGCAATTCCGCGACCGGATTTTCGCGGCCACTCGGCACATTCTAGCACCAAACGGTGTTCGGGGTTATCGGTGTCAAGCATGGGGTTTTACGGTTTCGCTGAGACGGACCGCCAGCTGGGGTCAGACGTACAGATTTCAGTTTTCGCGGGCATAAGGCTTTTCCCAGGCTTGGGCACACAACCGCGAAAACTGAAATCTGTACGTCTGACCCCGTGTCTCACGCCCCGTCTCTGCTGAACCGTTAAGTCTCATTCTTTGCGCGCAGGGGCCAAGACATCGTTGGGTACTAGCACGAGCCGGAGATCTGCAACATTCAGGAGCAAGAATCGTGTCGACACCGGCAGACAAGATCGGCTGGCGGGAACCTGTCGATTGGCGGAACCACTGTCAAGAAAACGGGCCTTGGTCACTCTGCGCCAGCCACCCCTTAGCTAGCACACTTCGCAAGGGTACGATCAAGGCCTGGACTGGTGAGAAACAGTCCGCCCACGTGGGTCAGCAACACCGATTTTGGTTCCCTTATTGAGTCCTAGGTTACCAATGGCATGGGAGGGCGAGGCTCCTGCCGAGCCGGAGCGGGCCGTCAGGGACGGCCCACGGCTCCGCGGGAGCGTCGCCCTCCCAATCCACGTTCTCTCGTTTTCCATGAGCAACCTAGGACTCAGTAGAATGCGTCTCCCTTCCAACCCTACGGACAGAAAGAACTCCAGCGAACCAGTCTTATGACCAACCTCGTACCACTCTATGCTGCGGCGTCAACAGGTCCCACCTTGGTCGGTCTCGACTGGCTGATGATCGCCCTCTACTTCGGCATCCTGTTGGGAGTGGCCTGGTGGGTCGTGCGAAAGAACAAGGACACGACCGCCGATTACTTCCTCGCCGGCCGCAATCTCGGCTGGTGGGTCGTCGGCGCCTCGATTTTCGCCTCGAATATCGGCTCGGAACATGTGGTGGGGCTGGCCGGTTCAGGTGCCACCGACGGCGTGGCGATGGCCCATTTCGAGCTGCACGCCTGGTGCTTGCTGGTGCTGGCGTGGGTCTTCGTGCCCTTCTACGCTCGCTCGCTGGTGTTCACCATGCCGGAGTTCTTGGAGCGGCGGTTCTCGCCCGCGTCGCGCTACGTGCTGTCGATCGTGTCGCTGGTCACGTTCATCGTCTCCAAGATCGCGGTCGGCATCTACGCGGGCGGCGTGGTCTTCCGTACGCTGTTGCCGGAGATGCATTTGTCCGTCGGCGGGATTTCAATCAACAGCTTTTGGCTCGGCTCGGTACTCGTGCTTGTGTTGACCGGCTTGTACACCAGCCTGGGCGGAATGCGCGCCGTGGCCTACAACGACTCCGTGCAGGCCATTATTCTGATCCTCGGCTCGGCGCTGCTGACGACCTACGGGCTGATCCAATTGGGCGGCTGGACGGAGCTGCGTCAGATTTGCGGATCGGACATGTTCAACTTATGGAAACCGTTGGTTCCGCCGGGTGTCGAGGGGACCTGGGAGCCGGTGAAGGAGCCCGGTCGCATGGCCTGGTATTTCAACGGCTATTTTCCCTGGCTGGGGATGCTCCTGTGCGCGCCGATGGGTGGCTTGTGGTACTGGTGCACGGATCAGTACATCGAGCAGCGGGCCTTGGGCGCTGCCAATCAGCAGACGGCCCGCCGCGGAAGTATTTGCGCCGGCCTGCTCAAGCTCCTCCCGATCTACTTGTTCATCGTCCCGGGCCTGGTGTGCTTTGCCCTGGCCAAGAGCGGTAAAGTGCCGGAACTTACCGCCGCATTGTTCCGCAACGGCAACATCGGTCAGGAACAGGCACAGGCCGCCTTCCCGCTGATGGTGCAGTACCTGCTGCCAGCCGGGTTGCGGGGCATCGTCGTGGCGGGCCTGCTCTCGGCGCTGATGGGCTCGTTGGCGGGCGTGTTCAACGCCTGCTCGACCCTGTTCACCTTGGACCTGTATGCGAAGTGGAAGCCCCGGGCCACACAGCACCAACTGGTGCGCACGGGGCGACTGGCCACCGGAGTCATGGTGCTGATCGCCCTGGCCTGGCTTCCGGTCATCGAAAACGCGCGCGGCTTGTACTACTACTTGCAGGCCGTGCAAAGTTACTTCTTCCCACCCATGTTTGTCGTGTTCTTCTTCGGCGTATTCTCCAAGCGGCTCAATAGCAAGGGCTGTGTCGCCGCGATGGTGGTGGGCTTTATTCTGGGAATCTTCCGGATGGCAGTCGATACGCCCGTGACGTTGGGGATGTTCGGCTACCAGGGTGAAGTGGCCATTGGATACACCGAGCATTCGTTCCTGTGGATCGTCAACAACATCTATTTCCAGTACTTCAGCCTGCTGATTACCTTCGTGTCGGCGGTGACCATGGTCGGAGTGAGTTACCTGACGGAAGCGCCGAACTACGAGCGAATCAAGGGCCTGACGTTTGGAACAGCCTCGGCGGAAGACCGCCGCCTGACTCGCGAAAGCTGGGACTGGCGCGACGTGCTGGCCTCCGCCTTTATCTTGCTGTGCATTCTAGGGGCCTACCTGTACTTCACCGGCTAGCTTCACAAGTCGGCGGTCACCGCCCCGGAACCCGTGTTGCAGATCTACGAAGGTTGTGCCCGGGCGGTGCATCGCCAGTACGAGGACCGCCTGGGGCCAATCGTCGCCTGGGCCAAACGTTGGTTGCCGGAGGGTGTTGCTTACGACGTAGTGAAGTACATCCTCTCCGCGCATTTACGGCGTCCTTCCGGGTTGCAACACCGTTTCGTGCAGCACGCGGGACGGCTGTACACGTCCAGCACCAAACGGTATCTTGGGCTTCGGCCAGAGCTTAGGCAATTTCGACCAGTTCGACGGATAAGTCGAGGACCTTTGCGACCGCCTGCAAGTTGGCAAGTTTGACATCGCGTCCCTGTTCGATATCCCGGACCGTATTCGAGTTGGGTATGCCGGCCTGTTTGGCCAGCGCGTACCAAGTCAGACCGCCTGGATTATTACACAAAAGCAGCTCGCGCGGTTTTGGGCATGCCGCGATCCTACCCATATCGGCTGTCCGTGCCGACCTCTTCCGGTTACAATGCGTTAATCCTGCGACTTGGCACGGTCTGTCGGGAGATACGTTGAGTTCTTGTGAGGAAGAGAGTGATGAACGCAGAAGTCGAATCCGTGCTCCATGTCGCACTCGCTTTGCCGGCCGAGTCGCGCGCTGTCGTGGCGGATCGGTTGCTGGAAAGCTTGGAACAGCCGGATCGAGCCGCAGTGGCCACCGCTTGGGCCGAGGAAGCCGAGCACCGACTGGCGGATTACCAGGCTGGCAAGATCGCCGCGGTTACGGCCGACGAGGTTTTCCGTTCGATCAATCGTCCCGCCCAGACATGAAGATCTCGTTTCTCGAACCTGCCCGAGCTGATTTGGAAGACGCCGTGCGCTACTACGATGATCAGCGTGTTGGCCTGGGGGCGGAATTTTCTTCCGCGGTGCAGATCACGCTCCGGAGGATTACCGATTGTCCGACGACCTGGGCGAGAATCTCCGCCAACATCCGTCGCTGTCCCACGCGACGGTTTCCCTACGATGTGCTCTAGCACGTTGAAGCGGACGAGATCGTCATCGTCGCGATGATGCATCATCACCGCAAGCCGGGCTACTGGAAGAAGAGGCTGGCCCACCCAGGTCCCTCAGACCGCTGACTGTGCGCGGAAGCAGCGGATTGCCGTAAGCATCGTTCAAGAAATGGGTGAGCGGAATGGCTCTAGCCACCGGTTCCTGATTGTGAGCGGCACGGCGCTAGCCGCCGATTCCTGATCGTGAGCGGCACGGCGCTATCCGCCGGTTCCTGATCGGAAGTCAATATGAACGAGCCGAAACGGCTCGCGCTGCGTCAGGAACTGCTGGACAACGGCGGACTCGCGTGACTCGACGCCGAAGATCCCGTGAGCCGGGGTGCAAGCCCCAGGACCACCGCTCGCGCACCGTCCGTCCGGTCCTTACCCAACTTAATGTAGGATGGTCTTCCCAGACCGTCCCGATCGGCCTGAAAAGGCCAACCTAGCAACACCCACGAAATAGGAAGGGGCGAGTTGGGCCGCCTAGTGTAGCGAGAAACGTGAGCCTCCACGGGGCGAGCCCGTGGCATCCAACTCGCAGAACCGGAACCTTCGGCCAGCGATCAACGACTGGCTTGTTGGAATGAGGAAGTTATTTCGTGAGCGTTGCTACCTCCGGCTTGGTGGAGCAACAGCGTTGGTTCAAGAAGGCCGCGAGCGGTGGCAAGAAGGCACGCCGGCCTGGCGGATCGTGCCCCGGACCTCGCCTTCTGTCCTAACTCTGCGTCGGGAACCAACCCAAGCCGTGAGCTGACCCATGAAACATTCTCCGACCCGAATGCCCCCGGATTATTCATACTCCTGTAGGCCGGAACAAGCAACCGGAAACACTGCCGGAGCTTCGGTCGCTTCCGGCGCGTGGCGTCTGCACCAAGCGGGTTCTTCCTGCGAGCGTCGGTTGCGCGGTTCCGGCATGGCCTTGCGCGACCTCGTTCCGGCCTACATGACTCCCGAATGACGTTTCCGCTGTCTTACGTTTCCAGTTGTCGCGGGAGGGGTCTGGTTCAACATGCTGATTGTCGATATAAAAGTGGGGGAGCGTCACGTAGCGTTTGTTGACCCGCGTGGCGCGTTCTGGTACGCAACTGAGGGCGAAGCTGTGGCTAATCGACGCAACAGCAGAACGGCCGCTGGAGAAGACGATAGCCCGCTCTCGAATTTGGTGCGCTGCGAGGTAGCGCTGCGCAGCTGGTTTCCCGGGTTCGGTATTGCGGTGTTTCCGTTGGTGAAGTTGGTGTGCTACACTGATGGTGGATTGCTTGGAGCTGACGGGTTGAATCGTGCAAATGGTACAATAGGGGGTACACGAGAAACGTAGAAGTAACAAATTGCTGTGTTTTGGAGGGTAAGCGAATGGTGAGCGGCCACATTGGAGATGTGGTGCCCCGTAAGGGGTTGCGGGTTCGACTCCCGTGCCCTCCGCCTTGACTGACAGCGCCGTCGCAAAGGCTTGTGTAACAGGCAGTTGCGGCGGCGTTTTTGATTGACACAGTTAACTGTCACAAGACTGTGTCAATCAGCGTGCCGCCAAGCGTCACGAACGCCAGCAAGTGCTGGCTCGACAACCTCCCTATTCTGAAAAAACAACCTACTGACAACCATCGCCTGCGGAACGTCCGCCGGCGCCGCCCAGGAAGTCCAAGCCAGCCATTTGCTGGCGGGCCTCCCGGTCGTGTAAGTGATAATAGATTCTGACCATCTCGCTGTCCACATGCCCCAGCCAATCCATGACCATCCTTTCGGGCACACGGCTGTTGGCGCACGTCGAGCAGAAGTAATGACGAAAGCTGTGGAGGCGTCCGTCCCGGAAGCCCTTCTCGTCGTTGGGTGAGGGGAACTGCTCAGTCAGTGGCTCGATGACTTCGCGGACGAGAATCCGACGCACAGTGTCGGGCTTCAAACGGCCGCCACGCGGTCCGTGGAAGACGTAAGCGTCGCTACGCGGCATCCCCTGCAAGACGCTAAGCAGGTCCGGGTGAATGGGGAAGGAGCGGCTTCGGCCGCTCTTTAGTTCGCGTCGTTTGCGCCCTTTTACAACTGGCCTGCCCGTCTCGTCGGTCAACGTTAGGCGGACATTCTCCAAGTTCAGATCCGTCCAACGCAACGACGCCAGTTCAGCGATACGCAGGCCTGTGCAGGCAATCGCGATAATCACATTGGCCAGCCAGCGCAAGCTTTCGTTGGCGCGACAATGCTCCAACATCGCCCGCACCTCCTCGCTTCGGTAGCAGTAGGCCCGATCGCCTTCGGCCTTGCGAATACTCAGCTCGATCGGCTTCATCCCCTGCAGGTGCCCCTGCTTGATCAGCCACTTCACGGCCTGCTTGAGTGTGATTAGTTCGTTCGATTGCGTTTTGTGGGCGTAATCCTTGGGCTCGGGGCAACCGCCCGTCCTGGAGATACCGCCGAACGGTCGAAAGCGACAGGCCGCTGAGGCAAACGAACTCCTCAGGCGACAGGAACGCTTGTTCGGCGTTGGTGACCGGAGTGGTCTGGGCGGTAGCCGACGACATTGATCAGGCAGTACAGACGTGCCGGCCGGGACTCCGCCTCCCGGCCAAGGGCGATCCACTTATGGATTCCACCCTCTTCCTGTTTTCAGATAATGTCGGCGCTATTTCTTGGGACCACGTTTCGGCTACTCGACGAACGGCACGCACGATGGTGCCGGACTGCACAGCGCTGGAGATAAGTCACTGCGGCGCAATTAGTTACACGCAACTCCCTGGAAGCGAGTGTTTCTCGTGACGTCTTCACCACTTGAGTCCGAGCGACCGCTGGTCAGGCAGTGTGCGGGGCAGATGCTTTTCGACCAGACCATAAGTGGGGCGCGGACCGTGTTGAAGCCGTCCGTGTACCAACTCAGGGAAGGCGACGTCGCACGACTCTGGGACGGCAGAAGAACACACCACGTTCTGGCTGCGGGCAACCGAACCGAACGGCAACTGGAAAGCCTCCATGAGCGACCATTTTCATGCCGAGCACACTGTCCAGTATGCCCCCCGTTTTCTGTTGTCGGCCAGAGACCTGTTGGCCACATCACTCAATATGAAAAATCGTCGGCATGCTCCCGCAGGTAAGCCACAGCCGCGACGGCCGCAGGAGAGAGTTCGAGTTGCTTCACGATGTCCTCGTCCGTCAGTCCCTCGGAGATTAGCGACTGGATACGGCCGACCAGCCCGGCGATGTCTGGCGTGAGACCGGAAACAATCCTCAACGCCCCCAACGCTCTCTGGCCATTTCCGTCCGAGCCTCCCCAGACCACGGATGCTGGTATCTCGCGTCTGGTGGGGGAGAAGAGTGGACGACGGAGACTGACCTGGCCGGGCACTTCGACTGCCAACGAGGATAGCTTGATCATCCGTAAAGACCTGTAACGGTAGCGGCATCCTCCAAAGCTACGACGGGATCGGCTACGTGGCCCGGGTCAACCGCGCGCCCTGCCGGGTAGGCGGCAACAGTTCGATCCCCTGCCTGCACATGGGCCATTGGAACGAGGAACTCACGCCCACGCCCAAGAAGGTCGATGGCGAAGGCGGCAAGCTGGTGTTCCTCGTGGGCTCGCTGGAAGCGTTGAAGAAGGAACTGACGTATCCGAGTTTCGATGAGATCTTGCGCAAGTAGGTGGGTAGAATCTTGTTGATTCTTGATGAGCTTGCGCCATTGGCTCTGATAGGCAGGGCGTTACTACAGCAGCTCTGGAATGACCACGGAACCACACAAACTCGAAGAATTCATGCGCGAATTGACGCGGCATCAGCGGCGGCTGCGAGGGTTGGTGCGCTGCCTGCTGTTTGACAGCCGCGACGTTGAAGATGTCTGGCAGGACGTGAACGTCACCCTTTTGCGCAAGGCGGGCGAATTTCAGGCCGGGACCGATTTCTGGGCTTGGGCTTGTTCCGTGGCGCGGTATCAGGTGCTCACGCATTGCCGTCGGCTGGGACGAGATCGGCTCGTGTTTGATGAGGATTGCCCAAGAACGGGTTGAGCGGATTCCGGCTGGAAACGGCCACCACCGACGTGCTCGACCTGGGCACCGAATTCGCCGTGAAGGCCGGGGCCGGACTCGTCACCGATGTGCAAGTCTACGACGGCGCCGTGATGGCCTCGGGCAAGTCGCAGAATGCCGGCTCGTCCTTCCCCACGCGGCTCTCGGCGGGCGAGGCCGCCCGGTTTGGACCGCAGAACTCCGGCGAACCGGAGACGATCGCCTACGTCGACAGTCGCTTCATCCGCAAGCTGCCGCCCGATGTCGGCATTGAGCATCGCGCCAGAACCGACCGCGAAGAGGACCTCCGCCATTTTGGCCGGCCGCAGTTCGACGGGATCACCGTGACGCATGCCGAGCGGCCGGTCGCGATCGACGGCCGGCTGGACGACTGGAATGCCGCAGGGGCCTTTTTCAGCACTCGCGACGGCACGGCGGACGACGAGGAGCGGGTCGAGGGCCGGATGATGTTCGACGACGAGCAGCTTTACATCGCGGCCCACGTGAGCGATCCCGCGCCGTTGCGGAACGTGATCGATCCGGCGCTGGACGCCGATGCGGCCTGGCGCGGCGGCGGGTTGCAGGTGCGGCTTTCCACCGACCGGGCGATGGGTTGGCCGGTCCATGCCAACGCCCCGAACTACTACGCCATGCGGCGTCTGGAGCCGAGCGCCGAGGAGCGGGCGGCGGCGCACAACCCACGGCTGTCGCATCTGACGATGTGGTATCACGCGCCCAGCAAAACGGCCTGTCTGACGATCGCCTCCGGCATGCTCGTCAACGCGGCTAGCGGGCCGGTGAGGCCGGGGATAGGTTGGCTCCGCAAAGCCACGAGGCAGCCGACGTCGGCGGGCCGGTCGAACAGGCCCATCAGTTGTAGCACAGCCACTTCGCGCTGCCCTTCGTCACCGCCGTCTCGCAACAGCCATTGCTCGTAGGCGGCCATTGTCCGAAAAGCGTGGCCGCCATCGATCTTCTCGTCGGCCTTCTCGAACTTCACGCGATTACGCTGGCGGATGTCGCCATGGAAGGCGCGTTTCAGGAATGCACCTAGCAGGTTCAGCGTGAGCGCGTGGCCTTTTACGTCTTCGACCAGATTCTCGAACTCATCCCTCGATCCACTTTCCTTCCGAACGCCGCGCCTCTGCAGCAGGTCTACGCCGGCAGCGCGAGACAGTCGCTGCAGATTCACCTCCAGCACGATTTCCTTCCCGAATCCCGTCAACTCCGGCAGCGAATACCGCGTGGTGACGGCGCACAGGCCGCGGCTGCTAGCGGCCAAGCCTTTCAACAGCGCAGCGACTCCCTGGTCCTTAAGTTCGCCCGGCGTCGGCGCAGTGGGCGCATATTGCAGCGGCTCAAGGCCGTCGAGGATCAGCAGGCATCGCCGCTGGCCCACGATGCGGGCGAGACGCTGGCCCTTCTCGAACGGCCCGGCACTGCTGCCGGCGAATTGTTTGTCTTCGTCATCCCCGAAGAAGACGAGGGCTTCCTTGAGGAACAAGTCGGAGGAAGCGGCCATTTGCTCGCGCGTCCCCTGGCTGTAGAACGACCACGCAAACGTGGCCTCGCACCCCGGCCAGTCCTGCCCCGCCAACTCCGCCGCCCACTTCGCCACCAACGCCGTCTTCCCCTCGCCGCCCAACGCGACGAAGGTGAGGACGTGCGGCCGGCTTTTCTCCCCACGCACGACTCTGTCCCAGGCGTCAGCCAGCAGTTGCGTCTCGTCCTCCCGCCCGACAAGTTCGGCCGGAGCGTATTTGACGATGCGGGAAATCTCGGCCGGGATTCTGGACGGCGTCGGTGGTCTGGTCTCGGGCACGGCGACCGCAATCGGTGAACGTAGTGCGGCTGGAGTCTGAGGCACGCTGGGCGGCGTTGAATTCAGCGCCTCGTCGATGAATCGCTGCACGCCGCGGTGAACTAAGTCGTAAATGACCGGCACGGCCGGTGAAGGTTTCACCAGCGCCAGGTGATCGGCATCGACGTCCCGGATGATGCCGACACCAGGATTTGCGGACGTCCGAGGAACCACAAGGCCAAGCGGGACGGGCCTGCCAAGCCATCGCTTACGAAAGAGCCCGATGCCTTCAGCGTAGGTTTCTATCGGGATCGAACATGCTTGGTGCCAGGCCAGGAAGTGATCGTGAAGCAAATCCAATGGCTCCGCGTTCGCTTCCATTTCCTTCACATGCGGCTGACTACCGCCAAGGAACTTTCCGAGCACTCCCGCCGCCGAGGCAAAGGCCGATCCACGGTGCGGCGTGCCACAGAAGACGATACCTCGGATGTTGCGGACAAGCCGCTTTCGCCGTTCATCCATCGTCAACTGACTGGAAACGATCAACGACTTGACAACTAGGCCCCCCATACTGTGCGCGATGAACACAACGGGCCGCTCTCCAATGTTCCACATCGCAAGCTGGCTGGCGATGTTGCCGGCGCGTTTCTCAATGATCATGCCCGGACTGCCCAACTCGGTGATGCCAGCGGCATAGCCGATCGTCCAGACGCCACAGAGCGGCAGGCTCCTGCCCAATTCCTGCGGCCAGAAGAAATGTCCGGGCTTGCCTTCCTTGCCGTGGCGCCATGTTGAGTGCGAACAACCACCGAGGCCGTGGACAAAGACGATGTCCGCCGACCGGTCCGCCTTATCAGTGTTCGCGATCGGGTGCAGTCCCTCGGCGTCAGGTTTCATGGCAAGGGGCCTTCATCTCGTTAAATGACAAGTAACGTGATTTCCCCGGACGGGGCTGATTCTATCCGGCGAAACTGGTGAAGCAAGGCGGTCAGAAGCGGCCGGGGCTGCATTCGCCTTAAGCCGCGCAGCGTAGCCCGCGGCGTCAGGCTCTCGAAAACGCGTGGACTCCAGCACGGCCCGACACCGCGACGGTCGGGGCCATTGTATACTGCCGAAATGACGGTGGGAACCATCGGCGCATCGGAGGCTCATCTTGTACCCTGGACCAAGGACGCCACCATGCAGCCGCCGCGCTGGGAAGGCCGCCACTGGAACGACGAGCGTATTAAGAGACACGGAGAAACGGATGATGAAAAAACTCGCTTCACGAACGGCCCGAATCGCCGTTGGGGGATTGCTCCTGGCCGGACTCGCACTCCCGGCCTGCGCCTACGCCCAGGGAAACGACAACGGTCGCGGCCGGCATAAGCAGCTCTACGCCGTGCCCGCGCCGGGCAAGGTGGTCATCGACGGCAAGCTCGACGACTGGGATCTCTCCGGCCAGATCGAGATGTTCGTGATCCAGGCCACGCGCGGCACAATGAACGCGAAGTTCGCCGTGATGTACGACGCCGACGCGTTTTACATCGGCGCGGATGTCAACGACCCCAGCCCGATGATGAACATGCGCGATCCGCGCACCGATCCGGGGCGGGGCTGGGACGCCGACTCCTGCCAGTTCCGCCTGACCACCGATCCTAAGGTGGGCTACCCGATCCTCGACGAGAGCACGTTCAAGTACAAGGGCCAGGGGGACCCAACGGAAACCCGCGACGACATCGTCCACCTGACGCTCTGGCACTACACCGCGACCGGCGAGCCGCAACTGGCCATGCAACTCGGCATGACCTTCCGCGAGCCGCAGAACGCCCCGCGCGGCCTGGTGCCGCAGGACCAGTTCCAGGCCAAGTATCTCAAGCGGGCCGACGGCACGGGGTACTCGTTCGAATACCGCATCCCCTGGAAGACGCTCAACGCCAAGGCGGCCCTGAAGGGCGGCGATGTCGTGGCCAGCACGGTGCAGTTCAACTACTCGCGGCCGGACGGGCAGATGACCGCGGGCGGCGCGGCCTGGGCCTACGACCTGATGCGCGAGGCCGGCTTCCCGTTCCAGAGCACCAAGTGCTGGGGAAAGCTCGTCTTCTCGAAAACGGGCCGTGTCGACCGCAAGCTCGTGCTCGAGGGCGTGCCGCCGGACCGGCCGCTGCCGCTCGATTTCACCTACACGCTGCCCGAGGACACCGAGTGCACGATCCAGCTCTTCAACGAGAAGAATGAAAACGTCCGCATCCTCGTGCCGCAGCAGCAGCGGCTCGGCGGCCCCAACATCGAGCGGTGGGACGGCTGCGACGATGCCGGCAACCTGCTGGCGGCGGGCACCTACAGGTGGCGCGGGATTTACCACGCCCCCGTGAAGGCCGAGTATCGGTTCTCGGTCCACAATTCCGGCCAGCCCCCATATCCGACCGTCGACGGCAAGGGTGGCTGGGGCGCCGACCACGGCCTACCGCAGACCGCCTGCGCTTTCGAGGGCGGCGTGCTCTTGGCCTGGGATGGCAGCGAATATGGCTGGGGTGTGATCCGCACCGACTTCGACGGCCGGAAGCAGTGGGGGTGCAATTTCGACGCCACCCACCTCGCCACTGACGGCGTGACGATCTTCTCCGCCGGCGGGCACGGTTTTACTAAGAGTGCGTCCATTCAGCTCATGACCATCAAGGAAGCGCGGCCCATCCAGCTCGGCGGCAAAGATGAAATCGCGGCGCCGACGGGCGGCGACGAAAAGAGCAATATCGTGACCGGGCTGGCCTGTGACGGGAAAGATCTCTTCGCCAGCTACAAGGCAAGAAACCTCATCGCGCGGTTCAACCCCAAGGACGGCGCGGTCTTGGGCACGTGGCCGGTGCCCGCGCCGGAACGGCTGGCGGTGTTGCCGGAAGGGCGGCTGGCCGTCATCAGCGCCGGCAAGGTGCTGATCCTGAAAGATGGCCAGCCCGTGGCGACGATCGCGGACAAGCTCGACGAGCCCACCGGCATCGCCGCCTTCGATGGCTCGATCTTAGTGGCCAATCGCGGCCAGCTGATGAACGTGTCGGTCTTCGATTCCACTGGAAAATACCTGCGCAGCATCGGCAAGGCTGGCGGCCGCCCGGCCAAGGGGAAATACGACCAGCTCGGCCTCTACCTGCCCGGCGGCATCACGGTCGACAAGCACGGCCAGCTATGGGTGGTGGAAGTCGCCGACGCGCCGAAGCGGATCAGTGTCTGGGACGCGAAGTCGGGGGATTTCAAGAAGGAGTTCTTCGGCGGCTGCGATTACTTCGCCTACGGCTTCATCGATCCGAAGAAGCCCGCTGAGATTCTCGTCCACAACGTGCTGTGGAAGATCGACTGGAAGAACTACAAGGTCACCCCCGAAACCACGATCTGGCGGAAGACGGCGCCGGAGATGATTCCGCCCCTCGGCACCGGCTCGTATGCGGCGAGCCCGAAGATCATCACTGCGGCCAACGGCCGCCAATACATGTACGGCAGCAACTACGCCCACTTCTCGGGACTCTTCTACCGCGACGGTGAGCTGTTCAAGCCCACTATGAGCATGATCCACGTCGGCTACGCCTACATCGGTCCGGCGGGCATTCCTTTCATGGACGACGACCGCGCGAAATATCCGGAAGGTCGCTATTTCTGGCAGGATCAGAACGGCGACTGCTGCGTCCAGCCGGAAGAGGTTGTTTCCATCAAAGGCACGAAACTCGACAACTTCAACATCGTCTGGGTCTTCCCCGATCTCTCCGTGCTTCTCGCCAGTGGCTATCTGCTCAAGCCCGTAAGCGTTGACAACGGCGTCCCGAAATATGACCTGGCCAAGGCGGAAAAATATCCGCTGCCCGTCGGCTACAGCACGGTTCCCGCCGAGGACGGCGGCCTCTTCACCTACACGCCCAACAAGGGCCTCTCGCTGGCCCGCTGGAACAAGGAGGGCCAGAGGCTCTGGGGCTACAACGACGTCGTGCAGTGGCAGTCCGCCTTGAACCTGGGCGTGACCGGCCCGGGCAGGCTCTGGGGGATGACCCAGTGCATGGGCCAGGGGGGTGAGTTCCTCGTCTTCCAGACCTACTTCGGCCCGAACCACGTGTTCCGCGCCGATGGCCTGTATGTCGGCGCCCTGCTCAAGGACGGCCGGCTGATGCTCAACCGCGGCCAGGACGAGGGGCAGCCGGAGGGCCAGGGAGGATATTTCGGCAAGCTGAAGGTCGACGCGGGCCAGCCGGAACGGTACTTCGTCATCGGCGGCGGCCAGGATGCGCGGGTGTGGGAGGTCGTGGGCCTGGACACCATCAAGGACCTCCCCGGCGGCACGTATGTGCACACGCCGGAATTGGCAGCGAAGGCCGAAACGGCGCAGCGTGAATACCGCATGGCCATCGCCGCCGCGAACCGGATCGTGATCGGCAAGGATCTCGCCAGCGCCAAGCCGGTGGAGAAGGAACTGGAGAACGGGCCGGCCTTCAAGGCGAAGGTGGCCCGCGACGACCGCAGCCTGCTCGTCGAATACGACGTCACGTCGCCGACGCCGCTGGTCAACAGCGTCCCCGACCCAAAGCTCCTGTTCAAGGGCGGCAACTGCCTGGACATCCAGTTGGAGAACAGTCTCGGCGAGCCGGTGCGCGTGCTGGTCACGCAATACCAGGGCAAGCCCTTCGCCACGGTTTATTTCCCGAAGGTCAAGGACTTCAAAGGAGAGCCGACCGTGTTCAACTCGCCGACCGGGAAGGAGAGCTTTGACGAGATCCGGTTCCTGGACAACGTCGCGCTCACCACGGAAAAGACGGAAAAGGGTTTCCGGGCTCGCGTCACGCTGCCGCTGGAGGCGCTGCGGCTCCACTTGAAGCCCGGCCAAAAAGTCAAGATGGACCTCGGCTACATCTTCGGCAACGCCCAAGGCGTGGGCAAGGCGGTCCGCCGCGCCTACCTCTCCAACAACAGCTTCTCGGCCAACGTCATTGACGACATCCCCAACGAGAGTCGTTTGGAGCCCAAAGAATGGGGCGAGGCGACGGTGGAGTGAGCGTGCCCGCTGACGGCTGTTCGGGATTCGGAATTGTGCGAAGGCTTCTTGCGGCTGCGCACATCATGCGCGGCCACCGACCACCGGATTCAATGTCAGTCTTGAGCATTTTCCGCCGCGCGCGAGTCTTCTCGTTGAGCGTCGAAGTCGTAGCTGTCGGCAACACTACGCAGGGAAGCGGCTGTCCTTGGCCAGTCCACGTCGCAAATCTCGGCCCACCTACGGTACTTATCGCGTTCTTTTCGTTCGAGGTTCCCGCCATCGAGCGGCGACCGCATGGTGACGCCGCGACTGTTGCGGACGCCGATTTGAAAACCGTGATCCAGATCATCACTGTCCGCTTCTTCGATAGCGTCGCTGATCGCTTCGCATGGCCACATCGCGTCTCCACCTTCCTGTTGCGGCCAGCTTGCCAGCATCTCTCCAATTGTTGAGTCGGCGACTTCCACGATCCACTTGAGCAATTGTCCTTCGTCGATGGAACCGTCCGGCTGAGTGCCGGGGATTCGCTTCCAGTTCATCAGCAGACGGTATCCGTGGCTTGCCCTTTTCTGTTGCTCTTCGGTCGATGTCGTGCCTGACTCCTGCCCGTCCTTTGAACGGAAGACCAGGGCAATCAACTGCGCGAAGAACTCGGGATTGTCGCTGAGGCAACGAATCAATGTCGCTGGCAATGCGCCGAAGCCGTCAAGCAGCGACAGGAATTCCCATTCAAGCTGGCCAAGGCGTCGCGCAGATTCATCGTTGTTGAAAGGAACGGTCTTCTGAAGCCATCCGAACAGTCGCTGAACGGTGTGCAGCGTATCGTCTCGAAGTCTCGTATCCGGATTGGAATGTCTCCACTCCAGGCACGCAGTCAGGGCGTCCATGACTATCGACGGTGACACGGTAGCTCTGCCGAAGGTAACACCGGACAGAATGGCGATGGCAGATTCGGGACGACTTACCTCCATCAATCGCCGGCAGGCGAATTCGATCTGTTGTTGATCGAGGTGGAATCCACCGTGGGCGGAGACGCAGTTCCAGTATTCTCTGCAGATATCTTCGCTCAGGCTCTTCGCGAAGTTCCACGCTTCAGGAACAAGCCCTGCCTGAGACAGGCAGACTGCGGCGTCTCGCGCATTCCACTTGTCCAAAGAGAGTGCGCGGACCCATTCCCAGCCACCACGGAATATGCGAACTCTCGCGTAGTTCGCCGCCAGCGATTGGTGGTTGGCATCAGGGCTTCTCAGCAGGTCAGGCAGGATTTGTTCGTCCGGGACGCATCCAATTTGCGCTAGCGTCGCTCCGACCTGACCGGGCGATTCGACGATGTCGGCGAGCTTTAGAGCACCACGCAAACCTTCTTCGTCAACAATCGCCTTGAGTGCATCTGCGCGAAGTCGATCTATCTCCGCCTGCATTGCCTCGTAGTCTCCACGGTACCCTTCCAAATCGATCCATGGCACGAATAGCCAAGCGTGCCGCTCGCGTAGTCCAGCCGGAAGTAGCGTCGGTAATGCCTGCTCCAACGCATCGACTGAATTGGCTGGCAGTGACCAGTCAGTGTCTGCGAAATCCCGATGACGTTGGACGGTCTTACGGACATGCTCAGCAAGCTGTCGGCGATCCTTCGGATCCAACTCTTCAACCGGGAAGTTTCGCAACTGTTCGACGAGTCGGTTGCGATGAGACTCAGGAACCAACTGCAGTACATCGAGCACTTTGGACCATCGCGCCGGATCGTTGCCCACCAATCGGACGATCAACTCAGCGGCGGCTTCCACCTGTCTCCAGTAGTCAGCGCCGGATGTCCCTTCCTGCCAAGCGGACACCCAGTCGCGCCAGATTGGCCGGTGAGTCAGGTCCGCATGAGATTGGCCTTGGGGCAACATCGCGAACAGCAACTTCCACGCAACCGTGGGCGTGTGGTCCGCCAGGGACCTCAGAACGGCAATGCGTTTTTCGACGCCAGCAGCCGTCTGCGGATACCAACTGAGAAGCATTTCGCGTAAGCTGGCGGCAGGCCGATTGCCCCACTTCCCGCCTCTGTCCACTTCATCGAGTCCAGCGAGAGCCGTACAGACCTGTGCCAGCAATTCGGGCGACCACGCCAGGCTTTCCAGTGCCCATAGCAAACCGGCGTGCTTGCAACTCGACATCAATGGGTGGCTTTCCTCGTCGTCTGCCAGCAGCTTTGCCAACTCGGGCTGTGCTTTCCGCAGGTCGGCACTGATGGCAGCGAGAAATTCGCGGGGGGCGGCTTCAGCCAGCAGGGGAAGCAGACCGCCGAGGGTGGCCCAGTCTAGCCATGTGGCCTTCTGGAGCGTCGAGCGGACGATCCTTTCCGCCCGTTCTCGCGTGCCGGGCAGTCTTGCGGCCGGTCCAAAGCCGGAGCCGAGAATTGCTGTGGTCTCACTGATGCCGTGGCGGAGCAGAGAACTGGCGATTGGAGGCGATGTGCCCCTGATGGAAGCCCTGAGGCGTTCATCCGCCGACAAGCTCAATGCCTCGTTCTGTTGGCACAGAACCTCAATGGCGATCGACTCGAATGATCTCAGCAGATCCTCCGTGACGTGCGCACCGACCAAACACCACGAGTCTTCCGGCGAGACCAGTCGCCAGCGACTTTCGATACGCGTCACGGGCGCATCCTCGACCAGCATCAGCCGATTGGCGACGTTCTGCAACTCGCCGTACGGCCGCCCCGACAAACGTGAAAGCACGCCGCGATCGACTTCATTCGCATCGTCCCAGCCTCCGCTCAGGAGCAGGGGCATGAAGTGGGCTAAGTCGGGTTCGTTGCACCAGCTTGGTAGCAGGGGTGAGGGAACCGTGGTTATGTGACGTTTCAAGACCGAGAGGCTTCCTCCCGCAGCCCGCGCGGCGGCGACGGTAGCTTCCCTCTCGAAACCCGCATTGCACAAGGCCTTCTCAAGGTCATATCGCGACGGTCGCGGGAGTGTGACCGGTTGGAGGCGGTGATTGGAGAACTGCGTCGCGGCCATCAGGATTCGATGCCCGTGGCTGACGGCGGCATTCAGGTCTTCGGCGGTTAGCGACAGCGACGGAATCGGCAGGAGATTCAACGGGCCGGTGACCTGGGAGAGACCGTCCCATTGTGCCCGATCGCGGACGACGACGGTTTGACTCCGAGCGCGAAAGCGATCTTCATCATCCATCGCGAATGGTGCGTCATCCGACTTGGCCGTTGCCAGGTAAGCCGCGGCGAAATCCAGGGCTTCTATCGGCGAGCGGCACTCGATGGGCATCACGCCGGGCGTGCCGAGAAGAAACGCACGTAATTGCTCAGCGGTCTTTTCGCGAGACACGAGGAACACACCTGGCTTCAGCCGGGGTTCGCGCACGCGCGACAACGACTCCCAGCAGTCGCCGATCGAAATGACTCCGGGAGGCCGGCGTTGGAGCCGCTCGGCAATCCAGGCATCCACGCCTGGCGCCACTTCCAGCCATGCTTCGAGGTCGCTGGAGTCATAGACTTCAACGCTTCGCCATTTACCGAGTTCCCGCTTCTCGTCACGCCACTTCTGCTTTCCATCCCATTTCCGCGAAGTGACGAACACGAAGGTCACTTCGGACGGTGGAAGGCCAAGGGGGCCTTTCTTTCTTGCCTTGAAGGCGCGCTCGGCCTTATCCGCCGGCCGCTGTTCCACGCTTATCTCCCAACCGCTGATGCCGGCCGGGACAAAGGGGCACTTGGTTGGCGCCTCCACGACCCCGTCCCAGCCGTGGCGCTGAATGCCTTCACCGCCTGGCACCTCAATGCGTGCGGGTGGTTCCGTTGAGGCGTAGATGAGTTTGCGGATAAGCGTGGGAAGGCCCGCCTGAGCGTCGCGTGTCGGCGACCATTGCTCAAGATCCCGCGCCTTGACCCACGAATCGTGAAGCCGCCTGCCCAGCCTTCGGAACATCTCCTCGACGACGGCGGTGCGATCTTCAGAAACGGCAGACGGGAGCTTTCCGCGGGCAATCGCCGCGTGTCGCAGGAAGGCCTTCCAGTCTTCGGAATCCCGTTTCAAGTGCAGGGCGTCCGCATAGGTCTGGAGCAAGTCCGGTGAATCCGGGGGCTTCATGAGCCCGCGTTCCAGTCGGCTGATGTTTCCCTTGTCGAAACCATTCTGGCGGCAGAATTCGCTCAGATTCAGGCCGAGCGTGGTTCTGCGGTTGCGAAAGAAACGGCCGAATTCATGTCTTGTCGTCTGCACGGATTCACCTTTCGTTGTACGAATTGTACAACGACAAGTGTCTAAGTCAATCGTTGGTCCGTTTGAACAACGACTTGCTGTGTCTAAGCAGGAAATGTAGAATTTCTGCGGGAATCATGCGACTGCGTTCCAATACGAGTCAACAATTCGTGTTGGCATAAAACGCGATTTTTGGAATTAACGAGATTTAGACTGCAATGCCTGTCGGACTTTCAGAGCTTGAATACAGAATCATGGTGCTGGTTCAAGACCGGCAGGTCCAGCAGATTCGGACCGGTGACTTGGTGCGTCTGCTGGGCGTCACGGCGCAGCAGGAGCTAAAGGTCCTGAGCACGATGGCGCGGCGCGGGCTCGCGGCTCGCGTGCGCCGCGGCCTCTATCTGCTGCCTCCGATGCTGCCACTTGGCGGGCGATGGAGTCCCGGCGAGGCGCTGGCGCTGACGACGCTCATGCAGGATCGGGACGGGCAGTTTCAGATCTGCGGCCCGAACGCGTTTCAGCGGTACGGCTGGGATGAACAGGTCCCCAACCGAGTCTACGCGTACAACAACCGCATCAGCGGCGATCGCGCGGTCGGGCAGGTCGAACTGACGCTGATCCGTGTCACAGACAATCGCTTAGGTGACACGGAAATCGTCACGACTCCGGAGAAGATCGGCCTGATCTACTCTTCAAGAGCTCGCAGCCTCGTCGACGCCGTTTACGACTGGTCCCGGTTCAATTCCCTTCCCCGCGCATTCGGCTGGATTTGGAACGACTTGACCAATGCCAAGATCCGCACAGCGGACCTGGTGGATGCCGTATTGAACTTCGGCAATCAAGGGACGATTCGCCGGATCGGCTACTTGCTGACGGAGATGTCCGAGCAGCAGAATCTAGCCCGCCTCATTCCGGCCCGGCTCATCATGCGTCTGGAAGGGGCCTTGCGTTCATCCTCCTCGACGATACCGTGGATCCCGGCGATGGCGAAACGTGGTCCGATCAACAAGCGATGGGGACTGGTCGTCAATGGGACAATTCCTTCGGCTTCATGAGACACCCGCTGCTTTTCGCCAAGCGTTGAGGTTTACCGAAGCCGAGTCGGGCTTCGCGCAACGCCTGGTCGAAAAGGACTACTACTGTTCGCTGATCCTCGCGGACTTCGCGCCCCTGTTCTCCGGCGGCCTTGTCTTCAAGGGTGGCACCTGCCTGGGCAAAGTGTACGCCGGCTTCTATCGCCTGAGCGAGAATCTCGACTTCGCCATATCCATCCCAACGACAGCTCGCCCACGCGACCGCCGTGAAGCCCGTTTGCCCGTCAAACAGCATCTTGAACAAATCGCCGATCGCCTGCCGGCAGTCAGAACATCCGATCCGCCGCAAGGGTGCGACGGAAACCGCCAGTACAACGCCGTCCTCCAGTACGAGTCCGCGGTGACGGGAGAGCACGAAACGGTGAAAGTACAGGTGGCCATTCGGGAACCCATCATCGAAGCGACCGTTATGCGTACCGGTCGAACGTTGCTTCGTCATCCGGTAGTGTCTGATGCCGAGTTGTCGGTTCGCGTTTTGTCATTACGCGAAACATACGCCGAGAAGGTCAGAGCTGCCTTGACGCGGACTCCGCCGGCAATTCGGGATGTTTTTGACATCGACGAGGCTGTCCGTGCAGAGCGTCTCGATCTCTGTGAAACAGGATTTATCAGTCTGGTCCGACAGAAACTCGCGGTGCCGGGGTGCGGAGCGATCGACACCGGCCGGATTCGCAAGAAACTCCTTGTGGATCAGTTGGAGACGCACCTCAAGCCCGTGTTGCGAGGCTCCGACTACGCAGCGTTCGACATCGATCGTGCTTTTGCAGAGGTCGAAAGACTCGCCACCCTGATTCGCGGCGTTTGAGGTCGCCGATTGGTCGACCGGGAGAAACGTCCCAACGGTAAATGGGAAAATTTCTGTTGATCTTCGGCGAAGTTGCGCCATTAGCTTGCGTGGCATAGGTGGCAACTTGCTCAACACCGTGATTTGAGCCGTCTCAGCAGTCGGCTTTCAAGCCCGTCTTCGCGGGTGTCCGCCTCGGTGGTAGGCTGATCGCCGAAAGCTGACCGCTGACAGCCCAAGTTGCCATTCGTCGGGCTTTGCGGCAGTGCGCCGTAATCTACGACGTGCTTAACGAAAGCCGGCTGGAACCGGCCGAGTGAGGCGAGGCGGTGGTAGAGTGAGTGCGAATCCGATGGCACGAGGAGCACGACAGGTGAAAACACGTCGGAACAAACGCTGGAAGCTTGCGGCCTGGATGGTCGCGTGGCTGGCGGCGCAGGGTGCAGCGGCGGAACCGACGAAGATCGAGGACGGCAGGCAGCTCTGGTCGCGGGATTTCGCGGATGGGCAGCTTGGCATGCACGTGGTGAATGTCGCCGGCGGCAAGGCGGAAGTCGTTGAGGTCGGCGGGCTGCGGCAGGCGAAGGTGACGCTTCAGTTCACGCCGCGGGTCAACCGACATCAATTGCAGTTCTTCGTCGATGTCAGCCGAGTCGATCCGGCGCTGGGGCGCTACTACCTCGCCGAATACGGCTATCGCTTCGGCGGCACGAGCGATCTGCAGATGGCGGCGGAGCTGTTTCCCCACTGGCTCGGCAACCAAACGAAGTCCGGCCCGGCGAAGGTCGTCTGGTCGCAGACCACGAAGCCGGAGCCGCAGGGCTGGCGGACGACCCGCGTCGTCTTTCATGCTTCCGACACGACCTGGGACGGGCATCTGCTGCAGTTCCGGCTACTCCTCTTCCGTGATGGCATGCAGCAGGGGGAGAGCTTCGAGACCTTCTTTCGTAACGTCGAACTGCGACAGCTGACGACCGCGCAGACGAATGAGCTGCAGCCGGGGATGCTGGCGTCGGCTGCCGAAGCCGCCACGCCAAAACCGCCGGCCGCCAAGGACAACGCCCCCGAGGCCATCGTGGTGCCGGTGACGTTCACGCTCTCGAAGCCGCAGGCGGTGACGCTCGTCGTCGAGGATGCGCAAGGCAGACGCGTACGGAATCTGTTCGGGGCGAAGGAGTTTCCGGCCGGCACGCACACCGTGTCGTGGGATGGCCTGGTCGAAAGCGACACAGAGACAGTGACCATACACGGCCATTACACCTACGGCATTCAAAAACTCTCGCTCGCTCAGCCGGGCACCTACCGGGTCCGCGCCCTCGTGCATGATCCGATCGATATTCGGTACGAGTTCGCGGTCAACACCGGCGGCACGCCTCCGTGGAAAACCGTCGACGGCACGGGGGGGTGGCTGCACGATCACAGGCCGCCGAGTGATGTGGTGCTGGTCCCGCAGACGAAACGGCTGCTCGTTGCGAGCGCGGTCGGCGAGATCGGACACGGCATGGTCTATCTGGAGCCCGGCACCGGCAAGAAACTGGCGGGTGCCCGCAGTTACGGCGTCGGCGGCGGCTGGTGCGGTGCTCAGTGGCTGGCACGCGACGCGGGACCGAAGGCGCGCCCGGAAGTGCAAGCCTTCAGCGCGACGGCGTTCGGGGAATTCGTCGAACTCTGGGAACACTCCGACCGCGGGCATTTCAAGCTCTACAGCCACAAGCGGGCCGACAAGAAAGCGGCGTCGTGTGCTGGCCTGGCTGTCTTCAACGACAGGGCGGTCATCAGTCTGCCGGACGACGGGCAATTGCTCATCGTCGATGTGCTCAAGGGCAAGCTCGCCGCGACCGTTCCGATGTCCACGCCAGAGGGCGTGGCGTTTCTGCCGACCGGTGAACTGCTCGTGATCTCGGACAAGACGGTGCGGCGCTTTCCGGCCTTCGATCTAGCGACCGCGGCGACAACGCTGATTACGGACAGGGCACAGACGGTGGTCGGGCAAGGGCTCGATGACCCGCGGTGCCTGAGGCTCTTCGGCGAGCGGCTGTTCGTGAGCGACTGGGGATCGTCGCAGCAGGTCAAGCTGTTCGACTTGGCCGGCAAGCCACTGGGCGCGATCGGAAAGGCCGGCTTGCCGCGCGTGGGAAGATACGATGAAGCTCACATGCATCAGCCGGCGGGTTGCTGGCTGGTGACGCCGGAGGATGCCGGCAGGACTGCCTTTGATGGTGCGCCGCCCGGGCAGCCCGTGCTCTGGGTGGCGGAGGCGGACATGCGACCGAAGCGGTTGAGCGTGTGGACGCTCGACGGTAAACTGCTCAAGGCCTTCTACGGCCCGCCCGGCTACGGCGGCGGCGGGTTCCTCGATGCCGCCGACAAGACGCGGTTCTTCTACGACGACATGGAGTTTCGTCTCGATTGGGAGAAGGGAGAATCCCGGCTCGTCAACGTCTACGCACGTGGCGCGCTGCCGCTCCCCGGCGGCATGCCGGAGACGCCGATCGTGATCGGCGGCCGGCGGTATCTCGTGAACACGTTCACGCCGCCGGGCGTGCAAGCGGGGCCCGGCTTCGTGTCGGTCTATCTGTATTCGGAGCAGGGCGAACTCCGGCCGGCGGCGGTCGTGGGATCGCTGGGCAGCATGCGGGACTGGCCGCCGCTGAAGACAGCCGCGCTCGAGGCGCTCTGCAAAGGCCAGAACCTGCTCGCCTGGTCCGACCTCAACGCCGACGGGGCGGTGCAGGCGAAGGAGTGTTCGGTGTCGGACGCGACAGGCTCCGGGGATCTGATGGTGGACCCAACCCTGCGGGTGTCGACCGGTTCAGGATTCGTGGTTGCGCCGACACGCTTCACCGATGCCGGCATGCCGGTCTACGACCTGGCCACGCTGGCTTCCGCCGTCGAGCCCAAGACGGCCGGCGGGCCGCTCTTCTCCAGCGACGGCTGGCTGATCAGCGTCGGCCTGCCGATCCGCGGGGTGCGCAGCGGCTCTCCCGCGTGGACCTATCCGCAGACCCACGCGGGCATCCAGGGCTCACAGCCTGCCGGCCCGCCTGAGTATCCCGGCCATGTGATCGGCACGACGCACTTGGCGGGCTGCACCGTCACGCCCAAGGCCGGCGACGCTGGCGAGGTGTGGACGGTGATCGGCAACCGCGGCAACCTGTTCATGTTCACGACCGACGGCCTGTTCGTCACCGAACTCTTTCGCGACCGGATCGCCGCCGGCCACGGCAGCGGCCCCGACCCGGTGGTCGGCCCGACCGACGCGAAACGCGGCTTGTCGCTGAAGGAAATGAGTCTCGGCGAGGAGGCGTTCTGGCCGAGCATCACGCAGACGAAAGACGGCGAAATCTATCTCGTCGCCGGACACGGCTTCTCGGCGATCTGCCGAGTTACGGGACTCGACACCGTGAAGCGACTGCCGCCGCAGACGATCGAGTTGACGCCGGCGCTGGTCGAAACGGCTCGTCAACAACGCGTGCGAAGGCAGCAGGCCGAGATCGCCGCAAGCGGACCGAAGTCGCTGACTGTTGGGCTGTCTCGGGCGGTCGTCACGGTGGATGGCCAAGCCGACGATTGGACGAAGGCCGCGTTTGTGCCGATTGCCGACGCCTTGAAAGGGGCCATGCAGGTCAGCGGCGACCGGTTACATGTTGTCGTGATGGCTAGTGGCAACGCTCGATATGCGGATTACCTCACTAACGTCACAGCGGTCGACAATCTGCTCTTCAAGGGGGGCGGAGCACTCGATCTGCAACTGGGGATCAATCCCAAAGCCGATCCGAAGCGGCAACAGCCCGTAGCTGGCGACCTGCGTCTGCTCGTCGCCCGCGTGGGCGGTAAAACCAAGGCCATGCTCTACCGGCAGGTCGTGCCCGGCACGCAGGAGCCGGAGACTTTCATCTCGCCGGTGAAACGCGTGAGCATCGACCGCATCGACGACGTAAGCGACGCGGTCCAGGTGGCCGCCTCGCCGCTGAGTCCCGCCCCGGGCACGTATGCCGACGAAGTGGTCAGGCAACGGCATCGAGACGACCGCGCGGTCGTACTGGCATAACAAGACAACCACCTTCGTCAGCGACAACCCCGGCGAGGTCGAACTTCTCCCCGGCCTCTGGGGCCGAATCGTGTTCTCGCAAGCCCCATGAGAACACCGATGCCCACAAAGAGTCCCCGGAGCCGCCCGTTCAATCACAGTGAGAAGGCAAGCAAGGATTCAAGATGAGAAGCGCAAACATCATTCGAGTGATGGCCGGGATGCTGGTCACGTTGGCGACGGTCGTCATGGCGGACGAGCCGCGTACCAGCGGCTTGCCGACTTCGTTCACGGTTGAGCAACCAGGCCGGGTGTCGGTGGCGGTTTATGACTCGCAGGGGCGACTTCTTCGGGAGTTGTTGCATGCGGTGCCGATGGCGGCGGGGAAGCAGTCGATGATTTGGGATGGGCTTGATCGCGATGGCAAAACCGTGTGGAAGCTCGACACACAGGATGTGCCGTCAGCCGAGTCACCGTAATGGCGACGCGCGGCTCGATGCCGAACTGACTGGCGATGGCGAAGCCCAAGATCACATCCAGGGACAACCAAATGGACCTGCTCGCAAAGTCTCGGTCAATCGAATCTAATGATCGCCATGACGACACCTGAACGCCAACTGGAAGATGAGTTGAACCAAGCATGACCGACGAAAACGTCTCCGACCTCTCCTACGCCGACACGCTCTGGAAAGCCGCCGACGCTCTGCGCGGGCAGGTTGATGCCGCCGAGTACAAGCACGTCGTCCTCGGCCTGCTCTTTCTCAAGTACATCTCCGACAGCTTTCAGTCGCGGCGGGATGAACTGGAAGCCGAGCTGACCAAGGACGGCATCCAGGGCAAGCAACTGGAAAAGCTGCTCGAATCCCGCGACGAGTACACCGCCGAGCGGGTCTTCTGGGTCCCGCCCGAGTCGCGCTGGCCCAACCTGCAGAACCAGGCGACCCGCCCGGACATCGCCACGCTCATCGACGACGCCATCCTCGCGGTCGAGCGAGACAACCCGAACCTCAAATCCAAACTCCCGCGCGACTACGCCCGCCGCGGCATCGACCCGGTAAAGATGGCCGGGCTCATCAATCTCATCGCTGGCATCGGCTTCAAAGGCTCGCGCGACAAGGCCCGCGACACGCTCGGCCGGGTCTACGAATACTTTCTGAGAAAATTCGCCGCGGCCGAAGGGAAGCTCGGCGGCGAGTTCTACACGCCGCGCTCCGTCGTCCGCGTGCTGGTCGAGATGCTCGAACCGTACGCCGGCCGCGTCTACGACCTCGCCTGCGGTTCCGGCGGCATGTTCGTCCAGTCCGAAAAGTTTGCCGAAGCCCACGGCGGCAACAAGACCGACGTCTCCATCTTCGGCCAAGAATCCAACCCGACCACCTGGCGATTGGCCCACATGAACCTCGCCATCCACAGCATTGAGGCGAACCTCGGCCCCGCGCCCCCGCCGACACGTTCCTGCGCGACGCCCATCCCGATCTCAAGGCCGACTTCGTCCTCGCCAATCCGCCGTTCAATGTTTCCGATGACTCCGGCCCACTCCTGCGCGGCGACAAACGCTGGACCTTCGGCGATCCGCCCGTCGGCAACGCCAACTACGCCTGGATCCAGCACTTCATCCAAAGGCGAGCAGTTGGCGGCGTTGATCCGAAGTCAACTCCGCAGAATCGAACATGAGTCATGATGGAAACCTGCCTGCCCCACAGGGCGAGTTCCTGATCTACCAGACCGAAGACGGCCACACTCGCGTTCAGGTCCGATTCGAGCGCGATACCGTCTGGCTTTCCCAGCGCGACATGGCGGAACTGTTCCAAACCACCAAGCAGAACGTCAGCCTGCACATCCAGAACGTCTTTGACGAGGGCGAACTGCTTCGCGACGGAACCGTCAAGGAATACTTGACAGTTCAAACCGAGGGGAATCGGCAGGTGGAACGCCGCGTCGAGCACTACAACATGGGCCTGACGACTTGGACTGGCGACAAGCTCCGTAAAGGCGACGTCGCCATCGCCAAGAACTACCTCAACGAAGACGAACTCAAGGCCCTGAACCTGATCGTCTCGGCCTACCTCGACTTCGCCGAACTCCAGGCGCTCAATCGCAAGCCGATGCACATGGCCGACTGGATCGCCAAGCTCGACGATTTCATCCGCATCACCGAGCGCGACATCCTCACCCACGCCGGCAAAATCTCGCATGAAACCGCCCGGCTGAAGGCCGAGGCCGAATACGACACATTCCGCGTCGCACAAGCCGCACTCCCGCAGCCAGTCGATCAACACTTCCAGGACGCCATCGACGAGTTGAAGAAGATCGAAGGTGACGTGAAAAAAACGCCCAAACGCCGAAGACGCAGCGATGTTTGAACGACCCGATAAGCAACGGCGCTCCGTCGTCCGCGTGCTGGTCGAGATGCTCGCGCCGTACAAGGAGCGAGTCTACGATCCGTGCTGCGGCTCGGCGTGCATGTTCGTGCAGAGCGAAAAGTTCGTCGAAGAGCATGGCTGGGTGCAGCACTTCATCCATTACAATCGTGCGCAACAATCGGTTAGCAATTACTAAACTCGTGTTCAATCGAATGCGAATCAACTTCGGTCCACTGTGAGAAAACGGTCCAATGGCAAAACGAATTCAGGCGGGAAAGCAAAACAAGTCGTTGCTCAAGCTGATCGACAAGTATTACGCCGACTTGGCCGAATTAGCGATTCAACGCGTCCTGTTCGAAATGGGTATCCGGCATGCCTTTCATCGCCTGATGGCCGATGCGGGGAAGCCGCACGGCTGGACACTCATCGCCGAGCAGGAGAAGAAGGTCAACGGCAAGACGATTCGCCCGGACGGCACATTCAAAGACCAATTGAATCTTGTGCGTGGCTTCTGGGAAGCCAAAGACACGGACGACGATCTCGTAAAAGAAATCGAGAAAAAGCGTAAAGCCGGCTACCCCCTCAACAACATCATCTTCGAGGACACCCGGACCGCCATTCTTTACCAGCACGGCCAGCGAATCCTGTCCGTGGATATGAAAGACGCGGCCAAGCTGGCGGAACTGGTGCTCCAGTTTTTCCGCTACATCGAGCCGGAAATCGAGGAGTTTGAGCAGGCGGTCGAGGAGTTCAAAGAGCGCGTCCCCGACCTGGCCGAGGGGCTGGCCAAGAAGATTGACGAAGCCCACCGCACCAACCCGGCCTTCAAGCGGGCCTTTGCCGATTTCTTCGAGCTTTGCCAGACCAGCCTCAACCCCAACATCGCCCAGGCCGCGGTCGATGAAATGCTCATCCAGCACATCCTGACCGAGCGGCTGATCCGCGAGATTTTCGACAACCCCGAGTTCGTCCGCCGCAACGTCATCGCCGCGGAGGTCGAGAAGGTGATGCTGGCGATGACCAGCCACAGCTTCGACCGCAATACTTACCTCCGCGATCTCGATCGCTTCTACGTCGCCATCGAGCACGCGGCCCGCACGATGAAGGCGACGTATCTGATGAGCGTCGGGTCGAACTATCCGCCGGGGAACGATTGGCGGACGGCGTGTGGACCGGGGACGCACCATGCTCCGTTTGGAATCGCGGTGGATCAGACCGGGATCTATGTGTCGGCTCACACGACGGAGAACATCGAAACCTGTATGCTCAAGATGACGCCCGACGGCAAGCAGCGGCTCTGGACCGCGCTGCCTGCTCGAGCGTGGGATGGAGCACTGAGTCGTTTGTAGTCCCGGCTTCAGCCGGAATTTCGGCAGCGAACGCTTCGGCTGCTCGCGACTTGCCGCCTGAAGGCGGAACTACGAACGCTCCGGCCAACGGTCTCAACAACAAAGCAACCAACCCTAGGAGATTACTTCATATGAAGCTCGCATCGCCGTTCGTCGTACTCATTGGTTTCATTGTCGCCGCCAGCTTACAGGCGCAAGAGTCGCAACCTGCCGTGACCAATGCGCCAGCGAAAGCGGCCTTGGGTTTGCCGCTGGATCGCACGGCCTATTTCATTGGCGAGAAGGTGCCACTGGCGCTGTCCGGTCCTAGTCACTGCAAACTCGAAGCGATCAACAGCACCGGACGCACGACGCTCTACAGCGGCCCGACCGGAGCCCTCTGGCTCGACACCTCAAGGCTTGCGCCCGGGGACTACACACTCGAACTCAATGGCACGAAGGTCGTCGAGCGATTCACACTCACCAGCCCGCTGCGCAAATCGGCGGGCTCGCTGCAAGACGAGGTGATCCCTCCCGACTCGATGAGTGCCGACACGGCGGCGCGGATCCTCAAGGAATCCGGCTTGACCGCCTGTTTCAATCTCGGTGCCTCGGACATGGGCCGCAAGCCGGTGCTCGACGCGATGGCACGCGCGGGCACCTTGATGCTCGTGAATCCCGAGACGCGGCCGACGAGCTTCTTTCCTGCGTTCAACAATCCGGAGGAACTCGACGGGATGAGTCAGCGGATGATCCTCACGGCGCAGGCCAACGGCCGCTACCCGAACTTCGGCGGCTTTTGCTACGGCTGGGACACCACGGGCTTCGCGGTCGGCGGACGGAAAGGGCTGATGACCTACTGGGGCTGGGCCGACAAGACAGAGGCGCTGCGGAAGTATCTCGAACGCATGGACCAGCAAAAGATGGACGAGTTCACTCGCCGCACGGGGCTCAAGCCCGTCAGCGAGGCGGAGTATCTCGCCTATTTACTCTCCATCGGCCGGCCGGAACTCGCGCCGGCGATCGATCTGCCCACCAAGCTCTGGATCGAGGAGATCGCCCGGCACATCAAGCCGATGCCCGAGGCCGAGCGAGTTGAGTTTGACAAACGGCTCGACGCGTGGTCTGGCTACCTCATGGGGCTCTACCAGGAAGTCTACGGCGCGATGACCAAGAACCTGCGTTCCGTGGATCCGACACTGCGCAACAGCAGCAGCGTGCAGTCCGATCATGCCGCCGTCCGCCAGGGCCAATATTTCCCTTCGGCCTACGCGCCGCTCGACTTCCAGTACCAAAGCACTTGGAACGACCAAGTGGGCGGTCCCGACTACGGGTACCAGTGGCTGTTGGTGGATGCTCTGCTGGAAATGGAGCGCGGCACCAAGCCCACTTGGATCAGCAACGCTCTGGGAAGGGCGCACGATCGCTCGAAAGTTCCCGGCAAGTTCATGCGAGTCGCCGCTCACGGGCTGCCCTTCGGCGTCAGCGGGATCGGTTTCGCTCATGAGGGCTTTAGCAACATCCTCGGCGGGATGAACAAAGAGACGACCTGGGAGGAGATCAAGGGCAAGTCGGGCGAGTCCGCCTTGGTGGCCGGGCGCGAGTTCCTCAATCGTTTCGCCGCGCTGGCGGTCGAGGCGCGGGGAGCCCATGGCGTCGGCATTCTCTGGTCGAAAACCCAATATGGCCGCCAGCACGTCGTCATGGGGTTCGGCAACGCGTCCTACAACGCGCTGGTGACACTGACTCGCCTCGGCTACACGCCGCGTTTCGTCACCGAGGACGAGATCGCCGCAGGCCGCGCGGGCGACGTGGCAGCTCTGGTCGTCATCAATCAGACCTTTGCGCTGCCGGAGAAAGTGCATGCCGGACTGGCCGCCTTCTCGAAGAATGGCGGGCGCATCCTGGTGGACGGCTCGACCACCGTTGTGATTCCAGACGCCGCAAAGATCCCGCTGACTTTCCCGTTTACAGTGCCGGGCAAGCCGCACAGTTGGACGGCTCCCAACATGGTGGGTAACGAAAACGACACCATCCTTTTCGAGCGTGCTTATCCGGAGCTGGCCAAAGCGTTTTTCGAGGCTCTTGGAGACACGGGCCGAGCTTGGCTCAAGTCAGAAAAGGGCGTGGAGAGCAGAGTCAGCCTGCTGCAAATCGACGGCGGCCGCGACGCCCGCTACATCGTCGCCGTAAACGATTCATGGGTGTCCACCCAGGCCGACTGGCACCGGGTCAAGGAGACTCTCGTCCCACGATCCGGCAGCGGGGGTGAACCGTCACAACAAGGCTTTCTCTACGATTGCACCGACGAAAAGGCGCTGGGGACGCTGAAGTCGTTTGAGTGCGATCTGTCGCAGGCCACGGCGCGAGTCTTCGCCGCATTGCCGCGAGAAATCAAAGGCGTCGCGCTCTCCGCCACTCAGTCCGTCAAAGCAGGAGATGATCTTTTCGTCGCCGTTGAGTTCCAGGATGGCGAGGGCAAGCGGGTGGTGGGCGTCCTGCCCTTCCACCTCGCGATCCGGCGTCCCGCCGACACGATGCACTCGGAGTTCTATCGATCGACGACCAAGGACGGGACATTCTCGATGGCGGTGCCGATCGCGGCCAACGATCCGGTCGGCAAATGGACCGTGGAGGCGCGGTCCCAGCTTTCAGGCGATCTGGCCCTGCTGCCGGTTGAGGTCAGCGCGGCAGCACCTTTGGCCTTTGCGTCTGCCCTTGTGGAGCCGGTGGTGGCGCGGCAGCGCGACGCCATCGAAGCCCTGCTCGTCAAGGGGACGGAGGTCGTCCTGCCGGTCTTTGATCCGGCGCTGTTGCCGGTGGCCGAGCAGGTGAAGTCCGCTCTCGCCCCGCGCGGCGTGAAGGTGGACATCCGGCAGAATCCGTCGGTCGAGACCTTCACCATCGCCTACGACCTGAGCGACGCTCAGAAGCAGGAGAACGCTCGGGTCGATCGCGGCGAGACTCTCGGCAAGATCAAGCGAGAGACCGTCAACCAAAACGACTGGGCGAGCGCCCTGAGCGGCTGGCGCTTCGGCAAGCCACTGATCTTGCTGGACCTCGCGGGGGCGAAGGACGCCAACCCGATGGCTCAATCCTTGGCGAAGGAGGGCCTGCTGTGGCCTCAGGTCAGTGGAACTTATCCGGGCAAGGGACGAGCCGTGGTGCAGGCCGTTCCGTGGGCGTTTGCTCCCCGCGCGACGACGGTGGTGATTCAGGCCGCAGACATGGACGGGTTGATGGCCGGGGCGAAGGAGTTGGCGAAGCTCCCGCAAGACCGGATCGTGCCCTCCATCTCAGAAACCAAAGCGGCCTTGTGGCGGCAGTTCCACATCGGCGGCAAACCGATCCCTTCCGCGGTCAACGGTCTGACGACCAAACGGCTTGCCATTCGTCAATCGCCTCAGCCGTTCGCCATGGCGTTCCCCGGCGAGAAACCCCCAGCCGCCGGTCAGGTGAAACATCCCGTCTCGGTGGTCAATCCGGTCTATCCCGTCCCTGGCACATTCCTGCCCAAGCAGTTTGTGCTCCAGTACAAAGTCGGCGACGCGTACGTCGAAACCGCGACGGCGGAACCGCTCGTGCCCGACCTGCGTTTCTCGGCGGCCGTCAAACTGATCGCCGACGTGAAGTCGCCCGGCAAGACGAAGCTTTCCGCAACTGGCGTTTTCCGCTACTCCGATCGCAAGCCGTGCTGGCAGGCCCAATGGGAAGACCTCCTTGCCTTGCGCGAGAAGCTGGTCCCCAGCGAACGGCTGCCGATGGAGTTCGAAGTGCGGGTCGGCGGCAAAACCGTCGGCAAGCTGCTGCCGACCAAGACCGAGCAAAAAGAGGTGCCTTTGCAACTCGCCTCGGCTTCAGCAGGTCTCAAGCCGAAGACTGTGGTCGAGGAGGTCGTGACGGAGTTGTTCGGCGAGATTGACCTGCCGGCCGGGCAGCAGGAAATCCTGCTTATCCATCGCAATGTTGTCGACGGTAAGTTGGAGAAGGTGGCCATAGGCCAATGAGAAAAAGCGAAGCGAGCAGAGAGTTCCCGAAGCATCCAGTTCATCGCAACCAGAACACAATCCAGGATTCAAGATGAGAAGCACAAACATCACCCGAGTCATGGCCGGGATGGTGGTCGCGTTGGCGACCGTCGTCATGGCGGATGAACCACGCGCGGGCGGCTTGCCGATTTCGTTCACGATTGAGAAGCCGGGCAATGTGTCGGCGGCGGTTTATGACTCTGAAGGTCGCCTTGTCCGGGAGTTGCTGCATGCGGTGCCGATGGCGGCGGGGAAGCAGTCGCTGATTTGGGATGGGCTCGACCGCGATGGTAAGGCGCTGCCCGCTGGAGAGTACTCGTGGAAGATGTTGCAGACTCCGGGGCTGAAGGCGACGTATCTGATGAGCCTCGGGTCGAACTTTTCGCCGGGTAACGATTGGCGAACGGCGTGTGGACCGGGGACTCATCATGCGCCGTTCGGCATCGCCGTGGACGAGACCGGGATCTATGTCGCGGCCCACACCACGGAAAACATCGAGACCTGCATGCTCAAGATGACGCCCGACGGCAAAGCGCGGCTCTGGACCGCGCTGCATCCGCGCCCATGGGATGGGGCATTGAGCCTGGCCGTGGACGGCGGGAAGCTCTTCATGCTCGGGCATACGCCCTGGGGAGACCCGCGAATCAAGGTGAAACTTTCGAAGCAGTGCGTCTTTGTGTATGACGCGGCCACCGGAAAACTGTCGCCGCAATTTCAGGCGGATTTCGGCACGGGGCCGCAACCGAACGGCATCGATGTTCAATGGGACGACGCGAGCAAGGACATGGATGCGAGCGACATGGACGCGCACGCGGGCGTGCTGGTCGTGGCCTACGAAAAGCGGAACGCGCTCCGGTGGTATGACCCGCAGGCGGGCACCCTGCTCGACACGGTGGAGTTGCCGGCGCCGGCGGGAGTCGCGGTCGGGGCGGATGGCACGGTCTGCGTCAGCACGGGCGACCGCATCGTGAGGCTGTAGCGCGCGAACAAGACGCAGACCGACGTCGTCACCGGCCTCGACAAACCTGGGCGGCTTGATGTCGATCACACCTCCGGCGATCTGCTCGCCTACGAGGCCGGAACGCAGCAGATCAAGCGGTTCTCGGCCGCCGGGGCCTTGCGCACCACCTACGGTGCGAAGGGCGGCCGGCAGGACGGCCTCTACGACCAGGCGGCCAAGCGCAGCTTCGCCGGGTTCGCCGATCTCTGCGCCGACGGCAAGGGCGGCTTCTATGTGACCGAAGCCACGACCGCCCCGCGGCGCACGGCCCATTTCGCGGCCGACGGTTCCGTCGTGAGGGAGTGGTATGGCGGTCAACGCTGGGCGCCGCATGCCGCCCCCGAAGGCGACAACCCGCAGGTGATGTGGGTGGGATCGCAGGGTGGCTGGGTGATGCGGGTGCTCGTGGACTACGAGCGGAAAACCTGGACCGTCCATTCCTGTTACCGATACACCGGGCTGGCCGACGGGCTGGTGGGAGACAGTTGGAACGAGGGCGGTTACTTCCACGTCTACAAGCATGGCGGGGCCACATACCTGGCACTCGCAACGCTGCCCACGATCCTCAAGGTGGACGAGAAGAACTGGAAGCTCGTGCCTGTCACGGTCTGCGGCGGGCTCCATGCCGCCCCGCAGTTCATCAAGGAGTGGGCCGGAAAGAATGCCTCCTATCAGTGGAACGACGCCAATGGCGACGGCCTGCCGCAGCAGACGGAGGTGACCTTTTACGAAGGGGGCATTCCGAACAGTTGGGAACCCCACACCGCCGCTGACTTCAGTTGCTTCATGGCGACAGGCGATAACAAGAGCCGCTGGGTCAACCGGTTGGCTGTCACCCGCTGGAACGACGCGGGAAGCCCGATCTACGGGACGATGCCGCAGGGGGAGCGTTTCGGCGCGATGCCGTCCCGTTTCGATCCCAACCATTTTGCCGATTCGCGCTGGTCGGTCTTCCTGGGCCAGGACCCGAAGAGCGGCGCGCTCTATGCCGCCATCAACGACTGGACCAGCGGGTGGTGCTCGTCGGCTGATTCGTTCATGCAGCAGTGGTCGTCCACCGGCCAACCGCGCTGGACGGTGGGCCAGTTGGCGCCCGCCCAGCCGTGGCAGCCGGGTGAGATTCGTTACAACCTGCGCGGCATCGCGGGAGTCGCCCATGACAGCGTGGTGGCGATCGACGTGGACGGAGGCTGGAACATGGCCAACCTCGCCGTCTCCTACGTGTGGGATCGCGATGGTCTGTATGTCGGCGGCCTGATGGATCACGCCGACCTCAACGGCATAGCGAAGCACTGGTATCAACTCGGCGGCGAGTTCTGCCACGCCTCCGTGGCGACGCTGCCCGACGGCGACGTGCTCTTCTTCGGCAACTGGGAGAACGAGGTGCGGGTCTATCGCGTCTCCGGCTGGAACGACTGGCAACGGCAGTCTGGAAAGATCCGGATCACCACGCCCGCGGCGGCGCACACCGGCCAGGGGCTGACGGCCGTCACGTTCGAGGATGCCGCCCTGACGAAGCCGCGCGGGGTGGCGGTCGCCGCGGGTGTCGACGTCTCGTGGAACAAGATGAACCCCGCGCCCGGCGGCATCCGCTGGACCGGTTCGCTGCTGCCGGAATACGGCCCCGCCTACAAGGGGCCGTGGACCGTGCACGCCGACAAGGAGGCTTTCGACGGCGCCACCCGCGGGGCGCGCGACAACAATGCCAGTGTCGCCTTCCGCTTTCGCGGCACCTCGATCAGCGTCATCGGGAAGACCGGCCCGAACTGCGGCTTTGCCGACATTGCCCTCGATGGCCAGCCGCAGCCGCAGTTTGACTGCTACAGCCCGGAGGGGAAACGCGACGCCGTCCTCTTTTCGAAGGAGGGCCTGCCGGCCGGCGACCACGAGGTGACCGTGACCGTCGTGGGCTGGCATGGGAAGCCGCGGAACAAGGCGTCGAGTGATTCCTGGGTGCATGTGGACAAGTTCGTCGTCGACGGCCGCGAGTACGACGACGCGGGTCTGCCCCACACCTTCACCGCCCATGCTGACGGTAAAGTGGGGCTCTGGCTCAAGCGGTCGCACGACGACATGTCATCAAGCGGAGCGTGATGACTACTTTGAAAACCCGACACTTATTGATGCGCCGGCACTTAGGCGATCTGCCGCGGGAAAGCGGCGCCAAATGACAAGGAGACGAACGATGATCGCACCTGATCTGAACCTGCGTGGCAGCGCGATTCTGGCCGGCGGGCTGGTACTGCTCAACTGGGCAACCGCCCTTGGACCTGCACCCGGCGCAGAACTCGCACCAGCCGACGAGCCGAAGACGATTCACCTGGCGGCCGGGCAGATCGTCTGCCGGCCCGGCGACATGGAGGGGAATCTGCGACAGATCGAGACCCTCGCGAGGCAAACGGCGCAGGCCGGGGCACGCCTGTGCCTGTTCGCCGAGGGTGCCATTACGGGATATGTGCTCACGGGATTGGGCGCGCGTCGGCCCCAGTTTCCACGAGTTCCACGAGTTCGGTACGCTGGTGTTCGACTGAGTGGCCCCTGGAGTTAGAGAACATGAAGAACGTTATGAAACAGATCGTGCTTGGGTTGTTGGCGATTGTCTGCGCGCTCGGTGCGCAAGCACAGGAAAATCGCCCCGCCATCCTCATCGATAACTGGGGTGCCGTGCCGGATCTGCAATACATGAAGCAGTTGCAGGCGGCCGGGTTCGAGGTGGAGTGCATCAACCACAACCAACTGACCTGGGACCGGCTGAAGCAATACAACGCCCTGGTCCTGTTAGATTTCCCGCAGGAAGGGCAGGTCACGCAGGCAGCCGAGGGCGGGCCGGCCTCGGGGCCGAACCTCGAGCAGACGCTGGCGCTGGCGGACCAGTTCCTGGCCGAAGGCGGCGGCGTGATGGTCAATCTGGTCCAGCATGCCAACGGGGCCGGGTTCTACAACACGACGCAGAAGGCGCTGGCTCGCTGGGGCGCGCGGCGGCCACTCGAGCGCGTGGTGCTGCCGCCCGACCAGATCATCAGGCATCCGCGCCTGGGGATGTCATTCTTCCATACCGCCAACGTGGCGGCGAGTCCGGTCTCCGAAGGCGTCCCGGGCGTCTGGTACCCGCTCGGCGGCGATACCTGGATGATGGTCGCCGGGCCCATCGACGTGGACGACACCTGGAACGTGGTGGTGCGCGCGCCGAAAGGCAGCCGGACGGAAGCGATTGTCCTCCCGGAGCAGAAGCCGGGCATCCCGTACTACGACGCGCCGTTTGTGCGGCCGGCCAGCGTCACGGAGCCGGCGCTGTTCGCCGTCCGCGACCTCGGCCCGGGGCGGCTGGCGTTCTTCCACGCGAGTCCCAAGTTTCACTTCGAGTCCGGCCTGTCCTGGGTACACAACGGCGCCATGCTGGATAAGGGGCTGAACGGCACGCCGTCCGATTTTGGCAAGCTGCTGGTCAACACCTTCCGCTGGCTGGCCGAACCGAGTCTGGCCTCCGGGAAACTGGGCGGCGCGAAGACGCCGGCGGATCGCTGGGCACGGCCGCTGGAAAAGAAAGACGCGAACGGCAATCTTCCGTACCTTCAACCTCAGACGGTTGACCTCAATCCCGCCCTTCCTCCGCCGCCGGTGAACCTGCTCAAGGGCATGATCGGCCCGCGCACCGCCTATTCCGGCGGAAAGGGCACGGTGGCCGAGTATGCGGCCGAGGCGCGCAAACAGGGGCTGTCGTTCATTGTTTTCCTCGAGGACATGGCGCAACTGACCCCGGAGAAGCTGGCGAAGCTGGTCGCCGACTGCAAAGCCAACAGCGGCAAGGATCTCTTGCTGGTCGCGGGCTACCGGATCAAGAGCAACCTGGGCAACCAGTACTTCAATTTCGGCGCGGACCCGCTCTTCATCCACGACAAGTATCTTTCGCCGGACAAGAAGACCCTGATGATCCAGCCGCGGAATGCAAACGGCACCTGGGACTCCAGCAAGTTCATTGATTTTGTCTTTGAATCCCAGCGCAATGACGTGAACTCCATGGGCTGGTTCGATTTCACCGGGCCGATGAAAAGCGGCGGCCTGGCGGTGCACGACCTGCGCCTGTTCAGCATGGTCGGCGTGGTGTATTACGACCACGGCAAGTTGGTGGAGGACGTCACCGACCAGTTCCTGCTGGCCAGCGCCGGGACACTAAACGGCACGCCGGTGGTCATCAACCTGGTGGACTCGCCGGCGGAGTTGGCGGCGGCGATCACAGGCGGTCAGGCGTTTACCTATGCCGCGGGGACGGTTGCGACGCTCTGGCAGAACGCCTTGCGCTGGATTGGGCCCTACGACGCCCCCAACGTCTTCCCGAGCAGCGGCCCGCTGATCCGGCACTGGCCGGACGGCATGTACCGCACCGGCGCCTATGCCGGCGAGCGATTTGCCGCCAGCCGCATGCTGGTGACGCCGTTCCTGCAGGTGACCTCCGAGACGGGGTTGAAAGCAGTGTGCGTGTACGAGGGCACAAACCTGTTCCGCCGGTTCCTGCCCAACGGCGCGAAGGAGTTCTCTACCCGGCTCTTTCTCAGCGGCTCGCTCTATCGCAACATGAGCGTGATCGCCACCGATGTGAAGGGGGGCAAGGCGGTCTCCTATCCGTTGCGTGGCTGGAATGACGGCTCGCCCGCCGCCGTGTTCTGCAGTGACCACGTCAACGATTGTGGCGGGATGAAGCTGTTCCGCGGCCCCGGCTGGTCGCGATCCGGCGCGCTTCCGCATGTGCCCGAGGCCGGGGCCATGTGGGATGGCATGGGCGGCGAGGCCTCGCGCCCGCTGTTCGGCTGGGGAGCGGTCAATCCGAACTTCCAGGCGGATGTCGGCGTTCAGACGCAGATGATCTGCCAGACGCCGGTGCTGGAATGTTGTGACGACAATGTGTGGCGCGGCCGGAGTGTGAGCCGCGGCCTCCTGCCGCCCGGCTCGCCGCACCGCAATCCCTGGAGCGGCTACGGCCCGATCGAGCCGACGCCGCTGGTGGACTTGGTCGGTATCTACACCGAATGGGCGCAGTATCAGACCGGCACCGCCACCGGCTGGGGGCCGATGGGGTTGGCAGGCGGGCCCACGGCCACGCTCTACACCCAGCTCAACACCTACAAGAAAGACCTGACGCTAACCCATGCGGGAGATTGGTCCAGTTCCAGCATTGGCTATTGCTGGCGCAAGGAGATGCCGGCCAACATCCTGCTGGTGTTGGGGAGGGGCGACCGCATCTTGAAGGCCCGCGACGCATCACCGATTGGCTCCCGCCAATCGCCCGGGGGTTTCAACTGGACGCTTGCCACCGGAGACTGGCTCGCCGCCATCTCGCCCAACGAGGCCAATTCGCTGCTGTGGGTCAATCGCGGCGTGCCCCTGGAATTGTACGTCGATCCGACACTTGCGAGGATTTGGGAAGATTTGCCGAAGGAGGGGTTGCCGGTAAAGGCGGGCGCAACCCGCACGGTCGAATGGTTTCAGTGCGCCTGGCCGATGGACAGGCCGATCGCGGGCACCGATGAATTGCTGCGCTGGGTGGGTTACTTCCAGCAGCCCGACGGCCTGGAAATTCTCCGCGGCAAGCGACTCGACACGCCCCCCTGCGTGATCGAACTGACCGCCGACAACGCTGCCGCCGAGGTCAAGGTGCCGCGGTCGCCCGATAATCTCGACGCCAACCTGCCGTTCCGCGTCTCTGGCCTAAATCCGCGCTGGAGCGCCATCCTCTGGCAGAAGGACGGTTACATCGGCGCGGGCCGCTACGGCAAGGCCCAGAACCGTTTCCGTTCCCTGGCGGTGGACTTCGACGGCCGTGTCTATTTCCCGGTTTACTCCGGGCAAGCCGCGCTGCATCACCTGGTGGCGGGCCAGCCCGTGGTGGCCGACACCGTCGGCAAGGACCTCTTCATCGAGGTCGTCTGCCTGAAGGATGCCGAAGGACAGACTCCGCCGCTGTGGCACGTCTCGGTCAACAACCCGACCGACCAGCCCATCACGGCGAAGCTGTCGCAAGTCATCGCTCTGCCGGGCCTGATCTTCGCGGACACCGCCATCATTCTCCAGCCCGGCGAATCCCGCGTGCTGGTGCATCCGGGAATACCGACAACTGGATCGATGTGATCCATATCCAAGAAGGTGACAGCCAATGAAGCATCGCATGACACGGTGCGCGGTGGTGGTTCTCTCGTTGGTGGCAATGGCGACGGCGCAAAGGGTCCAGGCCGAGCCGCCCGCCTGGTTGGACGACGCCGCCAACAGCAAATGGCTCCTGTTCGGCCCGACGGGTGTCGTCGAGAACCGCGGCATCTCGCCGCGCGACAAGGGCGGCGGGGAGGGCGATCTCACCCCCGCAACGCGCGATGGCGTGGCCTGCGTCCGGTCGGTGCGGGCCGATGGCACGCTGGGCTATTTCTACCTCCTCGCCGAGCCGTGGAACGCCTTCGCTGCCTGGCTCGGGGACAACGATGTGCTCCTGACCGTGCGTTACTTCGATGGCGCGCCGGGGACGCTGGTGATCAAGTACGACTCGTCCGACCCGCGGGTCAGGCATGATCCCTATCCTGCCGGCGTGTGGCGCACTCCGGATGCCTGCCCGCAGGGCGTGAAGTTGGAAGGCAGCAAGACCTGGAAAACCCTCACCGCCCGCCTGCCGTTCGCCTATTTCACCAAACGCGTACATGGCGCCGACCTGCGTCTTGATGTGCATGCCGCCGACTTCGCGCTGGCCGGGGTGGCGTTTTCCCGTGTGCCCAAGGCGGAGCTAAACCTTGCCGAACTCAACCACGTCAAGGTGGTGGAGAACGCCCGCCTGCGGTTGGAGCTGGACCCCTACGGCGTGAAGAGCCTCTTCGACAAGAAAGCCAATAAGTCGGTGAGCGGCGCCGCCGCGCTGCATGACGCGCTGGCCATGGTGATGACCAAGAAGCCCGGCGCGTCGCCGACCGCCTCCGCCGACCTGTACAGCAGCCAACTGGAAGAGGTGACGGTCGGCGGCACGGCGGAAACGCCCGCGCTCACCCTGCGCCACCGGCTGGCCAACGGCATGCGTCTGACCAGCACCGTCACGCTCCGCCCCGACGGCCAGACCGAGTGGCAACTCGCCATCGACAATCCCACCGAACTCGAAGTGTGCGAGATCCGCTTCCCCGTGCTCACCGGCGTGAAGCTCGGTGATGAGGCGGCGGACGATTGGATGTTCGAGCCGAAGTGCTGGGGGCAGGTGTGGAAACACCCCGCCGCGCAAGGCCCGCAGACCGACTGGGGCCCGAGCATGCGTTGGATGGCCATGTGGGATGACAGCCAGGGGTTTTACTTCGGCATCGAGGACGCGAAGCTGGACGACTACGCCTTCGTCTTCGGCGGCGACAGCTCCGGCGGCACTACCCTGGCCGCCGCGCAACGCATCCTCTGCGAGCCTCGCGCCCAGTGGACCAGCGGCGTCTACCGCCTCGCCCTCACGGGGCCGGATTGGCACGAGGGAGCGGATATCTACCGCGCCTACGTGGCGCGGGTCCTCAAACGCCCCGACCCGCCCGCTTACTTGAAATGGCTGGTCGACGGCTGGATCGGGCAGGACTCCAACATCGCCAACCTGACTGGTTGGGACATGATCACGGCCGACAGGGCCTCGCCGCTGATGGCCGCCAACCGGCAGATGACCGACGGCGCCGATTCCGGCTACTGCGGGCTCTACCTATACCCGGCACAAGCCTGGGGCAGCATCGGGGAGTTTGTGCAGAAAATGGCGGTCCGCCGGGCCCTCGGCGGTTTCTACACGCCCTACCACAACTTCCACCTCTGGTCGCCGGGCTACGGGCACTACCCGCGTATCGGCTCCTTCCCCAAATCGCGGATTCCGCAGGGCGTCCCCGTGCCGGATGACGCTTGGTACGCGAAGGTGGCGACCTACAACTACGACGGCAGCTACCCGCGCATGGAGCACGACTACTTCGAGCAGCTCGGCATGGCCATGGGTTCGCGGAAGTGGCGCGACTGGCTGGCCGATTGGACGCGCCGCTATCTCGCGTGGGGCACGGACGGGATGTATTACGACCAGTTCAACATGATCTATGGCAACGGCAAGCTCTACCCCGACTTCCCGGACACCTACGGCTGCTGGACCCGCGCCACGCTGGAGGTCATTGCCCGCATGCAGGCGACGTCGCGGGCGAAGAACCCGTACTACACGTCCAGCGGCGAAGTCTGCAACGATGTCTACGGGCAATACCTGGACCTGCACATGACCTCCGGCGTCTTCAACCGGCTGGAGTTCTACCGCTACTGCAACCCCGAGCACCTGCTCATCGACGGCGGCTGGAACGGCGGCACGGCGGCGGCCTTTGGCGGTCAGGAGCGCTACCGGTTCATCTGGCAGGTGGGCGCGCGCTTCGAGCAGTTCCCGCAGGACCCGCGCCTGCTGGACCTGCGCCGCGCGGTGAAGAGCTTGCTCTACGATGCGCAGTTCATGGACACCGTCGGGCTGGCCGTGACGGCGGGCGGCCAGGCGCTGACGCCGGAATACACCGATGCCGGGGTGAACCAGAACGCGCCGTTCCGCGGCACGATCGGCCGCTGGTTCCGCTACGCCAAGGACGGCCAGCGCGGCGCGGTGGTGAACCTGATCAACTTGCCGGTGCGCCAGGATGCCGTGGTGACGCTGGACGTCAAGGAGATCGGCCCGATCACCGCCGCTTACGCCTGGACCTTGGAGGGCAAGCTCCTGCCGATGCGCGGCACGCAGCAGGGCGACCGCTACACGTTCCCCGTGCCGGCGTCCGAGTGCAGCGCGGTGGTGCTGGCCAACCGGCTGGCGCCGGTGGTGCGCTGGGAGCTTGACCCGGCCACCACGCCGCGGGCGACCCGGCCGCTGAACCTCACTCTCGTCAACGTCAACGCGACGCCGCTCTCCGGCACCGCCACGCTGCGCCTGCCCAAGGGCTGGACGACGCCGACTGCCGTGTCCTTCGGGCCGTTCGCCAGCGGCGGCACGCTCACCTGCACCCTGCCCGTCACCGCGCCCGCCCAGGCCACTGCCGGCCGCCATGACGTCTGGTGCGACATTAGCACGCCCGCAGGCAATTTCAGCACCTACAGTTTCGTGGTGGTCAACCCGCCTGTGCTCGCCGATCTCCGCGGTAACCCGGGCAGTTACCATCTCTGGTTCAAGAATCTTTCGGATGAATCGATCCGCGGCACCGTCAAGCTCACAGCGGCCGCGCCGCTGACCGTGACGGCGGCCGCAGAAGTGGACATCCCGCCGACGGGCGAATTCCTCCTGCCGGTGACGGTGGACGGCCAGGCGCTACTGACGGAGATCGCCGAGTTGACGGCGGAGGCGAAGCTCGACGGCCAGCGCCAGATTCTGGTGCGCGCCGTCATTCCCGCCGTGCCCAACGGTAACTTCGAGAGCGACAGCGCCGGTGACCGCAAGCCGGACTGGTGGATGTGCCGCAAGCTGGGCGACGCCTGGGCCTACGAGCGAATGCATTTGGCGGAGGGCGCGCACACCGGCAAAACCTGCCTGCAACTCGACGCACCGCAGGCTGGCGAGCAGTTCACGTGCGCCTATCCGGTGCACAGCGTGGTCAAGCCCAACACCCGTTATCGCGTCTCCGTCTGGATCAAGGCGGAGAGCAAGGACGGCGTCTATGCCAACTTGCTGGGGCAACAGTTGGGCAAGGGGAAAACCGGCACCGAGTGGCGGCAGTTCACTGCGGAGGTCACCACCGGCGAGGTTGTCGGCGGGCTCTATCGGACGCTCCACAACCACTCAACCTCACCGGCATATTTCGATGACCTGGTCATCGCAGAGATCAAGTGAACGGAAAGACAAGGAGAACGCCATGGAACGATTGGCTGCCATCTTTGACATGGTCGATTTTGCGCCGGACGTGAGATGCCCGGTGATCATCGGCTTGGGCCTCCGCGACTGTGGCACTGGTTCATCTCCGTCAATTGACGTGATCGCCTTGCAAGAGCGCGCATTGAAGCTTGCGTAACTGCGAAATTGTGTAAGCTTCATGCGGACAGACACTAATAACGGAAACGCATGAAAATGCCGTTCTTATCGGTTCGCGTCACCAAAATGGCTGCAATGGCCTTTTTGCTCGGCAGCCTGTTTGCCCACTCCACTCCGGCGGTCGAACTGTTCTCCGATCCGGGTTTTGAGGAGGCCAATCCCGACTCGGCCACGTTCGGCTGGCGGCGGCACCACAGCCTTGACGAGCCCGGTGCCGTGATCGTGGCGCGGGACGGCGCGCATGGCGGCAAAAACTATCTGCGGCTTCGAATCCCTGAAGGCAAGCACGAAGCGGCCGTCTATCAGCCGCTACGGCTTCCCGACCTCAAGAAGACGTTCGTGCTTTCGGTCTGGGCGCGCGGCACGGGCGAACTGCTGCTGTACGCCTACCAGTCCCGGGTGGAGATCGTCGGCGGCACCGACAACTTGACCGACCTGGCCCAGTTCAAGATGGGCGAGCGGAAGACCGTGACGCTGCCCTCGCTTCACAAGAAGGTCACTCTGTCGCCGGCATGGAAACTGTACGAGTTCGCCTTCACTCCCGATCCGACCGCCACCTCCATCTCCGCCGCCTTCCATGTGTGGAACGGAACCGCCGACATCGACGACGCCTCGCTCGTCGTCCATGGCGAGAAGGCCGACGAGGTCGTGGCCTCGCTGCGCTTCACCGAACTCAACGGCTGCAGTTTCGGCAACGGCGTCCTGCGGCCGTCCACGCGCTCGGTTCAACCGCCCGGCGGCAAAGGGCTGGTCATGGAGGCCGAGCACGCCAAGAAACTGACCTTGAGCGAACGTGGCGGGGTCCGTCCGGACGCCAAGGCGTCCTGCGGGCAGTTCATCGACTTCGCCAATGGCATCGCGTTCGAGTTCGACCTGGCCGCCGCCGGGGAGTATCAGGCGTGGTATCGGGCGAGCATTCCGCTGGTGGCGCATTGGTCGCACGCCGAGGCGATGGACGGCGACCCGCGCCAAAACCAGGACGCCACGCCGAACGACGGGTGGAAGGCGGACACGTGGGCATGGCGTCCCGGGCCGACCTACACGCTGGCGACCGGCGCGCACAGCTGGACTTTCAACAACTGGCACGGTGGGATCCGCCTCGATCAGGTCGCGCTCCTGCCCATCGGTGAGAAGCCGCCTGACGACGGCGCCATCTTGACGGCAAGCCCCCTTCAGCTCGCCGACACGGCCGAGGCGGTCAGCGCCCCGTTCAAGCCGTACGGAATGAAAGGCTGGCGCCGAGTGGCGTTGGCCCAGTCTCCGTCCCAGCCGACGGTCGAGGGCGACTGGTCGTCAGACGCCGGGAAGACGTGGAACGCCCTTCCCGCCGATCTCGACCTCTCGGCGGTCGACACGGAAAGAAACTCTGAACTGCGGTTGCGGTTCCGTCTGTCCCCGTCAGGTTCGTCGGCTCCCCTGCGGTCCGCCGACCTGCTTTCCATCTTCAATCCCGGCATCATCTATGTCCCCGGCTGCGTCCCGGATTTCACGGTGAACGGCGCGAAAACCTCGTTCCAGGTCAAGGGGCTTGCCGGGCGGTTGTGCCATCTGCGGAACACCCGGACGGGCACGGCCTATGATGTACCCGAAAACCAGGGACAGCCGCTCTTCATCATCACCGAGCGCATTGTGGCGGAGGCGGGACGGCTGGAGACCCTCTCCGCGTTGGATGGCCAGTTGCAGGACGCCCGGGTCGAGAAACTCGGGCAGGGCGGCGAGAAGTTCGTTTTCACCTATTGCTTCAACGGCGGCGAGATCCTCGTCAAGGGGGAGTTGGAGGCGGGTGAATCGGAATTGATCCGGGGTCGGCTGAAGCTTGACTACAAGGGCGGCGGCGAGATCGTGGCGGTGGACTTCCCGCTGCTCGGCAACCTTGCCATCGGCGGGGACGCGGCGGACGACACGCTGATCGTGCCATTCACCCAGGGCTGGAAGATCCAGCACCCTGCCGCCCAGAGCTTTGCAAACCCGCGCTACTGGACCTGGCCGGGCATGCTCAGCATGTGTTATGTCGACCTGTATGACGTCGGCAAAAACGCCGGACTCTACCTCTCATCGTATGACGACACCTTCACCACCACCGAACTGCTGCCCAAAGGCTCGGCCGACGGCGCGGTGCTGGGACTCGGATTGCGCAAATGGATCCGCGTGCGGAAAGGGCAGACCTGCGAGTTGCCTGAGGCCGTCATCGGCCTGCATCCCGGCGACTGGCACTGGGGCGCCGATCGCTACCGCGAGTGGGCCGGCTCCTGGTTCCAGAAGGGCAACACCCCACGCTGGTTCCGCGAGAGCGACGGTTATGTCTCGGGCGGCCCGCTTTGGTACGGACCCTTCGACCAGACTCTCGTGCAAGCCGCGGAGAAGTGCGCCGCCAACGACAACGGCCTGGTGGCGACCTGGGGCTTCATGGCGACCCAGAATGGCGCCTGCGGCGTTTATCCGCTACCGTCTCCCTGGTACGGCGGGATTAACAATTTTCGGTGGACCAACCGTAAAATTCGTGAACTCGGGGCACATTCGAACTATTACGTTCAAGGCCATCTCATCAATCCAGGCTATCACCGGGATAATACCTTTCTCGGGAACCTGCCGCGCGCATACGTCGCGGAAACTGACTGGCGCGAATTGCCCGACAAGGACTTCTTCGCGCGCAATCGCGTCATCGCCCCCGACGGGGCCGCGGCTCCGCCCCATCTGCATGCGGAGAGGCTGTGCGACAGCGCCAAGAAGGAGTTCAACAACTATCTCGGCGACTGGGCCTTGAGGTTCCTCGGCGACTATGCCGCGGACGGCATCTACTTCGACGGTTTCGCCATCGGCTCCGCCCTCCCGAGCGTCAACTATGACGACGCCAGTTCGACGACCGGCGACTGGGGACGCGGGCAACTGCGCATGATCCGCCGCTGCAAGGAGGAGGGGCGCGTGATCAACCCGGACGTCGTCTTTGGCATGGAGGGCTGCTCCGACGTCTATCAGCAGTTCGGCGACTGGGGGTTGATGGGGAACAACAACGCCTTGGAGATGTTCCGCTACACCTTCCCCGACCTGATCGTGGTCGGCGGTTCCTCCAACGGCAAGCCGGAGGTCGCGGTCGAGAACGTCTTCCTGAACGCCTACCGCATGAACGAGCTGCTCCACGACGCCGACAAGGACAAGACCCAGGCCAGCGGGCTTGCCGGCAAGAACTATGACTTCCTGCGTCCCTGGGCCGGCCGGGTCGCGGCCATCCGGAAGATCATCAACCCCTTCCTCCTCCGCGCCCGCTTCATGGACACGGTCGGGGTCCGCGCCGACGCCGACGTCGACGCCCGCCTGATGCTGCGCGGCAATGAGAACAACAAGGGCGCGCTCGTCCTCATCCACAATCGCACGGAAACGGCCGGCAAGAAAGTCACTGTCACGACCGACGGCTGGGGACCGGTGCGTGCCGCGTGGCTCGTGACCTGGCAAGGGGTCACACGGCTCACCGGCACATCCGCTGACGGCCGCTGGGAATTCGCGATCCCCGCCGACAAGTATGCGGCGGCGCTCCTGATCAACGACTGTGAACCATTGGTGGACAAGCGCCTCCTCCCGCTTGGATTGCCAGCCGGCATGACCGTGACGGGGGAGGCCGCGGTACTGAACGTCAATCCCGAGCCGCTGGAGCTGACACTGCGCGTCGCCGGCCCCTCCGGATGCGGTGGCGAGGCCGTCACGATCAGGGCAGCGCCGGGAGTCCCCACTCCGGTCACCCTCGCGTATGCCGCGGCTTCCGGCGCCAAAACCGGAGAACGTGTCGACCTCCGGCTACAGGCCGCATGGGACACGGGGTTGTTCTCGTCAAGCAAGATGGACTGGCTGCTTCCGGCGCAGATCGTGGGGCCGTTGGACGCGAGGATGAAGAGAACCGGCGAGCGAGAGATGCTGCTGACTTTGAAAAACCGCGTCAACCGCAAGTTGAAAGGACAGTTCACGATCGCCATGGAACGTGCGTTGGACATCGTCTTCGAGCCCGCGTCGGGCACCTTCCGCGTGCCTGCCTCAGGGACGACGGACATCACGATCAAGGCCGACTTGAACAAGCTGGAAGTGTTTGAAAGCGCGGTCGCTAGGCTGACGCTGGACGACGCCTCGGCGGAGGAGGCTTACGCCTGTGTCGGCCCGTTCCTCATGAACGCCGATTTCGAGCGCTCGAACTACGGGTTGTCTCTCCCATTGGCCGACGGCGGCTCGGAATACGACCACCTCTTCGCCGAGGAGGGCGGCCGCTACGACCAGTTGGAGCACGCCCCGCGCGTCGTTTTCCAAAACGCTCACAGCGGCAAAGGTTGCCTGCTGGTGCCGGAGGGCGGCAGGGCGCACATCACTTGGAATGTCTGGCTGCCGCCCAACAAAAAATACAAAATCAGCATTGCCATCAAACGCGCAGCGGCGGGCGACGGTGGCTTTAGCATGTCCATGGCGTCCGACATCCAGGCCGCCCCATGGCTGGGCAACACCAAGACGCCAAAGCTAAACGAGTGGGAAGTCTTCGCGGGCGAGTTCACCACCATCAACGCCGCGCCACACTGGCAGGCGGTATTCCATGGCAGCAAAACCGGCGATGTCTATTATGACGCCCTGAAAATCGAGGAGATTCCATGATGGGGACAGACGCGACGACAGGCGGAGAATTCACGGGCCAAGGCGGCTTCGGCGGATGGACGCCGCAGTTTAATCTTGAAGAGGAGGACGGTATCGACTGGATCCGTGATGGCGACCGGCGGATCGCTTTGGCTCTTGTAGCGACTCGGACCTTTCATCGCGCCGCCACCTGGGGCCGAGCGCTCTACGAACCGGCCTCCGACAAAAGCCTCTCACCTTAATCACGATATCCAACAGCATTTATGAGACAGCGGGCGCGGTGGCGGGCGATTAGGACCGCGAAATGAATAACTTCGGACTTTGGCGTTTCGACCCCGGCCAGCTGGTCTGGCCGGTAAAGGAGATTGGCAGGCTAGGAGACCGGCCCCGCGCCCCCCTCTCTTCTGCTGCCTGCCGCCTCCGGCGGCAGGCAGCAGAAGAGAGGGGGATGGTCTTGACGGATGCGTTCTAGCCTGCCAATCTCCTTCACCTGCCGCACGAGACGGCAGGGGGCGACACGCCACCGGCGAACGATTCCTGCGACACTTATTGCTTTGCCGACCCTTAGGGCACGATAGAACGGCAACACAAGGAGAAGGCCATGATGCCGCTTTACCGTTGGTTCCTGTTGGGCGCGCTGATCCCCGCGGCGACCGCTTTCGCGCAAGGGCGGCCGGTGGTGCTGGTGGATCAGGGACGGCCCGCGGCCACGATCGTCGCGCCCGCGGACGGTGCCGCAGCTTATGCGGCCTGCGAAATCCAACGCTGCGTGCGTGAGATGAGCGGTGCGTTGCTACCCATCGCCCCCGAGGGCAAAATGCCGCGGATTGTCGTTCGGGTCGCGGCCGGCGCGGCGCGCGACGACGGCTACCGGCTGACGACGCGCGACGGCGCGGTGATCATCGAGGCGGACGTGCCGCGCGGCTGCGTCCATGGCGCTTAACGCCACCGACTGGTATTTTCTGACCCAGAACGCTATTCGGAGCCGGCTAACCGAGAGAGGTTGGATGGGGCGGCTCGGATTTGCGCGATCTGCAAGCGGAGCGAACTGCACGAGAAGGTCGCGCGCGACGCACAGCAGGGTGCCGCGGCTGAAACAACCATCCAGGAACTATTCCGGGCGAACCGCGCGTTCTTGCTGGAATATCGTTTCATGGCTGCGCGCGACGTGGGTTTCTTGGAGGGGATTGCCAGGGGTAGATCGCAAAGGTTTCCTGCCCGTTGAGGACTGAATCATGGCAGTCCGATTTTTCAGCTATCAACTAGAGACGAGAGACCACAATGAAACCGTCACACATGGTTGCCGCACTTCTATTCCTGTCGGGCCTGACCGCCGTTGCCGCGGAAAGGACGGCAACGAAAGGCGTGACTGCCGGTTACAAGAAGCCCACTGTCACCGCGTCCTACGCCAGCCAAAAGCCGCAGATCGACGGCGTGATCGACGAGGCCGAGTGGCAAGGCGCCGAAAGCGTCAACGCCCTTCAGACCACGGGCAAACAGGTCAGCGCGCGGCAGACTCGATTCTGGATGATGTGGGACGAAGACAATCTCTACGTGGCCATGCGATCGCCGCTGCGGCCCGGGGAACGTATCGTCCAGAACCTGCGCGACACGTCGCACGATATCAACGTGGTGTTCGACGACAGTTACGAACTTTTCGTCGACGTCGGCTCCCAAAGCCCGGACGGCCAGCCGGTGTTCTTCCAATATCTTGCGAATTTTGCCGGCGGACGCTACGACGTGATGCACGAACCGGCCGTCGGCAACAGCCGCTTGGGTTGGACCGCCAACTGGACCGTCCGGAACCGCCTGACGCCCGACGGCCGGACCTGGGAAATGGAGGCCGCCATCCCGCGACGCAGCATGTATCGCGAAAAGCCCTTCACCGACGGCGAGTCGATCACGTTCCTGGCCGCACGTGATTTCAAGAAGCCCTGGGAGCAGAATTCCTTCGAGGGCACGAGCGATTTCTCGGCCGTCGACACGCACACCAAAGTGGTGCTGTCGAAGTCCGCTCCGGCGATCCATCTGCTCCGCGTGGCCGATCCCCAGGCCCGAACTTTCGGACTGGAACTGGCCGCCTTCAGTCCGAAGGCCGCCAGGCTGGCCTGGACCTTCGAGAGCGACGGCGGCGTTACGAAGACCGGGACGTTCGACGTTCCCCAAGGCAAGCTGGTCCGTGCGCCAGGCACGGCCCTCAACTTCGACAAAGTGCCGGAAAAGGGCCAGCCGCCCGGTTCTTTCCGCATCCGCGTCACCTCGGCGGACGGCCGGACGACGTATCTCGACTGGGCCAGCGCCCGCCAGTTCGGCGACCTCAAGGGCCTCACGCTGGAGACCCCGGACGACGACGACCGTATTGGCGTGACGCTGTCGTTGAATCCGATTGCTGATTACGTGCGAGTGATCGGCGACTTCATCGACTATGCCAAGCGAGGGCAGGTCGAGCGTTGCGACGTGGCCGTACTGAGCGAGGCCGGCAAGCAGATGGCCCAGGCGAGCTACACGCTCGACGACCTGGCCTATATCCGCGGCGTGATCCGGCTGCCGGGCCTGCCCGAGGGCAAGTACTCCGCCAAGCTGACCGTCGTCGGCAAGAGCGGCGCGGTGCTGCGCGAGACGAGCAGCCAGTTCGTGAAGGCCGATCCGGCCCGGAAGTTCAAATGGTGGGACACCAGCGCCGGCAACCTCACGAAGGTCATTCCGCCTTGGACGCCGATGAAGGTCGACAGCCGCGGCATCGAGGTTTGGGGACGCACGATGACCCTCGGCACCGCGGGCCTGCCATCACAGGTCGTCTCGCAGGGTCGGGCGCTGTTGACCGGTCCGGCTGTATTGCGGGCCGAGTTGCCTGACGGTAAGACGGTTGAGGCCCAAGGCCCGTCGGCCAAGATCGTTTCGGCCGCCGCGTACCGCGTGGTTGCCGACTCCAGGGCCACGCTGGGCCCGCTCGACGTCGCCAGCCGCGTCACCGCCGAGTTCGACGGCATGTACAAAGTCGATTTGACCCTGTCGCCCCAGGGCAAGGCGGGCATCAAGAGCCTGAAAATGATCGTGCCGCTCGATGCGGCGACGGCCGACTACGTCTACGGCAAGGGCGAAGGCATCCGCTCCGGATACGACATGCGGTTTCTGCCCAAGGACAAGACCGGCACGATTTGGGACTGCCGCAAGGTCGATTCCCAGCCGATGCTCGTCGGCTCGTTCATTCCGTATGTTTGGGTAGGTGGTCCCGACGCTGGCCTCTGCTGGTTCGCCGACAGCGACCGCGGCTGGGTGCCCAGTAACGCAGCGCCGGCCGTCGAGTTGATCCGTACGGGAAAGAGCGTCGAGATGGTTTTCAACTTGATCT